>JAHYJM010000102.1 GCA_019428945.1 Bacillota bacterium | reverse complement strand
AGGTAATGAAAAAAAGCGGTATCTGTTTTGAACTCAATACTGCCGGACGTGATGCACCAGTTGGAGATTTCTACCCCGACAGGGGATTGCTTGAAATTTGCCGTAAAAAAAATATTCCCGTAACCCTGGGCTCAGATGCGCACAGTCCTGATCAGGTTGGTCGCTATTTTCCTGAAGCAGTTTCGCTTCTTCAGTCAGTAGGTTACAGCGAACTTACGGTATTTAACCAAAGAGCCACAGCTGTCATGGATGTCTAGCGTTTTGAAATGTAAACAAAAAGGTAATGGAGGAATCTTTATGTCTGATTTATATTGCAGCAGAATCAATACGCCAAAAGGCGTTTTTTTGTTCCTTTTCAGCGATATGGGAATATATGAAATTTATTTTCCCGGATCAGCGCCAGAAAAAAATTATCCTGAGCGACCCCTGCCCTGGCCTGAACTGGAAGAAGATCTTAAGCGTTATCTTCAGGGTGAGTTTATTGACTGGAGTAAATATCCTCTCGACTGCAGCGGCTATCCTCCATTTATAGCTGCAGTTCTGGAGGAAGTGCGCCAGATCCCATTCGGTGAAGTAATCACTTACAGGCAGGCTGCTGAGAAAGCCGGATCCCCACTGGCCTGGAGGGCAGCCGGGCAAGCCCTGAAAACTAACCGCCATCCTGTCATCGTCCCCTGCCACCGGGTTGTTGGCAGCAGCGGAAAACTAGGCGGCTTTAGCGGCCCGCCCGGTTGGAAAAAGATGCTTCTCGATCTGGAGGGAGTAATTGAGATATAAGACTTTCCCAATAATCAAATGTCTGAATCCGGGCATTAAGAACATTTCTGGCCTGGTTAAGATTTATAAGACCTGTTAAAGCTTATTTTTGAAGGTGGGAGTTGATTATAATGCGCTACCTTTCCGGTGGAGAGTCGCACGGTCCCTCTCTTACAGCAGTTGTTGAAGGGTTGCCGGCCGGTTTGGAACTGTATTCAAAAGAGATAGATCATCAGTTGTGGCGGCGGCAGCAGGGTTACGGGCGCGGGGCAAGAATGGCTATCGAAAAAGACCGGGTAGAATTTTTATCCGGGCTTCGTTTCAATAAAACTCTTGGCTCCCCCCTGACTATGATCATCAGAAACAGGGACTGGGATAATTGGAAGGAAAAAATGGCGCCTGAGGGGAAAGCTCCGGCCAATCTTGAAAAAATGACCCGTCCCCGTCCCGGTCACGCTGATTTGGCTGGTGCTCTTAAGTATAATCATGATGATTTACGAAACATTCTTGAACGCTCCAGTGCCCGGGAGACTGCCATGAAGGTAGCTGTCGGCTCAGTCGCCCGTTCACTATTAGAAAAGTTTGGTATTGCTTTTTTCAGCCATGTGATCCGAATTGGGGCTGTTGCTGCTGAAGTTGAAACCGGTAATTTGCCCAGCCTGGCGAAAAAAATTGAAAAGTCCCCCGTGCGCTGTGCTGACAGCGCTGCAGAAAAGCGGATGATTGAAGAGATTGAAAAAGCACGCATAGACGGCGATACCCTGGGAGGTATTATTGAACTGTACATTACCGGTTTACCACCGGGGCTTGGCAGTTATGTTCAGCCCGATCGCCGCCTTGACGGTTCACTGGCGGGAGCTTTAATGAGCATCCAGGCAATTAAGGGGATAGAGATTGGGGCCGGATTCAGATCTGCACAGTGGCGCGGTTCTGAAGTACATGATCCTATTATTAAAGATAAGGGAACCGGAATAAACCGTTCTTCCAACCATGCCGGAGGCATTGAGGGAGGAATCAGTAACGGTCAGCCGCTAATAATCAGGCTGGTGATGAAGCCTATTCCTACATTAACCAATCCCCTGCCAAGTGTTGATTTGCTTACCGGCTTCACGTCTCCCGGAGCTGTTGAAAGATCAGATGTTTGTGCTGTTCCGGCTGCCGCAGTGGTGGCCGAAGCAGTTGCGTCCTGGCAGATTGCCCTTGCATTTCGCGAAAAATTTGCCGGTGATTATATCGAAGAAGTTGAAGCCGCTTACCAATTCTACATGGAAAAAGTAAATTCCAGGCTGCAAAAATCATAAACTGAAGCTATTAAAGATCGGTCAGTCGGCAAAGGGCAAAGAAAGTGAGCAGATATTCTACAGCAGGTATTGAGATCAGCTGAAGGGGAGAGACAGGTGAAGGGAAAAGAAATAAAAGTAAAAACTGCTTGTTTTACCTACCGCGTGATTATTGAAAAGAATTTGTTTCGCGATGTCGGTAAAACCTTGCGGATGCTCTTTCCTTCGACGAGGGCGCTTTTAGTCAGCGATACTAAAGTCTTTTCAATTTACGGAAGGGAAGTTTTAGAATCGTTGGAGTCTGAAAAATGGCAGGTAGAAACAGTCATAATCCGGCCTGGAGAAAGGTCAAAATCATTAGCCGGAGCTTCTCGCATCTATGATGCTGCCCTGGGTGCGGAACTGGATCGTAATTCACCTCTAATCGCCCTGGGAGGAGGAGTTGTCGGAGATCTGGCCGGCTTTGCCGCTTCAACATTTATGCGCGGCCTGCCCCTGGTAATGCTTCCCACTTCTTTACTGGCCCAGGTTGACAGCTGTGTAGGCGGAAAAGTTGCCGTAAACCATCCCCGCGGAAAAAATCTAATCGGTTCAACCTATCCTCCCCGCATTGTTCTTATCGATCCGGATACACTGAAAACGCTTGATTCACGTCAGATAAAAGCAGGGCTGGCTGAAGTGATAAAATATGGTATTATAATAAATGTTGATTTTTTCAACTGGCTCGAAAATAACCTTGATTATTTGCTCCAGGGTGACAGTTCTTCACTGGCGGAGGCAATATATGTATCGCTAAAGGCCAAAGCCCTGGTTGTTGAAGAAGATGAGTATGAAACAGATTACAGGCGTATCCTAAACTTTGGCCATACAATAGGCCATGCTCTGGAAGCAGCGACTTCATACCGGCATTATTTACATGGTGAGGCTGTTTTAACCGGTATGGCTGCTGCGACGCATCTGGCCGGCGAACTTAAGATAATTACAGAGGTTGATCTGGCAAGAATTCTCAATATAATTGACCGGGTTGGTGTGAAAATGCCTCCTGCGGGCTTGACCGCCGCTGCAGTAATCGATAAACTAAGGCAAGATAAAAAGCGGCAGGGTGACGATTTGATCTTTGTTTTGCCCACGGCAATCGGTAGAGTAAAGATGGTGCCCCTCAACAGCCGGCAATTAATTGAAAAAGCTGTCTCGATTTACCTGGGCTAAAAAGGAGCGTGGTTTCAATGAAGACAATCAATCTGGCTGAAGTTCAGGATAACATAGAGGTTAAAACCCTTATTCAGAAGGCTGATGATAATCTGGGCACCCTGGGCTATACTGAACATGGCTTTCGGCATTGCCGTCTGACCGGTAAAGCTGCCCGCAGGGTAATTGACGAACTGGGGGGAGATTCCCGCGAGGCCGAACTGGCTGGCATTGCCGGTTTCATGCATGATATCGGTAATGTTATGGGCCGACGTGAACATGATGTTGCAGGTGCGATCATGGCTTTGAAAATATTACAGGAGATGGGTATGCCGCTTGATGAAGCTGCCGATGTGGCTGCGGCGATTGGCAACCATGATGAAGAAGAAGGCCGTGTTGTAAACAGGATCACAGCTGCGCTTATCCTTGCCGATAAATCCGATGTTCACCGTAGCAGGGTTCGCAACCGTGACATATCTACCTTTGATATTCACGATCGGGTTAATTATGCTGTTGAGGAGTCGCGTCTGAATATTGATCCTGACCATAAAACGATTACCCTGTTTTTGCGGATCGATACCAGTATGAGTCAGGTTATGGAATATTTTGAGATATTTTTGTCACGTATGGTGATGTGCCGCAGAGCGGCCTCGTTTTTAGGAGCCCGCTTTGCCCTGATCATAAATGAAGTGGATTTACTCTAAATAATAACAGTAATCGTGGAAATGAATGGAGAGTGGTGTGAAGATGAAACCGGCAATTAAACCGGGCCGGCTTTTGATTCTGGTTCTGGTCAGCTTATTAATAATAGCCTCAGGCTATTTTGCCTTTACAAATGCAGCTGACAGAGAAGATGGCATCAAGCGCGGCTTAGATATTGCAGGAGGGCTTTACGTGCTGCTGGAAGCTGTTGAAACCGGCGATCAGGAGTTCGATGAAGATTCTATAGACCGTGCAATAACTGTTATCCAGATGCGTGTGGATGAACTGGGAGTGGCAGAACCGATTATAGCTGCCCAGGGAGATAACAGGATTCGCATAGAACTGCCAGACATTGAAGATGTTGAACAGGCCCGTGATATAATCGGCCGAACCGCACTTTTGAGGTTTGTCGGACCGGACGGAGAAGAAATTTTAACCGGTGCCAATCTTATCAGAGCCAGGGCGGAAAGGGCACCGGAAGTTACTCCGTATCCTTTTATCAGCCTGGAATTTGATCAGGAAGGAGCCCGGCTTTTTGCTGAAGCTACCGCCAAATTCCTTAACCAACCTATTGCCATAGTTCTCGACGATGAGATTATCTCCGCTCCCAACGTGGCTGCTGTGATTACCGATGGCAGGGCTGTCATAGAAGGCAATTTTTCATTTGAGGATGCCGCCAACCTTGCCCTGCTGCTGCGCAGTGGTTCACTTCCTGTTGAACTTCGTGAACTGGAATCGCGGATGATTGGTCCCACACTCGGCCAGCGCACCGAAGAAGTTGCTGTTTATGCCGCTGCAATCGGTCTTGCCCTGGTGTTGCTCTATATGATTATCTATTACAGGGTTGCAGGCGCAATTGCAGGGATAGCCCTGGTCTTCTACCTGTCCCTGGTATTATGGGCGCTCAATTACCTGCCGACAACGCTTACGCTGCCGGGAATAGCCGGTTTAATTCTATCGATCGGAATGGCTGTTGATGCCAATGTAATCATATTTGAAAGAATTAAAGATGAACTTCGTTCGGGAAGAACTCCCCGCAGCGCCATGGAAGGCGGTTTCCAGCGGGCATTCAGGGCCATTCTTGATGCTAATGTAACAACGCTTATCGTCACCATAGTATTATTCAGCCTGGCCAGCGGTCCGGTCAGAGGTTTTGCCGTGACCCTCTTTATTGGAATCATCTGCAGTATGTTTACAGCAATTGTTTTAACCCGGATCCTGATGCGCCTGGCTTTCCAGGCAGGTCTGATACGCAGCGGGGCTTATGTGGGGGTGAAAATATAATGATTGATTTTATCGGTAATCGCCGTAAGGCATATTTATTGTCAGCGATACTCGTCATTGCAGGCCTTCTTTCACTGGCCGTATTTGGACTGAACCTGGGAATTGACTTTACCGGAGGCACTGTTTTGCACCTCAACCTCGGTGAAGATTTTTCTATGGAAGAGGTAGAGGCTGTTCTGGCCCCATTTGAGGAGCTAAGCGGGGCATCAGTCCAGACTGTCCAAAGCCGCGACATAACCGGTGAACTGGCCGAAGAAGGAGTGGTAATTAAGGCTCCCTACATTGAAGAAGCGAGGCGCGATGCCCTCATGGATGCGTTTCGGGCTAAGTGGCCTAACCTCGATCCCGGCGATCTCAGGATCGAGAGTGTTGGCGCGGTTGTTGGGAGCGAACTTGGCCGTCAGGCTTTTATATCTCTTGCAGTAGCTGTTATTCTGATGGTAATCTATATCACTTTCAGGTTTGAGTTTAAGTTTGCCGTGGCAACCATCGCAGCCTTGCTTCATAATATAGTTGTTGTTGTTGGCATTTTTTCAATCCTGCAAATGGAGATTAATGTTCCGTTTGTCGCGGCCATTCTTACCGTTTTTGGTTATTCCGTTAACGACACAATAGTTATTTTCGATCGAATCCGTGAAAATATAAGGCACAGGCGGAAGAGCGATTATGTTGCTGTTGTTAATGAGAGTATCAACCAGAACCTGATGCGTTCCGTTAATACATCATTAACCACACTTTTTGTTTTGATCGCTTTGCTTTTCGGATTTCATTACTATATCGGCAGCGTCGATCTGATCGTTTTTGTCATAGCATTAATTCTTGGTGTATTCATAGGAACATATTCGTCGATTTTTATTGCCAGCCCGCTTTGGCTTAATCTTCATGATTTAAAATTAAAGCGTTTTGGCAAGGCTGCCTGATAAGCTTAGGAGGAATTTAGATGAGTTCCTTTTATAACTCTGAGAGTAACGGTATCGATGAGCCGGAGAACAGTAATTTATGAGCTTTCGCGGGAAACGCTGGATTTGGCCTGAAGCAGAAAGTGATCAAGTAAGGGAACTGGTTCAGCAGCTGGATCTGGCCCCCGCTTTTGCCCGACTCCTGTACAACCGGGGGATAACC
>JAHYJM010000101.1 GCA_019428945.1 Bacillota bacterium | reverse complement strand
CTTCTTCGCCGGCAATGGCAATCGCATGGCGAGAAATTAAGTATCTTTTGCGCACCCCTGTTTACCTTTTTAACAGTCTCGCTGTCCTGGTCATAGTTCCGGTGATCCTGGTTATTCCCTTAATCAGCGGTGGAGCCCTGACCACCTTGATTGAATCGCTGCGCAGCGAAATCCCCCGCCTTGTGCAAATCAGCGCCCTGGCCGGTTTTATCGCCATGATGGCCCTGTTTACACCAGCAGCTTCCAGTTCATTCTCACGCGAAGGTAAACAGTTCTGGGTTTCCCAGGTTATTCCGGTCAGAGCCGCTGTCCAGGTCAACGGCAAAATCCTCTACAGCTATATCATTTCAGCTTTTAGTGTACCCCTCGTTCTCCTGATCAGCCTGGTTCTTCTGCCCCTTGGCCCACTGGAACTGCTTTTGGTTGTCGTTCTTGGACTAGTGGTCGGCCTGCCGGCTATTGTTGTCAGCCTGCTGATCGACCTGCTCAGGCCTTACCTGAACTGGGACAACCCCCAGAAGGCTATCAAGCAAAATGTAAATGTTCTCTTCGCCATGCTTGCAGGCGGTGTAATCTATGCCCTCACGGTTTTGGCAGGATGGCTGGCCTACCAGTTTACAGGCTCAGACCTGGTTGTTTACCTTGTAGTTGGCACCATTTCACTGGTCATTGGTGGACTGCTCTACCTTTTACTGATTAGGATTGCCCCTAAACGCTATCTCAGTATTGAAATTTAAGACTTATCTATCAGTGCATATTAAATAGAGAGGTTAAATAATATGCTCAACACGAGTTAAAAAATGAAAACTAGTTCTATAGTGCTTATCGCTTTATTCTTTATTTTGCTAGCAGTGCCAATGGTCTATGCCAATGAAAACACAGACGAGGGCTATAATAGCCGTCTACCAGAAGAAATCGGCCTTTTTACCGACCCCTTTTTTGAGAAAACCATGGCAGATCACCACATACCCGGTGCTGTGTTTGTAGCAGTTGAAAATGGCCGGGTTATATATGCCCAGGGTTATGGTTATGCAGACCTTGATAAAAAAACCCCGGTTGACCCCAAAAAAACTATGTTTTGTGCCGGGTCAGTCGGCAAACTCTTTAACTGGACTGCGCTGATGCAGCTTTATGAAGCAGGTAAATTTGATCTTCACGATGATATTAACCTGTACTTACATGATCTGCATATCCCGGAAACTTTTCCGGGGCCGGTTACTTTTCACCACCTGCTCACCCATACACCCGGTTTTGATGATCGCAATACTGCCGCTACGCCCGACAGTATCGAACAGCTTTTACCGCTTAACGAATACCTGGCCTGGACCCTGCCGACACGCCTGCGCCCACCGGGGCAGGTCACCCAATACAGTAACCACGGCGCGGTTTTATCCGGACTGCTGATTGAAAATATTTCAGGAGTACCCTTTGATCAATATGTCACGCAGAACATCTTCAAACCCCTGCAAATGAATTACAGCACCTTTAGCCAACCCCAGCCGGAAAAACTGCAACCATACCTGGCCACCGGCTACCACTACATTAATGAAATCCACATTGCTCAACCGGTTAGAATAGCCAATGTAATGCCGGCAGGTATGGGATATTTTTCTGGACTTGACATGGCTAACTTTTTGATTGCTCACCTGCAACTGGGGGAGTTCAAAGACAACAGGATTCTCGCAGAAGATACATCAACCTTGATGCACCAAACCCATTTTCAAAATGACCCCCGCCTACCCGGAATGGCATACGGTTTTATCGAAAACTATAAAAACAACCGCCGCCTGTTATGGCACACTGGAACCAGCCCTGATTTCCACAGCCTGCTGGTGATGATGCCTGAAGAAAACAGCGGCTTTTTTTTCTCGATGAACATGGTAGACCAGCGGGTCTCGCGCAAATTACTGCAAGAATTCATGGATTACTTCTACCCGGCAGAGCTTGAAGAAATTGCTCCCACCCCACAGGATATCGAAGATGCCGCTCTTTAC
Organism: Bacillota bacterium; assembly: GCA_019428945.1. Taxonomy (GTDB): domain Bacteria; phylum Bacillota; class Dethiobacteria; order DTU022; family DTU022; genus JAABTH01. The sequence goes on along the minus strand of JAHYJM010000101.1, from coordinate 4,549 downwards.
AACGGTGTTTACCGCACAAACTGGCATGCCCACCGGACCCTTGAAAAACTGGCGGTACTGGGCAGGGATGTGCTGGTGAAGGCAAACGCTGATGGTTCTCTATCCATATCATTTGAAAACTCACCGGCCACCCGCTGGATAAGAACTGATGAAAACCTGTTCCGCAATGATAGCTTAGATGAATATGTTTCCTTTAGTATTGATCAAAGTGGTTATGCTTACCGCTTGAATCAGGGCTCAAGACCGATGCTGGCCTATGAAAAAATAGCCTGTTGGGAAACCACCACTTTACATATTATCTTGCAGGTGGCTGTGATAGCAATATTTATCTCTAACTTACTTGCAGCAATAGTTGGCAGGTTTATGCGAAAGAAAGCAGAAAATGTTAAGCAAGATCCCGGACAGGCACGTTTTGCCCGTCTCACAGGGAACCTGGTCAGTCTTATTCACCCGCTCTTTATAATCGGCTTTCTGGCGATCCAGATGAAAGTGGTAAGCGGCAGCTTCGACCTGCTTTTCTATGCAGTATTAACCCTGCCAATTATTCTGGCAGTGCTATCGCTGATCATCACCATCTTCGCAATACTCGCCTGGAAAAAGAGCTACTGGGGCCTGGGCGGTAGAATTCACTATACTCTATTGGTAATAGCCGCTTTGGCTAACAGCTGGTTTTTGTATTACTGGAACTTAATTGGCTACAAAGTATAATAAATTCAAATGGAGAGATCGTTATGGATTATGCGATCGAAATGAAGGAAGAAACAGCCCAACCGGTTTTGGCACTGTGCTTCAGGTCAGGGCTTGAAAGAAGATAATTTTTGTATCTCAAGGCCCAACCCACAATATTTTGCTATATTAAGATCAGTGTGCCAAAGGAGGCGTTAACGGATGACCTGGCAGAAAAAACTTAAGGGAGATAGCTTGTTCTGGCTGCTTGAGAAAGACAATCCCGGGGTGCGCTACCTTGCCCTGCAAAACCTGCTGGATACTCCCTCTACCGATATAGAAATGATCACCGCTAAGTCTCGAATCTATGTTTTAATTAATAAGCTTGTGGTGTTTCATTTATCTGAAGGTTTTGCAGAATACCGCAAATCTCAGTGATTAGATTTGGGCGTTTGTTTATCTAATCATTATCTACTATAGACCTTGCCCGCTTGGTTAGAATGACACTGATTACTGCAAAGACGATAATGTAAGCCTCCACAAACCAGATGCTGATGTTTAGCGGCCCATATATAACAGCCGGAATGTTGAAGATTCCGTGAATGATGATTGCAGCAAGAAGGTAGAAGACCTTTCGTTTTTTAACAGCATAAAGGACCAGAACTGAGAGCCCAATGTGAATCGCCAGCGCGCCCATTCTTTCAACACCGGCAAAGAAAAACATAACCGGTTCCGTTTCTACTAAGATCTGCTTCAGATAATATGCCATTTCGCCCAGTTGGGGAGCCATCTGTATATCAAACGTCCCTGCATTGATCATAATACTGGCGACAAGGTTGTTTATGGTTGCTGTGCCTACCAGGGCTATTGCCTCAAAACCACCGTGCCCGATTCCAAAGGCCACCCCGTTTTTCCAGCTTAAATGTTTCTTTAGCAAAAACCTGAACCCCAGGTAGCGGCCAATCTCCTCAAAAATGCCGGCAGTTAGAGCGAAAAAGAATATAAGGAATACAATATTTTGTGCCATTTCTGCAAACCAGTCCATGGTTGAAAAATAATTAATCAGCTGAATGCGGGTTAACAGCTGGAAAACCAGAAAAACCAGTGCTCCTACCAAGACTGCCGGCAGATAAATTTTTTCCTTGCGATAAAAATAGATTACCATCCCGATGGGTACAATGAATACAAGCAGGAGGCTAAAAATCATTCCGGCCAGGGAAAATATGTTTACCATATTCAACCATCTCCTCTTAATTGTGGCAAAACTAAACACTTTTAATTCTGATGTCTTAAGCTAGGAAGTTATGAATTATAGAAAATACTTCCGTTTGTGTTTACTTTAACTCTTCTAAAAACGCCTTAGCTCCCCCAGCAATTGTATCCGATTTATCATAATGGACATAGTGGCCAGTATCAAGATGCATATACTCTCCAATATTGATCTTTGAGAGATAGCCGGTTAATGCTTCTTTCCAACCAAATGCGCTAACCTCTTGGTCATCAGAAATAAAAAAGAACATAGGGGTGTTGGTAGGAATTTCATTTTCTGCCACTGTTTCAGCATTATTTTTCAAATAATTAACTTCACTTAGCATATCTTTTGTGAAAGCACTTTTATAAAAACCTGCTAAATATTGATTTTTATCATTCTCTGATAATTCGTTTGACTTCATCAGAGGCAAGTTTTCTCCCACTTCAGCTTCCGGCATAAATCTGGACAAACCTATTCTTGATATGAAGTACATCAGGTATAACTGTAACTTATGAGGTTCAGGAATAACATCAATGGTTTCAGGTGTAACCGGATCCAAGCCTATGATTGCCTTTACTTCTTCAGGGTATTTTTGTGCCCAGTATATTGCCTCTAAACCTGACATGGAATGGGGGAAAAGCACATATGGACCTTTCTCTCCCGATAACTCCAGTGCTTTCCGGGTTTCTTCGAGGATAGTATCTATATCCCTTGGGCTATTTGATGTCTCACTCCAGCCATAACCTGATCTTTCCACTACCGCAATCCTGAATTTATCTGTCATCTTCATCCACAGGGGTTTAAAATCAAGGGTCGGGTTACTGGTGCCATGGCCAGCCATAAACAAAAGTGTAATATCACCTTCACCTTCAGCGTAAACATGCATTATTTTCTTATTCACTTCAACCATACTACCCGGGGGTTGGTATTCTTTGGCTTCTTTTCTTAATTGATTTTTATGATTAATCATAGAAGCAATCAATAATATGATCAGTATGACCAAGATAGTTATAATGATAATCCCTAATATATTCATTGCTTTCATTTTTTCCCTCCTAGCTTTATTATAAGAACTTTTTTGGAACTGTTCTTCAGGTTCGGCAGGTCACATCTATATAATAGCATGGCCGTGATAAAAAACCCCTGCCGAAAGTCAGGTTTGTAAGGAATTATCGCCGCACTAAAGTCAAGGAAGAACAATTTTGGCACAGTATTCAAGATTATGATTACATTAAGACACTTTTCAAGCAAACGCTGGTTTAATTGTGCAGCCACAGATACCACAGAAGGCAATAAGATGTTAGAATTAGCATGAAGAAGTTATTAAAACAGAATTAATTCAATAATTATGGGAGACGTTAAGTGCGTAAAATAAACCTCAAACCTCGCCTGTTGTTATTCATAGCTTTATTTATGGCAGTTCTATCACTTGTGACCTTTATAAATTTTCGACCTGGTCAAACTGAAGGGCAACCGGAATCTTTAGATTACTTTACCACACAGCTCGATCAACGTATTCCCACTTTAATGAAAACTTACAATATCCCCGGTGTTGCGATAGCATTGATCCATGAAGGAGAGACAGAGTGGGTAGAAGCATATGGATACGCCGATGTAGAAAGCGGTCGTCTGATGACTACAGATACACCCTGTCGGGTGCAGTCGATTTCTAAATCACTAACCGCCTGGGGCATCATGAAGCTGGTTGAAGAGGGACAAATTGATCTTGATGCACCGGCTCAGGAATACCTGGGTGATTGGAGATTCCCCCCATCAAACTTTCAAACCGATGCAATCACTGTCCGACAACTGCTAAGCCTGAGCGGTGGCATGCCTCTCGGCGACGTCTTAACTACCTATAGCCCCTATGAAGAAACACCCCCTCTGGAGAACGTTTTATTTAAAGATGCTGTTGCCATCAGCGAGCCAGGCTCCAGATTTTATTATTCCAACGTTAGCATTAACATGCTCGAACTGATCATAGAAAAAGTAACTGGGCGAGATTTTGCAGAATATATGTCTGATGTAATTCTTTTACCGTTGGATATGTCTCGATCGAGCTTTAATTGGCGCAGCAATTTTTATCCACCGGTACCGGTAGGCTATGATCTTTCAGGCAGCCCCAAAGCTGTATATATCTATCCAGAGAAAGCTTCGGGGGGATTATTTGCCAGTGTAGAAGATATTGCAGCATTCGTTGCCGCCGGAATGACCGGGAAGTATATAAAAACCCATGGGGTATTACAAGCGGAAACTATAGAATTGCTTTATCAACCAGAAATAAATATCTCCGGCTTTTATTCCCTGGCTTTTGATGCTTACGGACTGGGTCACCTGATCGAGTATCTTCCCGGCGGAACCTTAGCAGTTTCACATGGGGGGCAGGGCAGCGGAGTAATGAGTCATTACCATTCAATCCCGGAAGAAGGTGCAGGCATTGTAATTCTCACTAACAGTCAAAGGAGTTGGCCTTTTTTTGCCTATATCCTGACTGGTTGGGCCAAATGGCTTGGTTACCCTTCGATCGGTTTTGGCAGGATTATCCTGGGGAGAAACAACATCTCAGCAGTGATTGCGTTAATCTTTATCCTGTCATTATATAAATTATTTATTCTTGGTAAAGCTCTTAAA
>JAHYJM010000100.1 GCA_019428945.1 Bacillota bacterium | reverse complement strand
TGAATCTGCAAATTATTACAGAAAAAAAGGAGCACTTTCTCTATATTTTGCCTGTCCGGTTAAAGCAGTCATGCTAAATAAAACGATTATTAACAAACTTAACGAAGTTACAGATATTTACATTACAACGGATCAAAAAAAATATAAAAAGTTGGAAAACACTGGTAAAGCTCACCTCCTTAAAGGTGATCAATATCTTTCTGAAGCGGAAAAGAAAGCCTTAACTGCCATGGACAGCCTGGATGATTTAAACATGTCGGATCAGACAGATTCAACTGAATATCTGCTTGAGAATGCATTTTCGAAAATGATCGAGAAAAACCTCGAACAATTAAGCACAATCATAAGGTAAAATATAAACAATCGTGATCGCTGAAGATAAGCTGGTGAATATGCAAATTTACCCTTGTGGATATAAACTAACCTGCAGGTAATCTTTTATAATAAACAGGCATAATCTTATTACTAATATTACTGTAATAAATTAATTAGGAAGGGGTATGGCTGATGGATTTTGAGCAAATCAGGGCCTTTTTAAATGTAGCAACATTGAGAAGCTTTTCTGAAGCCGCTGAAAAAATGTTTATCAGTCAACCTTCAGTTAGCATCAGGATCAAGGCTCTGGAAGAAGAACTCGGTGTGACATTATTTGACCGCTCAAAAGCGAGAGAACCTTCCCTTACAGATGCCGGAAGAGTTTTTCTCGATTACGCCCAGGCCATTGTGAACCTGCAGGATGAATGCAGAGATAAACTTTCAGGTAAGAGAGCCGAAGCGATCGGCCTGATATATTTGGGAGCAAGCACCGTGCCGGGTACATATCTGTTGCCAGGCATGCTGACCGGTTTTAAAAAGATCTGCCCGGGAATTAGTTTTAATATCGATGTAACGGACACCAGTGCCGTTATTGAGGGTGTATTGAACTATAGTTACGACCTCGGTTTTGTGGGTCTGATCAAGCAGGATGAACGTCTCAGATACCTGCCGATTGGAGAAGATCAGCTTATATTTTGCGTCAGAAAAGGTTTATTAAAAGAAGAGTTTGTGGCTGAAGGAATACCGGCAAAAGAACTAGGCGATTATCATCTGATATTACGTGAAAAAGGTTCAGCAACGAGGCAATTGCTGGAGAAAAAGATAAAAGAAAATGGTCTAACCCTGGATCTCTATCCGGATATTACATATTACAACAGCCTTGAGGGGATCAAACAGGCAGTTCGGGAAGGTCTGGGCGCCTCTATTCTCTCGAACCTGTCGATTCAGGATATGATCAAGGCAGACGAAATTGATACCTGTCCGCTAAAAGATCTGGATCTTAAAAGATCACTATACCTTGTATATCACCACAGCAGGGTATTGGGTGGAGCAGCATTAAAGTTCAAGGAATTTTCCAGCGGAAAGTTTGCCTGATAAAGTATACTCTCTTTTTTTTTGTCTGCTGACAATTTATAATAGATAAAGCAGGTCGAAGATACCCTGCTTAAAAAAAAACAAGGGTTTCAGGTGTTAAAAAGTGAATAACTACAGGCAGTTTAATTACTGGACCAGGGCGGCTATGATCGGAGCATTATATGCCCTGCTAACGATCATACTTGCTCCAATCAGTTATGGAATGATTCAAATTAGGGTAGCAGAAATGTTGATGGTATTACCATTTTTCACACCTGCCGCGGTTCCGGGGTTGTTTGTCGGCTGCCTGATTGCCAATATTTTTGGCGGCTTAGGGATTTTAGACATTGTATTTGGCAGTCTGGCCACCTTAATTTCTGCTTACCTGGTAACCAGGATAAAAAACAAGTATCTTGTTCCGCTGCCGCCGGTATTAATCAATGCAGTTATCATCGGTATTGTGCTTCACCTTGTGCTCGGTTTTCCACTTTATTTAACTGTAGCCTGGGTGGGGTTCGGCCAAATGATAGCCTGTTACGGTTTAGGTCTGCCGCTTCTCCTGCTTCTGGAAAAGCGCCGCAATATTTTTGACTGATTCTACATACTACTGAGGAGGGATGCTGATGGCCGGACACTCGAAATGGGCCAATACCAAGCATCGCAAAGCAAGAGTAGATGCCCAGAAAGGAAAAATCTTCACAAAGATTGCCAGAGAGATATCAGTTGCTGCCCGTGAGGGCGGTGAAGATATTAATTCAAACTTCCGCCTGAGGCTTGCTGTTCAAAAAGCGCGTGAAAGCAATATGCCCAATGATAATATCCAGCGTGCCATTCAGAAGGGTGCCGGTGGACAGGATGGAGCAAGCTTCGAGCAGATTATGTACGAGGGATATGCCGCCGGCGGGGTTGCTGTTCTGCTTGAGCTGATGACCGACAACAAGAACCGTACCGCGGCGGAAATAAGACATATATTCTCCCGTCATAACGGCAGCCTCGGTGAGTCAGGCTGTGTCGCCTGGATGTTTAACAGAAAAGGATTAATTACAGTTAACCGTGAAGCGCTCGGCATGGACGAAGACGATCTGATGCTGCTAGCCCTGGAAGCGGGAGCAGAAGATGTTAAAACCGATGACGAAGACACCTACAGCATCATTGCCGAAATTGATTCATTTGAAGCAGTGAAGGAAGAACTGCAGAATCAGGGTGTGACGATAGAATCATTCGAGGTGACGATGCTGCCCAGTAATTCCATCGAGATAACGGATCAGGATATAGCAGCAAAAATTATTAAACTGATGGAAGCGTTAGATGATCATGACGATGTACAGAACGTATATGCCAATTTTGACATGCCCGATGAACTGCTTAATTAACGCTTAAGTAAAGAAGGAAGGCCAGGGTGATTTGATGCGACTACTGGGAATTGATCCCGGCGTGGCGATTACCGGGTACAGCATTGTAGAAGAAAAAAAAAGTGATTTTCACCTCATTGCTTCCGGATGCATCCGGACAAAGAGTGATCTGCCCCCGGAACAGCGCCTGGAAGCTATATATGATCGGGTATCTGAACTGATTTTAGAATATAAGCCGCAAGTCCTGGCAATAGAGAAAATATTTTTCAGCAAAAATGTCCGCACTGCATTTCAGGTCGGAGAAGCCCGCGGTGTAGTTATCCTGGCTGCATCCAAGACAGGGCTCGCCCTGTTTGAATATACTCCATTACAGGTTAAACAGGCAGTGGCAGGCTATGGTAAAGCTGAAAAAGGACAGGTCCAAAGAATGGTTCAGATGCTGCTTCGACTTGCTGAAATGCCTGCTGTAGATGATGAAGCCGATGCCATGGCTGTTGCCCTGTGCCATCTGCAGACCCGCCGTTACCAGGATGCAGTGAAGGGGGGCAGGAGCTAAATGATCGATTATATAAACGGCAAACTGATTGATATCCTGCCCGGCAGCGCAGTCATAGAGGTGGGAGGAGTAGGCCTATCAGTTGAGATGCCCCCGTCGGAAGCCAAAATAAATGGCAGCGTGGGGCAGGAAGTAACAATATATACCCGCCTTCTGGTAAAAGAAGATGAAATTCATTTATACGGTTTCAGCTCGCCGGAGGAACGCAAACTTTTCAACCTTATCTTAAGCGTCAGCGGGTTTGGCCCCAGGCTTGCTTTATCATTGCTTGGTATTCTGACAGTACCGCAGCTGTATGTTGCCGTGCTGGAAGAAAACATTGCCCAGTTAAGCCGGGCGCACGGGGTTGGGCGAAAAGCTGCTCAGAGGCTGGTTCTCGAGTTAAAAGAAAAACTACCAAAGGTTATATCGGCGGAAGAGCTGGTCGTTGGACCTGTTGCCGTAAGCGGATCCAGGCTCCTTGATGAAGTGATAGAGGCTTTATGTGCCCTTGGATATTCACAGGGCGAAGCGGCAACAGCCGTCAGCAAAGCCTATGAAATTGACAAAGAGGCCTCACGTGAAGAACTATTAAAAACTGCCTTAAAAAGCATGGCCCAGGGAAATTCGTAAGCAGGTCCTGGTGAAAGGAGACTTTCTATGCAGGAAAGGATTGTATCAGCCAAGCGTCAGTCCGAAGATGATCCACAGATCGAAGTCGGCTTAAGACCCCGTTCCCTGAATGAATATGTGGGACAGGAAAAAATTAAAGAAAAGCTTACGATTTATATCAGGGCTGCACTTGAGCGAGGCGAAGCACTTGATCATGTATTACTCTATGGTCCCCCTGGTCTTGGTAAAACGACACTGGCTCACATTATCGCCTGGGAGCTTGGCGTAAATATTCGGGTTACTGCCGGCCCTGCGATTGAACGTCCCGGTGACCTGGCGGCAATTCTTACCAATTTAGGTCATGGAGATGTACTATTCGTCGATGAAATTCACCGTTTAAGCCGCACTGTCGAAGAGATTCTCTATCCGGCGATGGAAGATAATGCCCTCGATATTATTATCGGCAAGGGTCCCGGAGCAAGAACCCTGCGCCTTGATCTGCCACCATTTACGCTTATTGGGGCAACTGTCCGGGCAGGCATGCTTACCTCGCCGCTGCGTGACCGCTTTGGAGTGGTCGATCGGCTTGATTTTTATTCGCCTTCGGAACTGGAGCAGATCATTAACAGATCGGCGAATATACTAAATGTAAAAGTTGAAGAAGAAGGAGCAGCGCTGATCGCTCGCGCATCAAGGGGAACGCCGCGCGTTGCAAACCGCCTGTTGAAAAGGGTTCGCGACTATGCCCAGGTAAAAGCCGACAATATAATTACAAAATCTGTTGCCGGTGAAGCGCTGGACATGCTGCAGCTCGACAGCCGCGGTCTTGATGAAATAGATCGCCGTCTGCTGCTTGCCCTGATCGAAAAATATGAAGGTGGACCGGTTGGCCTTGATACCCTTGCAGCATGTATCAGCGAAGAACCGGAGACCCTTGAAGATGTTTATGAACCTTACCTGATGCAGCTTGGTTTTTTAAAAAGAACTGCCCGCGGACGTATGGTTACCAGGGAAGTTTATACTTACCTTAACCTTAAACCGATCGACGATGACCAGCAGAAACTGTGGTAGAAACATTGGTAGTTTGGCAGTGATAAAGAAGACAGGGATCAAATCGTGAAAGCTCAAATGATGTAGTTACAGACACTTCGAATTTATATAGAATGTTTAATGCTTAGGTTGAATTTCTAAGCTAAAATGTAACATGTTAAATAACTCTATGCCTTAATAAGGTTGAGGGATGGAGGTGCCTGATTATTACACCCAATCTGGAGTCTTTGGGAAAACTACTGCTTATTGGGGGCGCTATTCTGGCTGCGGCGGGTCTCATTGCGCTGATTGTGAGCCGCCTCGGCCTGGGGCGCCTGCCCGGAGATATATTTATCCAGAGGGAAAATGTTACCTTTTACTTTCCCCTCGCTACAATGCTGATTGTGAGCATTATCCTGACAATCATAATAAACTTATTCAGACGCTAAATAACTCAACTTAGTGTCAGACACAAAATTGAGTTATTTCAGGGAACCGGAGTCATATGGAATTTTATAAATTAAGCGATTACGATTACCGCCTGCCTCCTGAACTTATTGCCCAGGAACCGCTGCCAGAACGTGACAGTTCGAGAATGATGGTTCTGCACCGGAACAGCGGTATTATCGAAAATACCTTTTTTAAAAACTTTTCATCATACCTCAGACGGGGAGACATATTGGTCCTTAATAATACCAGGGTCATCCCCGCCCGGTTAATCGGTCGAATAGCAGGAAAAGATACGCCGGCAGAGCTGTTACTGCTTAGAAAAGAAACTAATGCAGTTTGGGTTTGCATGGTTAAGCCGGGCAGAAAATTGAAACCGGGAGCCTCAGTTACTTTTCCGCTTGGAGTAAAAGCAAATGTTACCGGTTATGCTGAAGAAGGCCTGCGCCTGGTTGCTTTCAATTCACCGGAGCCCTTTGAAGAGATGCTTCCCAGACTTGGTCAGGTGCCTCTGCCTCCTTATATAAAGAAAGCGGTTGATAACCCTGATCAATACCAGACCATATATGCTCTTGAAAATGGTTCTGCCGCTGCGCCCACTGCCGGCTTTCATTTTACAGAACAAACATTCGAACAGTTAAAAGAAACCGGGGTTGACTGGGCATACATTACACTTCATATCGGTCCGGGAACTTTTCAGCCGGTTAAAGCTGATGATATTCGGGAACATGTTATGCACCGGGAATATTTCCATATTGACAGTAAAACTGCAGATCGCCTAAACGACGCCCGTGAAAAGGGCGGAAGAATTCTAGCTGTTGGTACTACAGCCTGCAGAGTTCTGGAATCAGTGACAGACGATCGGGGTATAATTCATGCCAGTGACGACTGGACCGGTCTCTATATATATCCTGGTTTTAAATTTAAAGCAGTTGATGCTATGCTCACCAATTTTCACCTGCCGCGCTCATCGCTGATGATGCTGGTAAGTGCCCTGGCCGGCCATAAATTAATTATGGAAGCTTACCATAAGGCAGTAGAGGAAAGATACCGCTTTTTTAGTTTTGGCGACTGCATGTTAATCATTTGAGCAGATTTAGCTCAGTTGAGGAACAGGCTACAGGCATTCCGCAAATGATCTTTGATAATCATAAAATTTTCTCATGGGCTGGGGGTTATCGGGACAAGGTTTTTGTTTTACAAATT
>JAHYJM010000099.1 GCA_019428945.1 Bacillota bacterium | reverse complement strand
CTGGCTAACTTGTCATTCATGATGATCCTCCTTTTTCAGTTTGCCCCGAACTCAAATTCCTTCTGATTTCCCCTATTAAACTCTTAAACTTTGCCTAAATCAAGGGCACTTTTAAGTGGGAAGGTTGCTGCAACCATATACAAAATTATCTATCACCCTTTCAAAACATTTGTGCGCTTTTCTGAGTCCAATATAATTAATGCTTCTCGACTCTACTTTGGTAATTCAATCCAATCCTTTTTGCATTTGACTGACTATGGTGTTCACAAATTTTTTGGGTAGCCATTTGCTTGATGCTTGTTCGGCTATTGATAGTCTGTCAAATACGGTTCTTAATTCTTTTATTTTGCCATCTTTAAATTCATAAGCACACAATGCCAAATATGATACTTTTTCACCCTGCATTATGCCAGACATAGTGTGTTCAAAGAAGGCTTTATCACCTTGCACCAGGATCCCGTTACCTGTTTCTGTAATTTTATAATCTTTTACTGTATCGCTGAGCCACTTAAAAAATTCTCTCAGTTCTTCTTTACCCTTATAGGTTTTCATTGGCATGACCCAAACTAAATCATCTGCACAAAATGAATATGCTTTCTCCTGATCAAATACTTCCAAAGCTTTAACAAATTCACGCATCATTTCAGCTTTTTCCTCATCAGACATTATTTTCACCTCCTGTCGATTTAGGTTCGAGTAAAACTTTATTAAAATCAATAACAGTTTAACCTTGATCAGTTAACAATGAGTTAACAAAAAGAGCCAGTGCTACTCATTAAGAATAGTTTCAGCCTGCTCTCTTGTTAACTTTTCATTCATTATCATTTGCTCTATTACATGTTTCTGCCGTTGTTCTGCCAGTTCGGGGTTTTGGGTAGGAGCATAAACTGATGGAGCATTTGGTATACCGGCCAGCAGGGTGCTTTCATAATCTGTCATCTCAATTGGTTCTTTATTAAAATAGCCCATACTGGCATCATAGACAGAGTAATAATTGTCTCCGAAATAGATGGTATTCACATAAAGCTCAAGGATTGTATCTTTATCATGGTATCGTTCGATCTGAAGAGCAATAAAGGCTTCGGTCACTTTTCTGATTAACGCTCTTTCCTGGGACAAATATAAATTCTTTGCCACCTGCTGGGTCAGAGTGCTGCCGCCTTCAATAAACGACCTTTTCCTGATATTTCTTACTACGGCTCTAGAAATCCCAATTAGGTCCAGGCCGTTATGCTCATAGAAACGACGATCTTCGACCGAAACAACTGCATCGAGGTAAATCTGTGGTAACTGATCAAGGGTGGTATAATTATCCTGAGATTGTACCTCAGTGACTTTTTCATCAAGGGGCATATCAGACATAAGATCTCTGTAGTCAGCGAAACCGCTGACAGCATAGAATGCACCAAGTGCAAAGCCTGCTAACAGAAAAATTATGAAAATGCGTATAATAATTATTTTAAGCTTCCGCATAATAATTAAACACTCTTTCACTTATTTATATAAACATCTTATCACTGATTAGTTTGAAAACAAAGTTAATCGCCAGTGCCCCGGACATCTCCCGCTCAGATTGAATAGAAAAAGTGATAGTATAAAACTTCAAAATAATTTCGCCTGCCTGATGACACCCTTAAGGCTTCATGAAGATCTTTCTGCATCAATTCCGATCTGTTTTGACATTAAAGCTAAAAATCATGTAATATTGAAGAATAATTAACTTGAAAATGGTGTGATTAAGTGCCTTACCTGAAGAATAAATTTGAGCCGCGTAAGATCAATCGTATTGTTTTTACCCTGATACTGGTAACTGCTTTAATTATTGCCGGATTCAGCCTGGGAGGCATCTACACCGGCGGAAAAAACATCATCATTAATGAAGTTATGGCCAGTAACCGCAGCACAATTGAAGACATGGACGGTGACTATCCAGACTGGTTCGAAATATATAACCCGGGAGACAAGCCGGTCAGACTTGACGGTTACTGGGTTAGCAATGATCGTGAAAATCCTTTTATGTGGCCACTGCCGGACATAGTAATTGAACCTGATCAATACCTGCTTGTTTTTGCTTCAGGCAAAGATATAATCGCCGGTGACAACGGTGAAATTCACACCAACTTCAGGATAAGCGCATCGGGAAGCGAGTTATACCTGATTGACCCGGATGCATCTGTTTTAGACAGTGTGACTATTCCGGATATGCTCTCCAATGTCTCCTATGGCCGCGCTGCTGATGATAAGCGCACCTGGAACTATTTCCTTGATGCCACACCTGGCGAAGTAAATAATGCAGTACCCTATGAACAGGTTACCGATATGCCGTACGTTGACGATTCATTTTTAGTAATAAATGAAATTCTAACCGACAACCGCACATCACTACCTGACGAAGACGGCGATTTATCGGACTGGATTGAAATTTACAACAGGGGTAACAGTACCCTGAATTTGGAAGGCTATTGGCTTTCCGATAAAATTGACAACCAATTTAAGTGGCGTTTCCCTGCAGTTTCGCTGGAACCGGGTGAATACCTGGTGGTGTTTGCCTCGGGTAAAAACAGGCGTGACCCCAAAAACACCTATCTTCACACAAATTACAGTCTTAATGATCGGGATGATACCCTGGTTTTGAGTATGCCTGACGGCACTATCCTTGATGTTCTGGAAATAGGTAACATGGAACGAGATGTAGCCTATGGAAGAGATCCTGATAACCCTGAAAGATGGTTATACTTCCCCCGTCCAACGCCTGGTGAAGTGAATTATACGGTGGGCTTTGAGCAATTTAGCGGCAGCCCGGTACCTGACCTTTACTTCAGTGAAATAATGGCAGTAAACCTTTCCACACTGGCTGATGAAGATGGCGATTTCGAAGACTGGATTGAAATTTTTAACCCTGAAGACTATGCAGTCAACCTTGACGGTTACGGACTTTCCGACCGGATCGAAGATCCTTACCGCTGGATATTTCCTGCTGTAACGATTGAGCCTGGAGAACGCCTCGTACTTTTTGCCTCAGGCAAAGATCGTACTGACCCGGACAGAGGAGAGCTGCATACGAATTTTAAGATCAGGGCAACCGGGGAAACCCTTGTATTGTACCATCCCTCGGGTATTATGATTGACAAAATAGCTACAGGGATGCTATCGCCTGATTTATCTGTCGGAAGGATATCTGATCAACCTGATCAGCGTTTTTTTTTCACAAACCCCCAGCCCGGAGCGGTTAATGACAACAACTATTTCAGCGCTTACAGCAAACAGCCGCTTGTTACTCCTGTGGGCGGTTTTTATGATAAACCGGTAATTGTTGAAATAACCAGCTATTCAGATGATGCACAGATTCGTTATACCCTTGATGGTTCCGACCCCGATACAAGTTCCGAAATTTATAGAGAACCACTTTTGCTTGAAGATACTGCTGTTTTAAGAGCCAGGGTTTTTGAGGAAGGCAAGCTGCCAAGCCCGGCTGAAAACAGAACCTATTTCATTGATAAAAATCACAACCTCACGGTTGTTTCAGTGATGATCAATCCAGACGATCTTTGGGATCCGGTTAACGGAATTTATGTTAAAGGTTATGGAGCAAGTGAACGTTTTCCATATTATGGCGCTAATTTCTGGAAAGATATGGAGAAACCTATTCATTTTGAGCTGTATGAACCTGATGGCCTTCTCGGCCTTAGTTTTGATGCAGGGATAAAGATTGGAGGCCAGTTCAGCCGGGGAATGGATCAAAAGATTTTCAATGTTTTCGCCCGCAATATTTATGGATACAATGAAATCAACTACCCTCTCTTTCCCGGAAAAGAACTAACCAGCTTTAAAGCGTTAACCCTGCGCACATCGGGCCAGGATTCACCCTTTAGCAAGATCCGGGATATAATGATGACAAGCCTGCTTGAAGATACAGAACTTGATTACCAGGACCATCGACAGGCAGTGTTATACCTGAACGGAGAATACTGGGGCATTTACAACATCCGGGAAAGAGCTAACCGCTATTTTGTTGCCGGCAATAATCAGCTTGACCCGGACAAGATTGACCTGCTGCAGGCAAACTGGATAGTAAGGGCAGGTTCGAATGAACATTACCTGGAAATGCTAGATTTCGTCAGGAACAACAACATGGCTGTAGAAGATAACTACAATTACATCAAAACTCAGATGGATGTAACCAACTATATCGACGCCTTGATCGCCCAAATATATTTTGCTCAAACAGACCAGGGTAACATCAGGTACTGGCGGGAACAAAGTCCTGATGGAAAATGGCGCTGGATAGTCTATGATCTTGACTGGGGATTCTGGCCAGGCCACCTGAACAACAATACTTTGGCTAGTATGACAAACCCTGCCGGCACCGGGGCCTGGAACAACATCAGTACAACCCTTACAGTTAAGCTGCTTGACAATGATCATTTTAAAAATGAATTTATCAGTCGTTTTGCTTATCATTTAAATCATACTTTTGAGCCCGGTATGGTTATTGGCCGAATCGATCAGCTGGCAGCAAATATTGAAGATGAGATGCCTAATCAGATTGAACGCTGGGGCGGCTCAATGGACCGCTGGTACAGAGAAATAGACAGCATGCGGGAATTTGCCCGTAAACGTCCGGCTGTTGTCATAGAACATATCAAACAGAAATTCAAGCTGAGCGAAGAGGATATGCAGATATTGATGCAATAGCTCTCGCCGCAAAGTGCATGGGAGGTTACTTAAATGTGGCAAACTTTCACTGAATCATTCATTATCCCCGGGGAATTAACCCTGAGTCTTTTCACAGCTCTGCTGATGGCATTGGGGCTCTCCTTTTTTATTGCTTTAATCTACAGAAACACACATCGCGGTATGAATTATGAACCTGCTTTCTTAACTACCCTGGTGTTGATAGCTCCGGTGGTAGCCCTGGTGATGTTCTTTATAAGGGGCGATCTGGTTTTATCACTGGGACTAATCGGTTCTCTGTCAATTATCCGATTCCGGACTCCTATCAAGGATACCCGTGATATGGTCTATCTGTTCTGGGCAATCGTGGTCGGACTTGGTTGCGGCACAGAGAACTGGACCCTTGCGCTGCTGGCTACAATTTTTATTGCCATAATTATCTTTCTGCTCTTTCTTTTCGAATACGGAAGACCAAAACATTCGGATTTTGTTCTGGTTCTGTCCGGCCAAAGCAAACGCACTCCTGAAGGTACTGTAAGTCTGATTAATGAATACAGCACCCGATCAAGAGTGCGCTCGCACGATATTGTTGATGACGGCTGGGAAATAATTTATGAGCTGCGTTTTACCAGGCTGCAGGAAGAAAAAACTGAAGAATTTATTTCTGCATTAAAAGCGCTTGAAGGAGTTAAAAAAGTCACCCTTCTGGCTCCGCAGCTGGCACTGCCAATGTAATGATAATAATTGTACGCGTCAGAAAGGCTGACCCTTATGCTTAAAGCAAGTACTGATAACCAGGTAATACCCTGGCGGTTCGAATATAAGTACAGGATTACTGTTCACCAGTATTATCGTCTGAAAAACGACCTGATAATATATATGGAGCCTGATAGTTATACCAGGAAAGCAGAGAAAGGCCGCTATCTTGTCCGCAGCCTTTACTTTGATAATGATCAGTTTCAGGCTTATTATGAAAAAATCGAAGGCAATTTCGGGCGGATCAAATGCAGGATCCGCACTTATTCAGAAACACTGGTAGAGAATACGCCAATAAGGGTAGAGCTGAAAAACCGCTGGGGAGAATCAATTGAAAAGTACAGCACCTTTGTTTCTACAGCTGAGTATCTTGAATTTATGTCCTCCAGGCACTGGGCAAGAAGTGAAAACCCGGTATTACAGGAATTCGAAAGAATCTATTATCTGCGGGCGATGCAGCCTAAGGTTCTTGTGAGCTATGACAGGGAAGGGTTTGTGCCGCGCAGCAGGGAAGATTTACGCGTTACCCTGGACCACGATGTTAAAAGCTGCCTCACCGGAACTCTTTTCCCCAAACCTGCCCTTTTTAAAGATCACCACCGTCACAGTATTGTATTGGAAATAAAATGCCGCCGGAAACAGCCGGCGTGGTTAAGTCAGTTGGTTCGCAAACACGGCCTAAAGTATATTGCCAACAGCAAGTATACACAGGGCGTTGAAGCTGTAAGACCAGACCTTTTAAGCCCCTATTAAAGAGCTGTAATTTGATCATTGCTCAATATTAACTGAGAGATTATAATCTTAAACATGTTTATATATTGATTACGGATTTTTGTATAAACCGGGAGGCAGCCAATTGACTTACAATAAAAACCTCGCCATATTATCCTATCTGACTGTCTGTTTTGTCTGGGGTTCAACTTACCTGGCAATCAGGGTGGCGGTAACAGATATGCCGTTTCTGGCCTTTGCCGGCATACGTTTTTCAATTGCCGGAGCCTTAATGCTGACGTTTGCCAGGTTGAAAGGCTGGCAGTTTCCTCAATCAAAAGATGATTATAAGGCGATTATTTTTGCCGGTTTGATGCTGCTCTTTATCAGCAACGGTATCATATGCTGGGCCGAGCAATGGATCGAATCAAGCTTGGCAGCTCTACTGGTCGCATCAGTACCGCTTTTCATGGCCCTGATTGAAGCCTTATTCCC
>JAHYJM010000010.1 GCA_019428945.1 Bacillota bacterium | reverse complement strand
GTTTAATCTCGCTTACTTCAAGAGTGTGCAGCCCCTGGTAAAGTCCTATACCATGCTGTTCGTGCACCACATAATCGCCCACCGCCAGCTCCCGATAATCACTCAGGCGAATACCTTCATCTTTGGTTGCAACCCGCCTTCTTCTCTTTCTGCGGGGAATTATATTTTGCTCCGTTAATACAACCAGCTTTATGGCCGGCGCTATAAAGCCTTCTTCAAGTTTACCGATGATCAACTCAGCTTTAAACAGATCGGCAAAAATATCAGTTTCGGTGTAACCTTTTTGGGCATCCCTGCATTCCTTTATCTTCTCTGCCATTACAGCCGATATCCCCTGTCCACGCTCTTCTGAGTCAGCAGCAAGGTATATCTTAAAACCTTCCTTGATCCAGTTTTCATAGTCATTTTTAAAAAGATCCCACTGACCGTGGTACACTGGCGCAGCCTTCGTTTCGATTGTGTAGCTTTCCCCTGCTGAAAACAAACCTCCAGTCCCGGAAAAAAGAGAGCACCCGATAAGATGACAGGGCAAACGGGCGAGCAGATCTTTATCTCGCCAAAGGAGATCGAAACCTGAATCAAGCAACTCTGCTTCCAGCACCCGACCTGTATTGTATTCTTTAATTTCATTTCGCAACCGCCTGCTCTTGTCAGTCACATCGACAGGCTCTTCGACAATAACAAGGCTATCTTCCGGAAGGTAATCAAGCAGCGATGCACCCGCACCATAGAAAAAAGGAAGGTATGAACTTAGTAAATCAATTCCTTCAGGATGCGTTAATCTTTCCAGATGTCTTGTAATCTGCTGGTTTAGTTTCGATGCGACATCATTTTCATCGCGTCGTCGTAAACCTGAAGTTATTTTATCCAACTGTTTTTTAATCAGTCTGCTTCCATCGGCTAGATGGCTTTCCGGTAAGATTAACTCACGAGCCGGAAGTAAAGTGATATCTTGAAACTTCTCTGTTGTTCTTTGGGTTGCAGGATCATAGGAACGCAGAGATTCGATCTCTTCATCATAAAGTTCTAATCTGACTGGGTTACCCAAACCCGGCGGGAAAATGTCAACAATGTCTCCACGCGCGCTGAACTGACCGGGGGTTTCTGTCAATGATACCCGCTCATACCCCCTTTTAATCAAAAGTTCGATCAATTCCTGCCTATTCATGTTCTGCCCTGTTTCAAGATTTACCAACAGACTATTCCACATTTTGGGCGGCAGAGCTCTTGACATAAAAGCTGAAACAGGCGCCACATAAATTCCTGTTTCACCACTAATTATCCACTGTAAATATCGAAGCCTTTTGTGCTGCATTTCATCACTACGCGTCAGAATCTCAGCGCTGATAAAAAATTCCCTGGGGGGAATTATATTTACAATACCGGGTAAAAATGCTTCAAGTTCAGAATATATTTTTTCAGCACGCGCCATATCAGCAGTTATAATAACAGTCTTTTTACCATGCCGGGCTGCAAGCGCAGCCATAAAATAAACGCGCGCGCTTCCATCCAGACCAATTGATACACCCCTGTAAGATTTTTTACTTTTTAAACTGTCGGCAATCGCTTTAAAAGATTTATGATCATGCCACAGTTTCAGAAGATCTCCAATCATGCTATTCTTCCCCCCGGGGCTGCAATTTAGAGTACATCAAAAGAGCAGGGAAATTTTTGATCCCCCCGTTACTATAATTATTATAACACAGGATAGATAATCCCCGGCAGGAAAAGAACCCATTATTTGCGCATGAGTTACATGTTAAGGTTAATAAGATAACGCAATTGCGTCACATGTAGAATGTGCCATGCCTATCAAGTGCTTTTCCTGCACGGAATTAAAATCGTTTTTAATTGCTGCTGCAACATAAACTCGTGGTTCCAATCAATATAACTAATATATTGGCATCAAAATAACAAAGTTGGCACAGGTATTGCTATATATAGTTACAGCTAGATAATTTTTGACAAATCCTGAAGCAAAAAAAGAAAGGAGGCAATACCAATGGCTGAGAAATGTGCATTCTGGAATGAGTACGACTCTGTCGCAGGACATATCTGCTACTGCGAACTGGCTGCGTTTAACAGGCCGGTTAACCCCAATTTTCTGCAGGCCATCGGCTGCACTGGCGAAAAAAGGGTGGAGTGCATGAAATCAATGGAGTATGCCGTAGGTAAAGGACTTGTACCCGAAGAGCTGCCCGCACCTGTAGCCGCCCCTGTATCAGCGCCGGTATTGTCTTGCGATCCGCCCCCGGAAATTGCCAAGACACTAGTCGGCGTCGCTCAGAAAAAAGCGGCCACTGCAGCACCATCATTAATTATGCTGGCAATTCTTGCCGGCGCCTATATTGCACTGGGAGCAGTTCTGTTTACTATTGTCACCAACGATCTTGCCCTTTACATCGGTGACGGGCTCAGCCGCCTGGTTGGAGGAATCTCTTTCTCACTTGGGCTGATCCTTGTCATCCTCGGTGGAGCAGAACTTTTTACCGGCAATAACCTGCTTGCAGCCGGTTATCTCGATCGAAAAGTTACCGGAAAGCAGGTTTTAAACAACTGGTTCTGGGTCTACCTGTTTAACTTTGTTGGAGCGCTGCTGGTTGTTTTTCTCTTCTATTACTCTGGTATCTGGAAAGCAAATGACGGGGGAGTTATGGTAAGAGTCATCAACATTGCCGCAGCTAAAACAAGTCTGACCTGGAGTGAAGCCTTTTTCAGGGGCATCCTCTGTAACTGGCTCGTCTGTCTTGCCGTCTGGATTGCCATGGCCGGTAAAGATGCTATCAGCAAAATCCTTGGGATTATGATTCCGATTTCAGCTTTTGTTGCTGCCGGTTTTGAACACTCTATCGCCAACATGTATTTTGTGCCAATGGGCATCATAGTCAAAGGGAGCGAACTGGCCCAGGGACTTATAGCACCTGCGGTCTTGCAGGGCATAACCTGGCAGACATTCTTTATTAACAACCTGATACCGGTAACCCTGGGTAACATTGTCGGAGGTGTGGTTTTTGTTGCATTTGCTTACTGGACATGCTACCTGAGACCAACAACACCAAAAAAAGTTATTATTGACCTCAATCCTCATCAATAGGCGGGCAGAGATGTAAGAGATTTTCTTAAAGGAGTGAGAAAGGTGGAAAAAATGGTACAGTGTAAGAACTGGAAAGAATATCAAAGCATGAACGGCTGGATTACCTTCTGCAGCGCCGGCGCCTACGGTCGCAGGTTAACCGTTGTGGAAGCCAGAAGCTGCGGTTGTACTGAACTTCAACGGCAGAAATGCAAAAAACTGATGGAAAGCAATGTAGGGTTCGGCCTTGTGCCTGATATATATGAAGAAGCGTTGGTGGAAGAAAAACAAAAAGGATTGGAACCACTTGTAACCCGAAGATAAACAAACTGAAACCTGACCCCTTACGTTAATGGCGGATACGCCCCGTAAAACAAACCGGGGCGTCTTTGCTGCCGGTTATAATGAAACATTATTACTATGTATTTTTAAAGGATTTTTACATCTATTACAGAAATAGAAAGTATGTAAAAGATTTGATTTGCAAAGGACGGTCATAAAAATGTACATCAGTAAATTTGTGACCCCGGAGATCATTTTCGGCACCGGTTCGCTAAACCAGGTCGGTGAATGCTGCAGCAGGCTCGGTTCTTCCAGGGTATTTCTGGTAGCCGACAGGGGTATAGTAAATTGCGGCTGGGCAGACAAGGCAGTTATATTCCTGGATAAGGCTAAACTGGATTACCAGATCTGGTCAGAATTTTCGGCTAACCCACGCGATTATGAAGTTGAAGAAGGTTTAAGCTTATACAGAAACTCTAACTGCGATGCCGTTCTGGCAATAGGAGGAGGCAGCGCCGTTGATGCCGCTAAAGCTGTAGCCACTTTATCAACCAATAAAGGTCGAATTCACAATTACGAAGGTATCGATATGATTACCGAGCCACTACCTCCTTTGATTGTCGTCCCTTCAACTGCAGGTTCAGGCTCCGAGGTTTCCCAGTTCGCCATCATCTCCGACAGTGACCGTAAAATTAAAATGACAATTATTTCAAAATCACTGGTCCCTGACATCGCCGTTTCTGATCCAATTATTCTTTCAACAATAAGCGGTAATGTCACTGCACACACCGGCATGGAAGCTTTAAGCCACGCAATTGAAGCTTACCTCTCCCTGGCATCTACCGATATGACAGATATTCATGCTCTTCATGCCATTAAACTCATCTCTGAAAACCTTAGATCTTCAGTAGCAAGCCAGGTTGATGAAACTGCCAAGATTGCCATGGCAAAAGCCAGCCTTCATGCCGGCATTGCTTTCTCAAATGCAGTACTGGGACTGGGCCAGGCTATGACTCACCAGGTTGGCGGACTGCTTGATCTGCCTATAGGCACGATTAGCGCTGTGCTGCTGCCTTATGTTATGCGCTATAACCTGATAGCCTGTGTTGATAAGTATGCAGAAATTGCTGCAGCGATGGGCGCACAGATCAGGCACCTTTCGAAACGTGAGGCTGCAGAAAAAGCAATCGGATTGGTCCAGGAGCTGGCAAAAGATGTAGGGATCCCATCCGGTCTTGCTGAACTGGGGCTACCTGAAAGCTCAATACCAGAACTTAGCAGAAACACCAAAAATGATGCCTGTTTCATAACAAACCCGCGAGATGCCGATGAAAAAGATATCATTAATATTTTCCGGGCCGCCCTTGAAATGCCTGGAGGTGGATCATAATGGTAATGCAGAACAAGAAAAGATTAATTGAAAAGCTTACCGGAGTACATAGCTCAAAAAGATCATATTACGTGGCCCTGAAAAAGAAAATCAATGAACTTTTAGAAATTAAAAGAGACTGGGAGGTTACATTTTCAGCAGTGACAGATCTTCTGGTTTTTATTAACCAGGATTATGAAATACAGAGAGTTAACCAGGCTGCGGTAGACTTCCTTACCATGCGGGAAGATGAAATTATCGGAGCTAAATGTTACCAGCTTTTTTACGGACGCGAAAAAAAGTGCAACCCCTGTATTGGTGACCAGGTTCTACAGTCACAAAAAACTTCATACCTGCAGTCACGGACCCGTTACAACAGGGTTCTTGATATATTTGTTTATCCGGCTTTTACAGAAATGCAGGAACCTTATGGTGTCACTTACTACGCCAAGGATGTAACCAGTTTTGTTGATTCAATCAAACTGGTATCCATGGGGGAGATGTCTGCGGGAGTAGCTCACGAATTAAATAGCCCTCTAACCGCTATAGTGGGTAATTCCCAGCTACTGCTTCGTGAGACAAATCCGAAAGATCCCCAATATCAATTGATAAAAGATATCCACAGCAGCGGACTTCGATGTCAGAAAATCATTAAAAACCTGCTTACATTCTCACGCCAGGATGAATTCACTTTTGACGATGTAAATATAAATGAAGTGATTGACAGCGCCCTGGCCCTGGTAACTTACCAGATAGAAAAAAGCAAAATAACTCTGACAGTTAATAAAACAGCCGGGATTCCAATCTTATCAGGCAGTGCCAGCAGTCTGGAACAGATCATTGTAAACCTGCTGCTTAATGCCAAGGATGCCGTTGAAAGCATGCTGTGTGATCAAGTAAACGGCGCGAGGGGAGAAATTAAATTAGCAACGCGAATCCATCCTGATGGCAAGCTCGTTATTGTCGACATAACAGACAACGGCAGCGGTATAGAAGAAGAACATATCCCCCAGATATTCAATCCATTCTACACAACCAAGAAGAGTGGGAAAGGAACTGGTTTAGGTCTTTCAGTGAGTTTAGGTATAGCCCAGGCGCACGGAGGTTTTATTGATTTGGAAACTAAAGCAGGCAGCGGAAGCACTTTCAGCCTTATCCTTCCCCTGTATAAAAATAATCAGGATGATGATGATTACAATAAGTAGAATCTGACCCTATGGTACCTAACAGAATTATCCATAACAACTTTTGTTGACCACCCTGGAGGAATCATTATGTCGAAAGATGCAGTTTTTTTAATAGTTGATGATGAACAGGAAGTATGTAACTTTTTCAGTTACCTGCTCAAACATAAGGGATACGGGGTTGAAACAGCTAATTCCGGCGAAGAAGCTTCTGCCAGATTGAAGGAACATAAATTTGATACTGCCCTTGTAGACCTGAAGTTACCGGATGCCAACGGACTTGATATTTTAAAAGAAATTAAAAGCTGCCAGCCAGACTGTGAGGTTATTATTATTACCGGGTATTCTACGGTTAAATCGGCCGTAGAGGCTATTCAGCTGGGTGCTTTCGATTATGTGGAAAAGCCTTTCGTTGATATAAACGAAATGGAAGCTTTACTGGAACGCTCACTTAATGTAAAAGCAGAAACTGAGAAAATGTCTGCAGCTCAGCAGGAACTTGGCTTTGTGGTCGGCCGAAGCCAGAAAATGCTTAGCCTGGTGGCGGCTGCCCAAAAAATTGCCAAGAAAAATATCACTGTACTCATTCAGGGAGAAACCGGTACAGGCAAAGAAGTGCTTGCCCGTTATATCCATTCTGTCAGCCATCGCAGTGATAGCCCTTTCCTGGCATTTAATTGTGGCGCCTTTACCGAAACCCTTTTGGAAAGTGAACTTTTCGGACATGAAAAAGGATCGTTTACCGGGGCTACCCACAAAAAGAAAGGTATTTTTGAACAGGCCAATAAGGCAACACTATTTCTGGATGAAATTGATTCTGCCAGCCCTGCTATCCAGATCAAACTGCTTCGTGTACTGGAAACAGGTGAATTTTTTCGTGTAGGCGGTGAAGAAATGTGCAAGGTTGATGTTCGTATTATTGCCGCCACAAACGCCAACCTGGCAGTGAAAGTAGCTGAAAACAATTTTAGGGAAGACCTGTTTTACCGCCTTGACGTTGCTTCCCTGAGTATCCCCCCTCTAAGAGAGCGACCGAATGATCTTGAAAATTTTATAAACTTCTTCCTTGAAAAAGAATCAATAGCCAAGCAAATAGAGATTAAACCATTTTCTAAAGAAGCATTGAATACGCTCAAGAAACACGATTGGCCGGGGAATATCAGGGAATTATCAAACACAGTTGCTCAGGCCCTTCTTCTAAGTAAAGGTCCTCAGATAACAGTAGAGGACCTCCCTGAAAGAATTAAAAAAAACTCAAATGACACTAAAAATTCAGAAGAAGGCACTGCCCGTAATTCAGAAGCAGCAAAACAGCTTTTTAGAAGCGTACCGGAAATTGGGGCAAAACTGGAGGAACTGCTCGGGCAGTACGAAGCAACTCTTTTTGAAACGATAAAT
Organism: Bacillota bacterium; assembly: GCA_019428945.1. Classification (GTDB taxonomy): domain Bacteria; phylum Bacillota; class Dethiobacteria; order DTU022; family DTU022; genus JAABTH01. The sequence goes on along the minus strand of JAHYJM010000010.1, from coordinate 38,570 downwards.
TTCAGACAGGGTTTTGATTTTGAGCATTTTAGCAAAGACTTAAACTGCTGGCGTGATGAATTTTTAGCCAGGATTATTGAGAGCGCCGTAGATGATACTTATGGTAATCAGGTCAAAGCAGCCAATTTGCTCGGCATTACCCCACGCGCTCTGCGCTACCACCTGCAGAAAGGCCGACGTAACAACGGATCTGATTAACTGTAAAAAATAATCCAGACATTACTTCTAAGCGGTTAGGACCCTGAAAGCTTAAAAATTAGGGAAAAATCTACTACCTCAATCGGCAGTTGTTGCCCCTTTATGGAAAACATTCATGGTTGATTCCAGGCCGCAATCTATAAAATGCAAAATTGCCTCTACAGATCGATCAATAGCTTCTGCAAAAAGGATTTTGTCGGTTTTTTCAACGGAAAGAATCACGAAGTCGGATGCTTCCATGTTATCCGGCGCTTTGCCGATGCCAACCCGGAGGCGGGGGAATTCATTTGTTCCCAGTGAATCAATAATTGACTGTAAGCCGCGATGTCCCGCACTGCCCCCTCTGGCCCGAAAGCGGATAGTGCCAGGAGGAATATCTAAGTCATCGTAAATCACCAGCAGGTCGGAAAGTTCTATACTATAATTTCTTACCAGCTCCCGGACTGCGCGCCCGCTAAGGTTCATATATGTTAAAGGCTGAGCCAGCATAACCTTTTCACCTTTATATTTTGATTCGGCTATAACCGACCAGTGTTTCTGGCTTGTTCCGATAACCTGCAGGCGGCGTGATAGCGCTTCTACAACCTGAAAACCAAGGTTGTGTCTGCTGCCTGCATATTCTTTTCCGGGATTACCAAGTCCGACAATAAGGTACATAACTTACACCCCTGTAATATTAAATGACCTGGATAAGAATGATGCCCCTTTGTAAAGGGGCACCGGGCCTAAATCACTTTTCTATAAAAGCTTTTAGCTATCTTCTTTAGTCTTCTCAGCCTCTGATCCTGATTCCTCAGCGATCTCTTCATCTGCAGCTTCTTCACCCTCAGCAAGTTCTTCCTCAACAGCAGGTTCAAGCTCTTCTTCAGCCATTGGTGCCAGAACCTGGGCAAGAACTGTGTCATGCGGAGTAATAAGTTCGAGTTCACCTTCTAGAACCAGGCTATCTGCGGTAACACTGTCACCAATATTCAGTCCCGAAATATCAATATCGAATTGTTCAGGAATATCACCTGGCAAACATTTAACCTGGACTTCCCTGCTAACCAGGGACAGAACCCCGCCTTCGTCTGCGCCGGCAGGCTCGCCAACAAAGTTCAGGTGAACGGCGACCTCGATTTTATCCGTCATTGAAATTCGAATAAAATCGACGTGGAGGATCCGATCCTGGTAGAGGATATCCCGTTGAATATCTTTGAACATTACTGTTTCCTGACGGGTCTTTTTACCTTTTGCTTTTACTGCCAGATCAACAAGAACGTTGCTGCCACCGGAGGTTAAGACCTGCCTTAAAGTACGTCCATCCACTAACAAGGGTAAAGTCTCTTCGCCCCTGCCATAGATGACTGCGGGCACTTTTTCTTCAACGCGCAGCTGATTACGTTCACCCTTGGTCATGGTCGGACGAAACTGTGCTTCCAATATCATTCTTTCCATTCATTCAAGCCTCCTTCTGAAATAGTATACTTCAGGAAGCGACTAAGATCAACTTAATCAAAAAGTTCGCTTACCGAAATCTTATTTTGAATACGCATAATTGCCTCGCCAATCAGAGGTGCTACTGAGAGTTCCCTGAAACAATCTCTCAAACCGCTTAACAAACCCTTGTCAACGGGAATCGTATTTGTATAAACAATTTCAGTGATAGAAGAATCACTGAGACGCTGCAGTGCTGAACCGGAAAATACAGGATGGGTACAGCAGGCATAAACTTTATGAGCATTCGACTTAATTAAAGCTTCAGCGCCAAGGGTCAGGGTTCCGGCTGTGTCAATCATATCATCTATGAAAATAGCAGTTTTACCATGAACATCACCGATTATATTCATAATCTCAGCTTTGTTTGGAGCCGGTCTTTTCTTCTCGATAATTGCAATAGGCATAACCAGGCGATTAGCCAGATCGCGAGCCCTGGTAACACCGCCCAGGTCAGGCGAGACAACCACACCATTTTCAATTTTTTTTTGCTTAAAATAATTTGCCAGTATGGGCAAAGCAGTCAGGTGGTCAAGAGGAATATTGAAGAAACCCTGAATCTGCCCGGCATGCAGATCCATTGCAACTACACGGCTGGCTCCGGCAGCAGTGATCAGATCCGCCAACAGCTTGGCCGTAATCGGATCGCGAGCCTTAGTTTTACGATCCTGTCTGGCGTAAGCATAATATGGTATTACTGCATTTATTGTTTTTGCAGAAGCTCTTTTCAGGGCATCAATAATTATAAGCAGCTCCATGATGCTTTCATTAATAGGACCGCAAAGTGGTTGAATCAAAAACGAATTGGTTCCGCGCACACTTTCTCTGATGCTGATAGAAATTTCACCATCACTGAAGCGGTTAACTTCACAGTCACCCAGGGGTACATCAATATAGCTTGCAATTTGTTCCGCCAGGCCGCGATTCGCGCTTCCACAAAATATCTTCAGTTCTTCTCCGTTTACCAACTTGAACCCTCCTGATGTATAACTGATCATTATCCGTCTGCTTTTATATTATAAATAAGAGACAGGTTTTAATTCTTCTCGCTAAACTCGCGCTTTTCCTGCCGGACAAAAATGTTATAATATAAATTCTGCAATTTAAGATTCCATCACTTCATATGGACCAAGCCTGCTTCCATTTTTAACTTTGCAGTTTTCAACATATGAAGATTCAATTACCGATCCATCCTCGATTACAGCATTCCTCAGGTGTGCGAAGGGACCGATTATACACCCTGAACCGATAACTGTTCCTGCTTCAATTATTGAAGAAGGGCGAATTATTGTGTCAACACCAACTTTTACATCAGGTTCGATATAAGTGGTAGCCGGATCTTCAATAGTAACCCCTTCGAGCATCAATCTGCTATTAATTCTCTCCTGCATAAGCGCTACGGCTTCTGCAAGCTGCATCCGGTTATTTATACCCAGACCAAATCGATGGTCTTCAATTTCAAAAGCTTTTACTGGATAACCATTCAGGCGAAGCATACCGATGACGTCTGTAAGGTAATACTCACCCTGGGCATTTTCATTAGTAAGCAGAGGAAGGTAGTGCCTTAGAAGTTGAAGGTTAAAGCAGTAGGTTCCTATATTTATTTCTTTAATAGATTTTTCAACCTCAGATGCATCCTTTTCTTCCACGATCCTCTCCACAATTTGTTCATCGCCCCTGACTATCCTCCCATAACCGGTAGGATTCTCCAGTTTAACAGTGCCTACAACTGCAGCGCAATTTTCGCCAATATCTACAAGCGTTTTTAGATGCGCTCCAGTCAACAAAGGAGTATCACCACAGAGAACTAAAAGCGTCCCTTCATTAGGGAGTCGGTTAAAAGCCTGTAATACAGCATGACCTGTTCCAAGTTGCTGCTCCTGTAGCGCATAGATCCATCTGTCACCCATTTTTTCTTCAATAAGCGAAGCGCCGTGACCGACAACAACAACTATATTTGTAGTCAGATCAGCGGCGCTATTTAAGACATAATCAAGCATCGGCCTGCCGCAAAGGGAGTGTAATACTTTGGGCAGGCTCGAATACATTCTTTTTCCTTCCCCCGCGGCTAAAACAACAGCCCATAACTGCTTCATCAGTTTACCTCCCGCTAGTATAAATTAATGAATCTATTATACTGCAGGAAAGCAGGGAGAAGCAAAAGTCACCATATTTCAGAAAAATGATCAGGATTCGACTGTCACAGCTTCCATTTCCCGGGCATAAGCCTCAAGTACGGAATTTTGAATAACCTGTCTAGCTTCCATATTGATCGGATGGGCAATATCCCTGAACTCTCCATTAGGGGTTCTTTTACTGGGCATTGCTACAAACAAACCATTGTTTCCCTCAATTACTCTAACATCGTGCACAACAAACTTGTCATTCAGAGTTATTGATACAATAGCCCTCATCTTACCTTCCTGGGTCAGTCTCCTGATGCGTACATCGGTCACTACCAAGCCAAGCCCACCTTCCGGTATTATGTTAGGAATGATTCCTCTTATGTTTGTTTAATTTCTTCGACAATTTAAACAAAATTCCTGCCTAAATGAGAAAAAGTTCACGAGTATTTACAAAAAAATAAGAAGAGAACTATATCTATAGGATTTCATGTAAACATTGCCAATTGCCAGTATCTTTAGGTATCATTATAAACAAAGTTAGCAATATAAGCATTGCCCAATGTTACGTTTTTTTGTAAGGCACTGTGCGAAAATCCGTACATTTATAAATAAATTATTAAATATAATTTCAAACAGTCTGTATTAACATTTATAAAGTGCTTCTCACCAGCTCAAGATCGCTTATTTTGTCAACATCTATACCAATTTCAGCAGATTGGCTGTAAACAGCCTTTGCTTTAAAATGCAACAGATGTGACAGAAAATTTTCAAGATCAGTGACTGAGAGTGTTTTCATAAAATATTTCAAGATAAACAGGGGAGGGAAGATGCGCAAAAGCTTCAAAGGTTTCTTTCTATACGAAATAAACATCTCGAGGCGTGAGCGGCTCCCTATAAACCAAGCCGGATTAATAAGTGCAATATTACCACCAGTTAAGTAGCCTTCTTTAAGACGAACATAGGTACGCTCTGTATCCGGGAAACGTTTCAGACATGTATCACGTGTTAAAACCGGATAATAAAGATCATAATCCTGCGGTTGACATTGCTCAATAAACTGATCAATAACTTCGGAAGTTATCAAAGGTATATCGCCAGTTACAACCAGGCAGAGGCGATCTTTATCAACAACGTTAAACCCGGCAGCCACATTATCAAGCATGGTTCCCTGTTCCGGAACCAGTTCAAAGTGATGTCCTCCACGACGAATTTCTTCGAGGCCTTTTTCAGGGCCGACTACTGCCACATTTTCGATTAATGAAGATCCCTCAAGCGCTTCCAGAATATATGCAATAAGCGGTTTTTCATTAATGGTAATAAAAGCTTTGTTTGAAACCTTTTCCTGTTCGGTTAACGGCTCCGCTTTCCCGGTGCCGGCCAGCACAACAGCACTAAGCATAAGAAAAACACTCCCCACTATTAGTCTCTGTCCAACAAAGGTAAGAATCAGCCCCTAAAGATTCCGCCAGCCGGGCAGCAGATATTGCGCCTGCATAGTTTTCAGATAGCATAAACAGGGTCGGACCGCTTCCGGATAAAACTGGTTTAAACCCATACCGGCGCAGATCAGTTTTAAGCTTTCTGATTGAATCAATTCCGGGCAGTTCAGCTGATTCAAGCGTATTAACTAATTCTCCCGCCACCCAGTTTTCTATTGCTTGCCTGTCCTGGTTGTTGATAGCTTCTAAAAGCTTTTGCAGGGAAGGCCTGCCCAGCATCTCACGGTTAAATGATTTGTACGCATCGGCTGTGGATATTTTTACACCAGCAGGCAAAACCAGGGTAACCCAATAGTGCGGAAGCGGTACAAGTTTTTTCAGTATTTCGCCCCGCCCCCTGGCCAGAGCTGTTCCTCCCAGCAAACAATATGGCACATCAGATCCTAGCCGGGCTCCTATTTCAAATAAGGTTTCCTGGTCAAGATTGAGCTGCCAATAACTATTCAACCCGCGCAGAACTGCAGCTGCGTCACTGCTGCCCCCGGCCAGGCCGGCAGCAACAGGTATATTCTTAAAGAGGGTAATTTTTATACCACTTAACCTTCTGCCGGTAACTTTTGCCAAAAGTTCTGCTGCTTTCCAAACCAGATTTTCTTCAGATAACAAACCGGGATCGGTACATAAAAATAAACTTTCTTTAGAAGAAATAGGCTCGATCAAAAGTGAATCAGAAAGAGATACCTGCTGCATGACCGATTCTATTTCATGAAACCCGTCAGGCCTTTTACCAAGAACGGTTAAACCGAGATTAATTTTAGCCGGAGCTCTTACTCTTAATACTTTTTGCATCAGTCAATCTTCTGCAGGCGACTGTTTTCTGTAATTCCCGGGATTCGACCTCGTTTGGCCACTGCTTTGTTATTTACCTCTTTAAGGTCCATAGTCATATCTATCGCCGGAGAACGTGAAATATAGCTGCCAACACCAAAAACGTCAGCCCCTGCTTCAGCAAGCAGGGTGATGCGCTCTAAATTTAAACCACCCGATACGACAATTTGAACATGGTTATAACCTGCCTGGTCAAGTCGCGCTCTAACTTCTCTGACCAGCCCAGCAGTAACACCACCTCTTTCGCCGGGAGTATCAAGGCGAATACCGTTCAGTCTTTCTCCCAAGGCCTCAGCAACACGTAAGGTTTCTTCAGCTTCATCCTTAAAAGTATCAACCAGTATTATTCTTGGGGCATCTTCCGGAACAAACCTGTCATATGCCTGGGCTAATTTAACGGTGTCTCCGGCAATCAGAAAAGCAGCGTGAGGAACTGTTCCTACAGGCGCCCTGCCTAACAGCAGCGCTCCAAGCACGCAACTGCAGGCATCAGCTCCGCCAATTACAGCCGCTCTTTCCATAACCGGAGCAACTGCAGGATGCAGGTGTCTTGCGCCGTAGCTGATCACGGTTCGGCCTCTTGCAGCCTCCTTGCATTCTGCCGCTGCAGTAGCCCAACCGCTCGAGCTGGAGAGGATTCCAAGAAGGGCAGTTTCATATATTCCAAAATCGCTATAGCGGCCCTTAATGCGCATTACAACTTCTTTGGCAGCCATCATCTCTCCTTCAGAGAGCGCCCAGATTTCCAGATCGCGACTGCGCAGCATGTATAGAGTCTCATCAATACCGGCCACTATTCCCGCTCTTGATGAAAATATCTCTGCTGTAACAACTGTGTCATCAAGATTCATGGATGCGAGGAGATCTCTGGTCCGGATAAAATAGATATCGCTGGTCAATCCCTGCGCAATTTCAGTGCCGGAAGCAGAAAAAAAACGAGCATCAGCTTTTACATCAATAGTGGCCACATCTTTTAGCGTGATAAAATCTTTGGCTTTCATCTGATACCTCCAAATTTGCTATTTAAGGATGACTCCCAGTGTTTTTTTCATCTCCTGCAGGGCAAATTCATGTGCTTCAGGATCAAATCCGTTAACTGCTTTTTTATAGACGGTTACCTGATAATTAAGCATGCGTGCTTCCGCGGCCGTATAGAGAACACAGATATTTGTCACACATCCCGCCAGTTCAAGCTCGGATACTTTTTTTTCACGAAGAGTCAGATCCAGATCCGTTCCAAAAAAAGCGCTGTAACGCCTTTTATAGATGGCTCTTTCACCATTACGAGGGGTAAGTTCGCTCACAATATCGCTCCCGCCGGTACCATCGATTGAGTGGGGCGGGAAGATCTCAAATTCACGATCTTCTTCAAGATGACGGTCGCATATATAAATAACTGTATCACCTGAAACTCGGTAAGATTCCAGTCGATCCCTGACGGCTGAAGTCAGCTCTCCAGCTACAGGTCCTATATAAAGTGCACCTGAAGGATCAATAAAATCAACGATCATATCAATCACCAATAAAGCTTTCAAAATAAACCCTCCCGATAAAATCGGATAACTTATCACTGCAATCGCTATTCTACAAAAATAAGCTTAATCCTGCCGTTATTGTGTTTGCCGAATATATTGAAAATACAACAGATAGATTATTCTGTATAGCGGTAGAATCCAGTACCGGTTTTTTTACCCCACTCACCTTTTACAAATTTTTCAACTATTGTCGGTGAAGGCTTATCCACGGCATCTCCTGTTTCGCGGTACCTTTCCATGGTGATATGATATGAAAGATCTATACCGGTAAGATCCATCAGGCTGAATGGTCCAAGCGGGTGTCCCAGCGCATTTGTCACTGCGCTGTCGATATCCTCAGCAGAAGCAACTTCGGTTTCCAATAGATATAAAGCTTCATTATTTATTGCCGCCAGGATTCTGTTAACAAGAAATCCATAGATCTCTTTTTTCAGCAAAACAGGCACTTTACCAAGGCACTTTGCAAGTTCCATAGTTAACACTGCTGTTTCTTCCGCTGTATGCGGCCCTTTAACCACCTCTACACATTTCATTACCAGGGCTGGGTTAAAAAAGTGCATGTTACATACTTTATCAGGCCGTTTAGTTTCTCCCGCCAGTAGGGAGCTGACAAAAAATGAACTGTTTGTGGTTATTATAGCTTTCGGGGGCATGATCCGATCAAGCTGCCTGAATATATTTTTTTTCACTTCGAGTACTTCTGTAACCGCTTCGACTGCAAAATCAGCTTCTGCTGCGCCTGCTTCGATATCCTGGGTAAAAACCAGGTTTGCCCTGACCCTGGATGCCTCTTCTTCAGTTAACTTGCCCTTTGAAATTCGCCCCGGCAGGTAAGTATCAGCAAATTCTTCGGCTTTATCCAGTTGTTCCCGGCTGGAATCAATGCAGCCTACTTTATAACCATTTAATGCTGCCAACATGGAGATCTGGTGCCCCATGTTACCTGCTCCAACTACACAGATTTTATTAATTTCATTTAATTTCATCGCCTGTTGAACCCTCCTGTTTTCTAAATAAAAAAGCCGGATCTTTGCAGATCCGACCCACGCGCCAGATTTAAATAGCGGCACTTTTAAGTCTTCTTTCATTTGCCTCGCCGGGCAAATCAATAAGCATCATTTTCCACCAGGCTCTACAAGCCGACTGTTCGGCGCAGTTCACCTTCGTTAAAACTTAACTCTACGGTTTCGGTCAATACATCCGCGTAGCTGAATGACAGCCTTTGGAAGTAATTGTTTTCATCTACCCTGACTATAAAAATAGAAGGATATATGCTTTCCAAAACTCCCTCTTTCTCGTAGGTCTTACGCCTGCCGCGGTTTGCCCGCAGCTTTATCCTCTCACCTATGTGCGACTCAAGCTTCTTACGGATTTCAAATAGGACATCTTTAGCCACCATTTAAAACCACCTTATAATTATTCTGAATATGAGTATAACATAATATTAGCCATTATGTCAAGAAAGCGCGAGATATAGGGCTCTAATCGGGGGATAAAGGGCGCACAGATTGAATATGGCTATTTTGTAAAGCGATCTGCCACAGTTGTCGCTCCATACGAATCTGGTTTAATGCAGGCCTGATAACCGCTGCCGATGACCATTCCCACAACTTCTTTAATTATGTCTCTTGTTTCACCTTTTTCGCCCACATCAAGGTGAATTTCCACATTGAGCCGGGTTTCACCGTTTTGGGCAAGATGCTCTGTCAGGCGGGCTGCAACTTCAAGGCTTAAAAAAGTTTCATAATAAATTCTCTGACGAAGGCTTTCCATGTAACGGGTTTTCTGCTTGTGGTAATAGAAGCGGCCACCTTTACCTATGCGGTGTACAACAACAGCTGTAACGAATATTACGGAATCATTGAGGAAAGAGTGAGAGTCGGTACCGATAATCAGCTTGTAAGAATCATCGGGGTGTTGATTGGTATAACCAACCAGGTCATCAAACAGTTCCTGAAAAGATATCTGGCCCATAGACGGGCTTGTAAAAAACATCCGTTCTGCGACCTTTCAAGGTAATTTATTTGTGGTTATTATAAGTTATTCGGGCCAACATTGCAAATTGTTCTACGCTTAACCTTTCCGGGCGTTCTCCCGGTAAAATAGAGGCATTTTCAAGCAGGAATAAAGCTTTCTCCCTGGGGAGATCGTAATAACTGACCATGTTGTTTAAAATCGTTTTTCTTCTCTGCCTGAACAACCCCTGGACCATATCTATAAAGTATCCTTCTTCATCACCAAGGATTCTCTCCTTCGGCTTTAGTCTCACAACAGCCGATCCTACTTTTGGCCGAGGCCAGAAAACGTTACTGCCAACTTCAAATAACACCTCACCCCTGCAAAAATAGCTGCTGAGTACGGAAAGGGCTCCGTAATCACTGTCGCCCGGCCCTGATACGAGCCGTCTAGCAACTTCTTTCTGAAACATTAAAACTGCACATGTGAAAGGAAACCCTTCCTTAAACAGGTTGTACATAAAGGGTCCGGATATTACATATGGAAGGTTAGAAATTAATTTTACAGGAGCGCCCGCTGGATATGTTTCAGCGATCAAATCCTTAAAGTTTATCTCCAGTGCATCTTTAAGGAGCAATCTAACATTGGGGAAAGGCTCCAGCAGACTACCAAGCATAGCCCCAATGCCGCGATCAATTTCAACAGCCAGCACATCTGCACCTTTACAGGCCAGGGCAGCAGTAAGGGCACCTGCACCTGGCCCGATCTCTATAATGGGGTCTCCGGACTCTGTGTGAAGTAAGCCTAGTATTTTACGGACAATATTGCCATCGATCAGAAAGTTCTGCCCCCACTGCTTGTGCGGTTGAAGGCCGTGTCTTTTTAATAACTCCCTGAGCACCCTTGGCGAGGTCACATCTGGTATTTGGGTCAAAGCGCACACTCCTGATCTGAAGTTTATCTGTACTTTTTCATTTTATCGCGCTATTCGCGATAAGGTCAAACTTTAATAGATGATCACTAATAAGAACTATTATATTCTTCAGACCTGCAATATCTTGCAAACATTTCTAATTATTAAAATTCGGCTGAATAATATTTTTTTAGACTGAGTTATCACAAAAATATAATGACAAATCAACATTTATGCTTTATAATATATTTTACAATAGTAATAATTCACCTGTTTAAGCAATTGAGACTCAGAAAGGAGGGCCGTAAACAGACTAAGCTTATCCTGACTGTTTCGCTTATTTCAATTTTAAGGAGGCGTATTATAAAATGGCAGACTTTAAAACACTTCTAGATAATCTTAACAAAAAGATCGAGGCTGCAGATCCTGCAAAAATGAAAGGGGTCAGTGCTGTATATCAGTTTGACCTTTCAGGTGATAATGGTGGAGTTTTTCATGCCGCAGTAGATGATGGTAAGGCCACAGTAGTAGAAGGCGCACATGACAGCCCAAATATTACTATCTCCATGGCAGCAGACGATTTTGATGCCATGCTTGATGGCAAACTTAATGCAACCTCTGCTTTCATGGCCGGCAAACTAAAAGTTAAAGGCGATATGTCACTCGCAATGAAACTTCAGAGCCTGCTCGGATAGTACATAGGGTATCTTTACAAATTAAAAAGTTGGAAACGCACTCGGCGCCCAGACTTTAATCACAGCGGGCGCCGATTTATTTTTTCAGCATTAAAAAGCTTAAATTAGGACTCATCTAATCTCTATCGACCAGGTTATCCGAAAAAAGTCTTACAGCGTTGAGGTAAAGCTGCTTTGACAGTTGCTCCAGATCCTGATCAAGGGTCAGGGCGACCCGCTCGTAAGTTAACCTGATAAAGGCAGGCTCATTTCGCTCGCTTCGGTATGCCTGTGGAGGCAGGTATGGAGCATCTGTTTCCAGAAGCAACCTGTCAGAGGGTATAAATTTAAGCAGATCACGAAGTTCGTGAGATTTTGGGTAAGTTACAGGACCGGCAATTGATATATAAAAACCGAGTTCGAGAAATTTTTCCATTTGCGCAAAACTTCCGGAAAAACAATGCATTACTCCAACCCGTGAAGGCAATTCTTCTTCCTTCAATATTTTTAGGGTTTCGTTATGTGCCTGACGGCTGTGAATTATAACCGGTTTATCTGTACGGCAGGCCAGACGAAGCTGTTCGCGGAAAATTAGTTCCTGATCTTCATGGGGGGACAGGTTTCTGTAATAATCAAGCCCCGTCTCGCCTATCGCAAGAACAGTATCATTTTCAGCCAGCATTTCCAGTCTCTTCAGCCAGCCATCAGCTGCTTTAGCCGCACTGTGCGGGTGAATACCAACTGAAGCGCTGATCCAGGGATACTTAAGACTCAGCTCAACGGAACGTTTTGAACTGCCTTCATCAGCTCCGGCATTAAGAATAGCAGCAATTCCAGCATCACGGGCACGCTTTAAAACCACATCAAGGTCATTGCGAAACTGCGGAAAATCGAGATGCGCATGCGTATCTATCAAAACAGGCATTTAACTGATCCTGCTTCCTGCAGGCATACCGCGATCCAGGGCTGTCAACGAAAGACCCCCGTCTTCACTTGTAGCTGCAAGCAGCATCCCCTGTGATAAAACACCACGCAGTTTTACCGGCTTCAGATTGGCAACAAATAGAACCTTTTTGCCGATCAGTTCATCAGGCTGATAGTGTTCAGCAATACCGGCAACAACCTGACGATTTTCATCTGCGCCAAGGGAAACTTCAATTTTTAATAATTTATCAGATTTGGGTATTCTTTCAGCAGAAACAACTTCGGCAACCCGCAAATCTACCTGCTGAAACTGGTCTAGTGTAATGAGGTCATCTTTTTCATCAACCTGCTCCGCTTCAGTTTCTTTTTCGACTGTCTGCCCACCCTGCATTTCGCGAATTTCAGCCTGGAGGTTTAGCCTGGGGAAAAGATCTTCTCCTCGCTCAACCTTAACTCCGGGTTTGATTCCCCCCCAACCCTGCAGGCTTTCCCAACTTTGCAGTTTTTTGTCGCCGGCTAAACTGATCTGTTCCCAGATCATCTGTGGCGAACGGGGCATAAAGGGCTGGAGAATAACGGCAATAAAGCGAATGCTTTCGATGAGGTTATAGATAACAGTGCCCAACCTCTTTTTTTTGGCCGGATCTTTTGCAAGTTCCCAGGGCATATTCTCATCGATGTACTTATTGCTGCGGCGGACCAGCTTCCATAATTCTGCCAGGGCATCACTGGTTTTAAGCTGATCCATGAACCCTTCAACCGTTGCGGGAGTCTTAAGAGCCAGCGCTTTCAGCTCGGCATCGCTGGCTTCCCCTCTATCTGCCGGTTCCGGAAGAATCCCATCAAAGTATCGTTCGGCCATAGTCAGGGATCTGCTGACAAGGTTGCCCAAATCATTGGCTAAATCGGTATTGATTCTGACTATGAAGTTTTCAAGACTGAATATACCGTCTTGCCCGAAGGGTATCTCACGAAGCAGAAAATAACGGAGGGCATCAGAACTGTAACGGCTGGCTAAAACCCGGGGATCAACCACATTACCCTTTGACTTTGACATCTTTCCATCCTGAAGCATAAGCCAGCCATGACCAAAAACAGTTTTCGGCAGGGGCACACCAAGCGCCATCAGGAAAATTGGCCAATATATAGTGTGAAAACGCAATATATCCTTACCGATGAGCTGAACGTCGGCCGGCCAGTACTTATCAAAATTGCTGCCATCTTCACCATAGCCAAGGGCGGTGATGTAATTGCTCAGCGCATCCAGCCAGACATAGATAACATGTTCGGGATCAAAAGGCACAGGTATACCCCAGTCAAATGATGTCCTGGAAACACATAAATCTTCAAGACCGGGCTTGAGGAAGTTATTTATCATTTCATTCTTCCTCGAAGGCGGTTGAATAAATTCAGGGTGTTTTTCAATATGTTCCATCAGGCGGTCTGCATACCTGGACATCCTGAAAAAATAGGCCTCTTCAGAGATCAGTTCAACATCACGACCGCAGTCGGGGCATTTACATTCGACTAACTGCCGCTCAGTCCAGTAAGCCTCGCAGGGAGTGCAGTACCAACCTTCATACTTACCTTTGTAGATATCCCCCTGTTTGTAAAAATGAGTAAATATCTTGGCAACTTTTTCTTTATGCCGGGGCTCGGTTGTCCTGATAAAATCATCGTAAGCAATGTCAAGCTCCTCCCAGAGTTCTTTAATCCAGGCTACGATTTCATCAACAAATTCAATCGGCTTTTTACCTGATGCATCTGCCTGACGCTGTATTTTCTGCCCGTGCTCATCTGTGCCGGTTAAAAACCATACATCATATCCGGTTAACCTTTTAAAACGAGCTATCGCATCGGCAGCCACCGTAGTATATGAGTTTCCAACATGAAGCTTATTACTCGGGTAATAAATCGGGGTTGTTATGTAAAATGTATTTTTCTCCGCCAATGTCGGGCCTCCTCAGAGCTATAAATGATGAGGTTATTATATCAGAGCTGATCTTAGTGTCAAGACAGAAGTCTCCTATCCATAATTAGGGTAAAGTTGCCAGTATGTTACTTCTATGTCATTCTTAATCATGTAATATTCTTGTAAAGCTGAGTAAATTGGGAAAAAAACTATTGACTTACCATGTCAATTACTGGTATAATATCCAGACCAGCCTTGTTCCATATTGAAGTAAAGGAGGAAATGACTTGAAATCAACAGGGATTGTTAGAAAAGTGGATGAACTTGGTAGAGTAGTGATCCCTATAGAGTTAAGAAGAACTTTGGGGATCGAAGTTAAAGATGCCCTGGAAATTTACGTCGACGCTGAAAAAATTATACTCAAAAAGTATGAACCTGCCTGTCTTTTCTGCGGCAATGCAGACAACGTCAAACACTTCGGTAATCGCATTGTCTGCCGGGAATGTATAGACAAACTGGCAAAAGATTAATCACTTTTTTAATTAATAAGTTTTCAGGAGCGCGGGATAACCGCGCTTCTGCTTTTTTATCGCCCGATCAGGTTTGATCAACTTCTTCCAGGGGGAATTCCCTTAGGTGCCCCGACTCCTGCAGTTTAACTGTAACTGTTTTTTTCTTAAAATTACACTCTCTAACCGTGCCTTCACCGTCCGGGGTAATTACCGTATCACCCTGCTTCGGCATATCTTCACGGGAATCTTCATAAGCACTGGCTTCATAACGAAGGCAGCACATCAGCCGCCCGCACACTCCCGATATCTTGGTTGGGTTCAATGATAAATTCTGTCCCTTGGCCATCCGAATCGATACAGGTTCAAACTCTTCCAGAAAAGTAGTGCAGCAGAAAGCCCGGCCACATGGTCCAATCCCACCTTTAATTTTAGCCTCATCCCGGACGCCTATCTGACGAAGCTCAATCCTCGTTTTAAAAATTGAAGCCAAATCTTTTACCAGTTCCCGGAAGTCTACTCTCTCTTCAGATGTAAAATAAAATATAATTTTATTGCGATCAAAAGTGTACTCAACATTAACCAGTTTCATTTCGAGGCTGTGTTCCCTAATTTTATGCTGACAGCGAATGAATGCTGCCGCTTCCTTCTGTCTGTTTTCTTCAGTTCTCTGTAAATCATTTTCATTGGCAATGCGGATAACTTTTTTTAAGGGCAGGACTAGATCTTCATCCGGCACTTCTCTTGCTGGAAGCACTAAAGTACCAATTTCCTGCCCGCGCGCAGTTTCTACGATAACCTTAATTCCCTGTTCTAATTCCTCTGAACCAGGCTCAAAATAATATGTTTTACCGGCTTCTCTGAACCTTATTCCGATTACTTTGGTCATTAAGCGAGCCTCCTCTGAAGCATTATTAGCATCTTTTCAAGCAATAAGCGACGATTAACATTAGTGGCAACTAGTTCATATATAGTACTGTTTATCATTAATATGGCTTCTTCCAACCCGGCTGAAGAAACAGATTCAGTCCAGATCAGGGGTTTTTCAAAACGATAAAAGTCATCGCCACGGCGGCAAAGGCTCTGCATTAAACCATCACGATAAAGAAGCGCTACCAGTTCCAGCAGGGAAATAAGGTCGCTTCTTTCGGCCAATGATGCCGCCCATGATAATAGCTGTGCCGCTGAGTCGCGACCCGTTGCGATGTTATAAGCCAGTGTTTTAGCTTCTCTGAAGCGCTCATCAAAATCAGCGTCATCAGCCATGTCAAAAGCATATCCGGGAAGGCCCCCACTCAGGCGGGCCAGAAGATCCGCTTTATCTTCGTCAGTTTTATTATACTTAATGAGCAGTTCATAAATTTCACTGCTGCTCATTGGCTGCAGGGTATAACGCTGACACCTTGACAAAATCGTATCATAAACTGCCCGTGGTTGTTCTGCCAGTAAGATAAACGTCAGACCGGCAGGCGGTTCTTCCAGTATTTTAAGCAGGGAAGAGGAAGTTTCGGCAGTCATTGTTTCTGCCTGGTCAATCAGGCAGACCTTTAAATCTGAACCAAGGTATAAATTTTCCCTGATTGCTCTGAACTGTTCAGTTTTCAGCTTACGCTTTTCCGGCTCAAGATAAAAAAATCCCGTATGGTTGCCGCTTAAAAATGTCCGACAAGATTTGCATTTCATACAAGGGTTGATACCCTGGCAATCAGGACAGAGCAGAGCCTGTGACAATAACTTCCCCCAGCTGGTTTTACCACTGCCTGAAGGACCGGTCAGCAGGACAGCATGGCTCAGCCTGCCACTTTCAATAGCTGCTGATAAGTTGAGGCGAAGTTCCTGTTGACCTGCCAGTTGATCGTAACTCATTGTTAAAAAGCTCTCTTCGAATCATCTATTAGTTTTTCAGCCAAGGCCCAGATTTTAAAGTGCAATGAATCTCTTTCTTCAGTAGCTTTCAACACTTTAATCCGGTAAGGCTCAACAGAGGCGAGTTCAAGATAGCCAAGGCGTACCCGCTGGTGGAAATGGTAGTCTTTGCTCTCCATTCGATCAGCTTTGTTTATCCGCCTTTTTAGAGCATCTTCAACCGGAAGATCTAGTAAAATTGTCAAATCGGGAGTAATGCCGCATGTAGCGTTATTGTTTAATATCCGAATCCATTCAAGGTTTGCTCCGCCTCCATAACCCTGATAGGCAAGAGTCGAATCAGTAAAACGATCACAAAGAACAACCTTCCCAGCTTTAAGGGCAGGTATAATAATCTCTTCTGTTAACTCTGAACGGGCTGCCATATACAACAGGAGTTCAGTCTGCAGTAAAAGAGAGTAGCGGTTATCAAGTAATATCTGCCTGATCGCCTCACCGGCAGCTGTTCCTCCCGGCTCACGAACCTGGATATAGTCTACCCCGAGCTCACTAAATTTGTTAATTAACATCTCTGTCTGCGTAGACTTCCCACAGCCGTCGATACCTTCTAATGTAATAAATGTGCCGCGCGTTTTGAACACCCCATAATATCCGGTATGGAAAATAGCATCGCAACCGGTGAAGTAGCCGGGTGGGTTAAAAAAACCGCAGGCTCTGCCGGCCTGCGGTCTCAGAACCGGGTTTAAAAGTTAAAAACTGTAATTAGGTGCTTCTTTAGTGATCTGAACTCCGTGTGGGTGGCTCTCTTTGAGGCCGGCACCGGAAATGCGGATAAACTGGGTTTTTTGCTGCAGCTCCTCAATGGAAGTAACGCCGCAATAACCCATACCGGCTCGCAATCCACCGACCATCTGAAAAACCATATCGCCAACTGTGCCGCGAAAAGGCACCCGGCCTTCTATGCCCTCGGGAACCAGTTTCTGTTCATATTCCTGAAAGTAACGGTCGCGGGAACCTTCTTTCATCGCTCCCAGTGAACCCATCCCTCGATATACTTTATAGCTTCTACCCTGGAAAATTTCAAATTCACCCGGGCTCTCTTCAGTGCCTGCCAGCAGGCTGCCAATCATCACGTTAGCTGCGCCGGCTGCAAGAGCCTTGGTTACATCTCCGGAAAACTTAATTCCTCCATCGGCTGTTACAGGGATCCCAAGCTCTTTACTCGCCCTGGCTGCCTCATATACCGCTGTAATCTGGGGGACACCTATTCCGGCGATTACACGCGTGGTGCAGATAGAGCCGGGTCCCACACCAACTTTTACTGCATCTGCCCCGGCTTTAATTAAATCGCGGGCGCCTTCTGCAGTGGCAATGTTTCCACCCATAATATCTATATCGGGACATAGAGTTTTAATTTCTTTCACCGTGTCCAGAACCGATTGTGAATGGCCATGGGCAGAATCAACCACGATCAGGTCAACTCCTGCCTCGCAGAGTGCTTCAGCCCTGGTAGCAGCATCACGGCCCACGCCAACGGCAGCGGCAGCCAGAAGACGACCGTTAACATCTTTGGAGGCGCGGGGATACTGAATAGTCTTTTCAATATCCTTAATAGTTATTAACCCTTTAAGATTAAATTGATCGTCCACTATAGGCAGTTTTTCAATTTTATGACGTCTCAGGATCTCCTGGGCTTCTTTTAAAGTAGTACCGACCGGTGCAGTAACCAGTTTTTCATGGGTCATCGCTTCACCGATGGGGCGGGTATAATCTTCTTCAAAACGAAGATCACGGTTGGTGATAATCCCTACCAGCTTTTCTCCAATGGTAACCGGCACGCCAGAAATACGGTAACGTTCCATCAAAGCTGCTGCATCATTTAAAGTGTGATCAGGAGTAAGTCTAAAGGGGTTGGTGATGACACCATGTTCTGAACGTTTTACCTTGTCGACCTCTTCAGCCTGCTTCTCGATAGACATATTCCTGTGTATAACCCCGATTCCGCCTTCACGGGCAATAGCAATAGCCATACGAGCTTCAGTTACAGTATCCATCCCTGCCGACAAAAGCGGTGTATTCAGCTTAATATTGCGGCTTAAACGGGAAGAAATGTCAACATCGCGGGGTAATACCTTGGAATGAGCGGGTACCAAAAGCACATCATCAAAAGTTAAGCCTTCCCAGGAAAATTTATCAGCCTGCAAAATATTATCCCCCCGCTTCTTCAATTGAGTAATTATTTTAATGATCATAACAAACGGCTATGACAGTGTCAACAAGAGCAGTCCGATAATTAAACAAAGAAGGGATAAACAATACCTTTTGCAGGATTAAGGGGGAGCACAAACGAATTGATTATGATACACCGATGAGAGGAGAATTAACTTGCCATATATCGAAATAAATCAGACCCGCTATTATTATGCCGGAGATATCAAGCGTAACGGGATCCCGGTAGTTTTCTGCCATGGGTCTGGAGGTGGCCATCACCACTGGCTGCTTCAGCTTCAAGGGTTGCGAGAGCCTGTCAATCCCATTGCAGTCGACCTACCCGGCCACGGACGATCGGAGGGCAAACCTATGAACACCGTTGCAGATTATCGTGACTGGCTTCACCGTTTCAGCAAAGCAGCCGGAATCGGGTCATTTGTACCCGCCGGGCATTCTCTGGGTGGCGCAATTGTCCTCGATTATGCCCTGCATTACCCCGAAGATATTAAGGGCTTAATTCTTATAGGAACGGGGGGCCGGCTTAAGGTATTGCCCGCTATTCTCGAATCGCTGAAAAAAGGAAGCGTTCCGGAAACTTTTTCTGATTTTCTTTACAGTGCAGAAGCTCCTGACGAATTGATGCAAAGAGGAAGGGAAGAAGTGCTCAATACTGAGCCTTCCCTTTATTACGCCGATCTATGCGCCTGCAATGAATTTGATGTGATGGAAATGCTGCACAGGATCAGCAAACCAGCCCTGATTATCTGCGGCAGTAATGACCAGCTAACCCCTGTAAAATACAGCCGTTATATGGAAAATAGCCTGCCTGAAAGCTGCGTCGAAATCATAGATAAAGCCGGACATATGGTTATGCTGGAAAAGCCCGAAGAACTTAACCGGACTATCACAAACTTTATCGAATGCCTGCTCAGCAATAGTCAGATAAACTAAATAAAGCTATTTAATATTTACCGAAAAACTCGGGAGGAACAGCTATGGAGAAAAAAAGGAGTTACTTTAACCTTGAGGAAACCCTGCGTCAGGTAGTCGGACAGTTCAGTAACCTTGACGCAGCCGAAGTTGCCGATAAAGCCGGTGCTCACTTTGATGCCGGCGAAAATATTATAACCCTTGATTTCCTGAGTGAACGCTATTCTGTACACCACCCCGATGGCAAAGTAACAAACCCTGAAGGGGATAGTGCATCGCTCTATCTGGCCATTATAATTCTGCACTACCTGGTTACCTCAAAAGGAACCCCGCTCACAGGGAAATGGATAACATACCGTTACCTGCCCGGCGGCGACATATATATTGAACCATTTCAGAAACGGGCGATAGCACCTTTTCTTAAAACATTCGGCGATGACCCTGAGGGTTTTAAAAAAGCGGCTCTTGCCCTGGGCGGAAAAGAAATTGATCAAAGCGGAGTAAGCATGGTTATACCCGTTCTGCCACGGGTGCCGATCTGCTTTACAGTCTGGCCCGGAGATGATGAAATGCCCGCTTCAGCGAATATTTTATTTGATGAAGCCGCGCCCAATTACCTGCCGACTGAAGATTACGCACACCTTCCGGCAATCGTAAACGGGGCATTAAAAAGTAAGCTCTAACCCTACATTTCCCGTCGGCCGTCAAGAGCACGGCTCAAGGTTAGATCGTCAGCATATTCAATGTCGCCACCAACCGGCAAACCAAAGGCAATTCGCGTAACCCTGACTGAATGAGGTTTTAATAAACGGGCCAGATATCCTGCCGTGGCGTCACCTTCCACATTTGGATTGGTGGCAATAATCACTTCGCTTATAACCTTTTCAGCAATCCTTTTCTCAAGACGATCGAGCTTGAGTTCTTCCGGCCCAATCCCGTCCAACGGTGAAAGTGCGCCATGTAATACATGATAGAGGCCGCGATACTGGCCGGTTCTTTCTAAAACCAGCACATCGCGCGCTTCTTGTACAATACAGAGTGTAGCTTGATCGCGACCCGGGTCACTGCAGTATGAACAGCTTTCCATTTCGGCCAAACTTCCACAAACCGCGCAATAGCCAAGCTTATCCTTTGCCTCAACCATTGCCCTGGCGATAGCGACAACATCTTCACGCGCAAGCCCGAGCAGGTAAAAAGCCAGCCGCTGAGCCGTCTTCGGACCTACACCCGGAAAACGGCACAACACCTCAATCAGTTTTTTAAATGACCCCGGATACACCATCTGAGATTTAAACCGCCCTTAAAGTCTGATTTAAAACATTCCGGGTGGAAGGTTAAGTCCACCGGTAAGTTTCTGCATTTCAGAAGCCACCATTTCATCAACCCTGTTAAAAGCTTCGTTTACTGCAGCGATAATCATATCTTCCAGCATTTCCTTGTTGTCTTCACCCAAAGCTTCAGGTTCGATCTGCAGGGATATAAGCTGCTTCTGCCCATTGGCAGTAACCCTTACTGCGCCGCCACCGCTGGAGCTTTCCACTGTTTTCTGGGCAATCTCTTCCTGCATCCGGCTCATTTCTGCCTGAGCTTTCTGCAGCTGCTTCATCATTTTGGCCATACCTCCATTTGACATGGGGTGGACCTCCTCTCAATCAGAATCTATTATTTTACCACCAAATATTTCCATTGCTTCTTCAGCGCTGGGTCCTTTTTTTACGTTTTCAGATTTTTCTTTCCCGTGAACTGCAGGTTCTTCTGTAACTGTTGGTATGGGTTTATTTTCATAAACCTCCGGCCTTTTACCTTCAACCTCGCCTATTTCCGCTTTTATCTCAATTTTTTCACCGCAGAAAGCTGAAAGCACCGATTCAACCAGTTTACGATGGTTGTCACCCATTAAACGTTCCTGGTGAATCTGATATTCAGGCGCATAGGTAAGCACCACGAGATGACCCCTGCAGCCGCTTATTACCGCAGGTTCGAGCCAGGCTGCAGTGGTTTTTTGCCTCTTTTTTAACTCGCTTATAATTCGCGGCCATGCTTCTTTTAATGATGCCAGCTTTTCATCGGCATTCATGGAGCTTACAACATGCTTCTCATCCCTGGCTTCGGTCTCATTTACACGATCATCTTTAACCTGCGGTTTTTCTGAAGATTTTTCATCATGAAGTTCATCCTTCGTCTTCTCTTCTTTACCCTCAGAATTTTGAGCCGCTGCAACAGTAACCGAATCAGGTTCTTCTGACCGGACTGCTGTAAATGATTCCACGTGGAGAGGCTCAGCAGGCTTCAGGCGGCCATGGAGGAGCCTGAGCAGGCGAATAAAGTTAATCTCAAGAATATACTGCGGAAAATGGGCATGGCGGAGTTCGCTGCCGGCTTCATGCATCAGCTCAACCACATCAAGCAGTATCAGCCGGTCAATTTTACCGGTGTGATTCTCGATTATATTGTCAAAACCGTGAAGATCACTATCACTGTTTTTGCCATTTAAACCTCCGGCAAGAAGCAGGCGGCTGAAAACAAAGGTCAAATCTCTTAAAAAAAGATTTAAATCGCGGCCGCTGTATACTACCTGTCCGAGAACTCTAAGTCCGGTGTCAAGATCATTATTTACCAGAGCGCCAATAAGATCTGCAATCGATTCTACCCTCGCCGCTCCGGTAACATTGCGAACATGTTCGGCAGTAATCGATTCATCGCCATAAGCTGAACACTGTTCCATTATGCCCAGGGCATCCCGCAAAGAACCTTCAGCCAATCTTGAGATAAGGCTTAAGGCATCGCTTTCCGCCTTCCAGCCTTCTTCTTGAAGGATCAGTTCAAGCCGCATTTTAATCTGCTCAATAGTTAAAAGATGGAAATCAAAGCGCTGACAGCGTGAAACTATAGTTGGCGGCAGTTTTGAAGGATCTGTGGTTGCTAAAATAAAAACAACATTCTTCGGGGGCTCCTCCAGGGTCTTCAGGAAAGCATTGCAGGCCTCAGGAGTAAGCATATGAGCTTCATCAATAATATATACCTTAAAACGGCTTTCACCACTGGCAAATCGGCTTCTTTCACGCAGTTCGCGAATTTCGTCGATTCCACGATTAGATGCCGCATCCATCTCAATCACATCAATAGATACCCCGGAATAAATATTTCGGCATGATGAACATTTGCCGCAGGGATCAGCAGTGGGATATTCCACGCAGTTCATCGCCCGGGCAAATATTTTTGCCGCAGTAGTCTTGCCCGTTCCGCGGGGGCCGCTGAATAGATAAGCATGAGTTAATCGTTCATTAACAAGCGCATTGCTTAATGTACGGGTTATATGCTCCTGCCCGATCATATCAGTAAAAGTAAGTGGTCGGCGTCTCCGGTAAAGGCTCTGGTAGGCCAAGTATAAAACACCTCAGATAATTAACAAATTACTTGCGAGACTGTGTTTAGTGCTTTAACCGCTTTCTCAAGTTTCTCTTCTTTAATCATAATATAATCTGTGTCATATGTCGAAAGGGTAAATACGGGTATACCGGCTTTAGCCAAAGGCTCTAGCAACATAGCGAGTATACCTGTGAGGCCGAATTCAAGCGGCCCTTCAACTTTAAAGATACGGAAGTTTTTCTCAGAAGGAATGTCAGCCGGGATCAACTCTTCAGAACAGACCAGCGAAGTTTCCTCGGCGGTTTTAGTAACCGAGAAGAATACGCCGTCATCCCGCGGCAGCTTTTGCAGCGATACCCCGCTCTCCAGGCGGCATATCCCCAGTTTATCTGGTAACAGGGTTAAAATCAGCTTATTCATAATTATTAAGGCCGCGCACCTGCCTTTGACCGGCACCCCCAGGCGCATACCAGGCAGTTAGCTCCAGCCCGGTAACCCCGTGGCACCCACAAGAACTCATTTACCGCTGCTTCCTTCCGGACCTGACGGGGTTCATGAGCTTGCGCCGCACGGGACCGGGCCTTCGACACCACTTACATGGCGCAGACCCTAAAAATGCGCGGCCGGGGGCAGGAATTAAACCCCGCTATAGCGGATTGCGGGTACAGGGCACCGCTACCTCCCCGTCTAGCACGGCCAAACTTAAATTAATTGGCGGAGAGAGAGGGATTCGAACCCTCGAACGGCTTAACACCGTTACTCGCTTTCCAGGCGAGCGCCTTCGACCAACTCAGCCATCTCTCCACGCCTCAAGCTTCGTTAGCTTCACGCCATATTATACAATGAATAGAAAGCCGTTTCAACCACTAAGGAACTTATAGTAGTTTTAAAAAGGCTGCCCTTGCGGGCAGCCCTTGTGTTATTAATAACCTGCGTGCCATTCTTATTCTTCAATATATACATCGTGCAGCTGGAATATTCTGGCTGATGTCATATAGAAGTTTTTGACCGCGTTGTTTACGCCGGTTAAATCTTCGATGTGAAGCAAATAGAGCATCGGTGCCTGCTCAACCAGTTTTTCCTGGGCATCCCTGTAGTACTGGGCGCGCAGTTCAGGATCTGATTCCTGGCGGCCGAGATCAAGAAGTTCATCAACTTCATCATTACTGAAAAATGAGCGGTTACCCGGTGCGCCAATGTTGCTTGAGTGGAACAGTGCATACATGGCATAGTCACCATCAAGGGTCGGAGTAGACCAGCCCAGGATAAACATTTCATGGTTGCCTTCGGCGGTGCCGTCAAGGTAAGCGCCCCACTCGACAACTTCAATGCTTACATTGATATTAAGATCACTTAACTTCGACTGAACATACTCAGCAATCTGGATCCGGGCCGGATTGTCATTTGTCCAGATTGTTGCATCAAAACCGTTTTCATAACCGGCTTCTGCCATCAGTTCTCTGGCCTGGTCAACATCGTAAGGAATCGCGGTTACAGATGGATCATAACCGAACACCCCTGGAGCAATCGGACCAACAGCAGGTATTGCTGTGCCTTCATAAATACCTTCAATGATGTCATCTTTGTTGATCGCCATCGAAATTGCCTGGCGCACACGGACGTCATCGTAGGGAGCCTTTTCACAGTTGAAACCAATGTAGGCAAGTGAGGTACTCGACTGCACGTTAAGGTAAGCGTTAGCCATATTTTCGACGCGGGAAGCATCACTTGGCTGAATCGGATCAGCTATGTGAGCAAAACCGGTTTCAAGTTCTGAAAGACGGGTTAAGTCTTCCGGAACTACTTTAAAGGTTACACTGCTGAGTTTGGCAGGTTCGCCCCAGTAATCATCATTACGAACAAGTTTGATTTCGCTGCCCGGCTCCCAGTAGTCAAATTTGAAATAACCGGTACCTGAGGGATTTCGGGAAATAAAGGTTCCCGGCTCGTTTCCGGCAGCCATCTCAGCGTAATCAGCTTCGATTGCCGGAAGACTGACCAGAGCGCCACCGCTGTGAGCAAGGTGTGCCGGCAGCGGAGCAAACGGGAACGCTGTTACAAACTGAACAGTATATTCGTCAACAATTACAACATCCTCGATCATTGAAAAGAGGAAAAGCCGCGGTGAAGCGATATCGGGATCCAGAAGCCGATCAAAATTAGCCTTGACCACTTCAGCATTTAGATCTGAACCATCATGGAACTTAACCCCTTCACGCAGTTTAAATTCCCAGGTTAGCTCATCAAGAGCTTCCCATTCTGCAGCCAGCAGGGGCTGCAGTTCGCTGTTCCTGTCAAAGACAACCAGGGACTGATAAATATTATATGCAACGTTGCTGGAAGGAACGTCATTTGAACCGTGCGGATCGAGAGCAACTGCATCTGATAGTGTGGCTATTATCAAATCTCCTCCGCCAGCTTCATCGGGATCGGGCGTTACGTCAACCACATCTTCTGCAGGACCACAGGCAACCAACATAAAGGGTACCAGGAGCAGAAGCAGGGCAAAAAAACAAAACCTTTTAAAATTCATGTTTAAATCATTCCCCCTACTTAACAGAGTTTATTTTTACTGCCAGCTTAGCTATACTTGGCTTTTACCTGGTGAGGCAACTGAAATAATATAATAACTAAACGGGTGCAGCATGTATGATTATACTATATAATAATATTATTTGAAAAGACTCATAAGCTTTATACATTAACTCCACTTGTTTTGCCGTTCCATTTAATGCTTAGGAGAGATCTTTATGAGCGACGCAAAATCTGCTATGCCGGGAACAAACTCCCATGATATTAAAGGCTATTCCACCAGGCAGATGATCTTTAAAAGACTGAAGAAAAATAAAGCTGCCCTTATCGGCGGATACCTGATCCTCTTTTTCATCATCGTAGCCCTGATCGGACCCTTTTTTACTGTACACGACCCTCTGAGGGTCGATTATTCAACCAAGCTGTTAAGCCCATCTACAACACACTGGCTGGGTACCGATCATAACGGCCGTGACATATTTACCAGGCTGGTTCATGGAATGTCAATCACCCTGTATATCGGATTTTTATCTGTTCTGGTCGGGATCGTAATCGGTGTTCCTTTGGGAATTTCAGCCGGTTATTACGGTAAAGCGCTTGACAGTGTAATTATGCGCTTTATCGATATTCTACTTGCATTTCCCGGCATACTGCTGGCTATAGCCCTTGTTAGTGTTCTAGGCGGCAGCATCTCTAATGTAATTCTTGCTGTGGGAATCTTTTCCGTGCCCGGTTTTGCCCGGATCACCAGGGGATCTACCCTGGCAGTCAGCAAACTTGAATATATAGATGCTGTCCGCGCTCTCGGCGCCGGTGACCTGCGGATCATATTTTTGCATATACTGCCAAACATACTCTCTCCGATAATTGTTCAGGCAACAATCAGGATTGCGATAGCAATTTTAATTGCCAGTGGGCTTTCATTCCTCGGGCTGGGCGCTCAGCCGCCCACGCCCGAATGGGGCGCCATGCTCAGCCAGGGAAGAAGCTACATGTTTGATCATCCCCATGTTGCTCTATATCCGGGATTGGCGATCATGACAGTTGTGCTGGCCTTCAATATTTTTGGCGACGGGCTGAGGGATGCTTTGGATCCCAAGATGAAGGCCTAGGAGAGGAGCGCAGATATTTGCTACAGTTTATAGTCCGCAGACTATTGCAAACAATACCGGTTGTGATCGGAGTTAGCATCCTGGTCTTTTCCCTGATGCACCTCATTCCGGGAGATCCTGCCCAAATTATTGCCGGTGAAGCGGCTCCCCATGCCCAGGTTGAAGCAATCAGGGAAAGGCTTGGATTAAACGATCCCATACACGTCCAATATGGCAAATACATGAGCAATCTTCTTCAGGGAGACCTGGGTCAGTCAGTTCGCAGCAGCCGCCCTGTTCTTGAGGAAATTAAACCGAGATTCTGGATTACAATGCGCCTGGCTCTGTACAGCATGACTTTAAGCGTCTTTATCGGCTTAATCGTGGGCGTCATCTCTGCTGTCCGCAAGTATAGCCTGCTTGACTCATTGCTGATGCTTGTAGCTCTCTTCGGGCTTTCTATGCCTAACTTCTGGCTTGGCCTGATGCTGATCAAATACGTGGCGATTGAACTGGCGCTTGTTCCACCATCAGGCTGGGGAAGTTTGCAGCAGGCGATACTGCCGGTTATAACGCTTGGTACGGCAGGCGCGGCAATTATTGCACGGATGACCAGATCCAGTATGCTTGATGTTATAAATCAGGACTATATGCGCACGGCGAGAGCCAAAGGTTTAAAACAGCGTGTGGTTATCTACAAGCACGGTCTGAAAAATGCCCTGATTCCAGTTGTGACAATTATCGGGATCGAAATTGGTATGCTTCTCTCCGGCACAGTAATTACGGAAACAGTTTTTGCTATTAACGGTATGGGCAGGCTTGCTATTGACATGATCAGGGCAAGGGATTTTCCTGTTGTTCAGGGGATTGTATTAATTTTTGCCCTTACTTTCGTACTGATTAATACGCTGGTTGATATTTCTTACCGCTATCTGAATAAACGCATTGATCTTAACTAATTCTTGCAGACCGGCAGAAAGGGGTGCATGTTATGACTACCAGTGAACCAATCTTAAAAATAATAAACCTGCAAACCTCTTTCTTTACTGATGATGGCGAAGTCAGAGCTGTCGATGGTGTTACGCTCACCATTCCAAGAGGTGAAACCATT
The DNA here is from genome assembly GCA_019428945.1 of Bacillota bacterium. Lineage (GTDB taxonomy): Bacteria > Bacillota > Dethiobacteria > DTU022 > DTU022 > JAABTH01. The sequence goes on along the minus strand of JAHYJM010000010.1, from coordinate 10,910 downwards.
GGCATCGTCGGTGAGTCAGGCTGCGGAAAGAGCGTTATGGCCTTATCCATATTGCAGCTGGTTGAGAAACCTGGCAGAATTGTCAGCGGAGAAATTATTTTTAACAACCGCGATATAAAGCAGTGCACAGAAAAAGAAATGCTCGATATACGAGGTAACCGGATCTCTATGATTTTCCAGGAACCGATGACTTCATTAAACCCCGTAATAACAATCGGCGAACAGATTCGTGAAGCTTACAGGGCCCATCAGAAGATGGGCGTAAAAGAAGCATGGCAGAAATCGATCGAAATGCTTAGATTAGTCGGCATACCCTCACCTGAAAAAAGAGCTGCCCAGTATCCTTATGAACTATCAGGCGGTATGAGGCAAAGAGTGATGATTGCTATGGCCCTTGCCTGTGCTCCTGACCTTCTAATTGCCGATGAGCCAACTACAGCCTTGGATGTTACAATTCAAGCCCAGATCCTGGAGCTGATCAAGGGACTCCAACAAAAACTCTCCATGTCGGTAATGATCATTACTCACGATCTCGGTATAGTTGCCGAAACCTGTAACCATGTAGCGGTTATGTACTCCGGCAGTATCGTTGAATATGCAGATGTTTATTCCTTATTTAATGATCCAAAGCACCCTTATACCATAGGACTTTTTAATTCCCTCCCCCGCCATGACATTGACATGGAAGAGCTGGAAGCTATAAAAGGCTCAGTTCCCGGACCTGCCGAAATGCCTTTGGGGTGCCGTTTTTCACCACGCTGCCCCCATGCAGCTGATATTTGTCATCATAACTTTCCGGAACTCATTGAAACAGAAGATAATGGCCTGGTCAGGTGCTGGATCTACTCAGATGATTGGAAAGGTTCAAGTGAGGTGAACCGCACCCATGAATAAGGAACTGCTCAGAGTTAATAATTTAAAAAAATATTACCCAATCAAAGGTGGTTTTCTCGGCCAGACAATAAACCATGTTAAGGCTGTTGATGATATATCATTTGTCGTTTACGAAGGGGAAACAGTGAGCCTGGTCGGCGAATCGGGCTGCGGTAAATCTACTGCGGGGCGTTCGATATTACGTCTTGAAGAACCTACAGCAGGCGATGTTTATTTTGATGGAATAGATCTGACAACCCTTACTAAAAAGGAACTGCGCAAAACAAGGAAAAATATGCAGATTATTTTCCAGGATCCCTTCGCTTCGCTGAACCCCCGGCAGACAATAGCCCAGATTCTGCAGGAAGCTCTGCTTATCCAGAATGTAGTCCCCCGCGAACAGCGTAAAGCTAAAGCGCTCGAACTGCTCGAAACCGTTGGCCTGGCATCATACCAGGCTGACCGCTACCCTCATCAGTTTAGCGGAGGGCAGAGGCAGAGAGTCGGCATAGCCCGGGCTTTATCACTAAACCCAAAACTGATTATCTGTGATGAAGCCGTTTCAGCGCTTGATGTTTCAATAAAGGCCCAGATATTAAACCTGCTAAAAAGTTTACAGAAAAGATTTAAGCTTACCTACCTCTTTATTTCTCATGATCTTGGTGTAGTTCGCCATATTTCCGACAGGGTCATCGTAATGTACCTGGGCCGTATCGTAGAAACGGCCGATAAAAAAACTCTCTTTGAAAACTCGAAGCATCCTTACACCAAGGCGCTGCTTTCTGCAATACCTGTACCCAAACCTGGCGGTAAAAAAGAACGGATAGTTTTAACAGGGGATGTTCCTTCATCTATTGACCCGCCGGAAGGCTGCCGGTTTCATACCCGCTGCCCCTTTGCCGCTGAAAAATGTATAAAAGAAATGCCTGAACTGCGGCCTATTTTTGGGTCGGCACCAGGGCACATGTCCGCATGCCACTTTTATGAAGAAATTTTTAATGGTTGATCATTTATAGATTATAAAGACAGTAATTTGCAGTTATAGCCATAATATGTCTGGTGCCATATATTAATGGACGCTTCTGTTCTGCTCCATCTCTTCCTGGAATCTGCACTGCCTGGTAAAAATCAGCCCCCATGATAGGCTCTGTTATTAACTAATTCATAAGACTAATTCATATAGAATTATTGCTTGTAAATAACTATACAGATATGTTAGAATTATCTTGCAGAAGAAAATTCAAAATTATAGATTAAGATTAGTATATAAAGATCGCAATAAGAAGATAGCGAGGCACCCTACACAAATTCCGTAGAGCGCCTCGCTTTTTATCTTTATTTTTCCAGATCAACCGTCACGCCGGTTTTGAACTTGGCGGAGAGAGTGGGATTCGAACCCACGGTGCCTTTTGGGCACACACGATTTCGAGTCGTGCGCCTTCAACCGGACTCGGCCATCTCTCCGTATTCAGCTTATATATTACATCAGGCAGGACTAATTTGTAAAGTTAACGAATCCTTTACGATCGTCATTAATACGCATTAATAATGATGCAACAGCTTTTAGCTGATGAAACCTGAATGAGAAAGTTGCATTTTTAATTTCAGCGCCTGTCCTTAAAAAATTGTTGCAATACCGCGGCACATTCTTCTTCAAGAATTCCGCCTGTAACTTCAAGCCTGTGGTTTAAACGCCGGTCACGAACTATATCATAAAGGGTCCCGGCCGCACCGCCTTTCGGATCAGCAGCGCCGAAAACCAGCTGATCGACACGAGCCTGAACCATTGCTCCGGCACACATGGGACAGGGTTCAAGGGTTACATACAGAGTTGAACCAAAAATACGCCAACCGCCCAGCAGCTCGCCGGCCCGGCGTATGACTAAAATTTCAGCGTGAGCAGTGGCATCATTTAACTCTTCCCGGCGGTTTCGATCAGCCGTAATTACTTTACCGTCCCTGACCAGCACCGCACCTATCGGCACTTCGCCTGCAATAGAAGCTTCTTTTGCCTGTTCAAGAGCTATGGTCATGTAATATTCGTGGTCAGCCATCAGTATTTACCCCTTTTTTATTATAACACCCTGTATTAATACTATAGCACGAAAAAAAATGCCCCCCGAAAGAGGCATTTAATTGCACAAATCTATGATATTTTACTTACTTAACGCTCAAAGTCAAGCTCATTTATTACATCCCTGAATTCAGCGTCGCCGATACTTGCCAGTTCAATCACGATACCTTCCCAGGCGTCAATCATTGTCAGCGCATCGGCATTTCTCATCGTCAACTCAGCCGTACGTTCCCAGGTGGCAAGGCCACGATGGTAAAGTTCTAAGTAGCTGCTGGTACCAGTTTCAACAATGCGGTATTGTGTTCTAAACCAATAGCCTTCGCTGGGCACAGCAACATTGACCATCTCGTTAGGCAGGAACTGAAAATAGAGCTCGTTACCGGCATTTTCACTTTTCCAGGAACCGATGATCTCAACGCTTCCAACTTCACCAGTTGCGGTAGCTCCTCCATCTCGAAGCAGGAACCAGTAGCCGGCAAAAGCGCCTGCCAACAGTAGCACCACCAAAACTATTACCAAGGGCAGGATAAAAGACTTACTTTTCTTTTTACCAGAACTCCCCTGGTAGGGCACACCCTGTTGCGGAGTTGCTATATCTCTTTTTTTACCCTTTTTCTCTTCTTCGGCAGGTTTAGCTGCTGTTTCTGCTGACGGCTCAACTTCATCAAGCATCGATTCGCAGTAACGGCATTTTATTGCTTTCGCCGGAACCTCTTCAAGACAAAAGGGGCAGGTTTTCAAATCTGACATTAGATTACCTCCCAATCTGTTATCACTTTAGCATACAGTCCGGTTCAACAAAAGAAGCTCAACCGGATAGCAGGTTACATTATATCATAATCAAGGGCTATGTCACCACTACTTGCATTTTGCCCCCTCTTCAGTTATAATGCAAAACAGTAAGCCCGTAAATTCGTCATGACAGACAAGCGGGCTTAATTTTACGAAAAGGTCTTTAAAGGAGGAACCTGTATGTCCAGAGTTAAGACCTTACTTATTGTAAGCCTTGTAGTCGTTTTATCGTTGTCCCTGATGGGATGCAGCCTGTTAGGAATGCGTAGTGCACAACCGGAAATAACGGCCGGCCTGGAAAGCGATTTGCCTGGATGGCTGCTTTTATCCCATCGCAGTGCGGCAGATGATAATATTGTCAATCCGAAAGAAGATCCTGCCGAGGAAGAAGTTGTTGAAGAGGTAGTAGTTGCTGAGCAGACCCCGACACAGCAGCCTACACAACAACAGCCTGAGCCGAGCACAACGCCGCCTCAGACAGAACAATCAACAAATACAGGCGAATATGGCCCAAACAATCCGCCACCACCAGGCACCAGAGATTATATGGCCTGGTTTGCCGCCAACGGGGCCAAGGGCGAATATAATAAAGATATGATGAAGTGGTATGCAGAAACACAAGGCGGAACAACACAAAGCTATGCCGCCTGGAAGGAAGAAAAAAAGCAAGAAGAAGCTGCTGGCGGTACTGACGGTGGCTGGTTTGACGGATTCGGAACATCAAATCCTTCCGGCTTTAATTTCAACAGTGATGATGACGACGACGATTAAAGCGATAAATTTTAACTGATTTATGTTTAATCAGAAGCCCCTCCGCTGATGCGGAGGGGCTTTTTTTTTGGTGCGCCCGGCAGGATTTGAACCTGCGACCTCCTGATTCGTAGGAAGCAGAAGTGATATCTTTTAATGCTCTTTAGTAGTATTATATCCCTATTTTTAAGCATTTCCGGCTTATTTGAGTACACAATACTACTGAATGACATGCAATAATACCAGAAAAACTGGCGTTCTTTTGTAAGCGAGGTCATCTACAAATACCTAGAGTGCGGCGATCCGCATTTTGGTTTTGCCCGCGTTAAGTGTGAAGATTGTAATCACGAGTATCTGCTGGCTTTCTCCTGCAAGTGCCGCCATTTTTGCCCCTCCTGCCACCAGAAACGGGTGGTGGAGTTTGGCGAATGGTTGTATAAAGCGGTATTAAAAAAAGTGCCCCACCGGCAATGGGTCTTTTCGGATGGAAGTTTTCAAAATGCTTAAAAAAGAGGGCAAGATCTCAGATGCCGTAATCGACAATATGCTCAGCTGGCATAACAAGTGATTGCCCTAATCGATGATGTTGCCGTAATAAAAAAGATCCTGCTGCACCTTGATCTATGGGAAACGAGAAACCACGGCCCGCCGCCCGGCAAGGTCTTGCTTCAATTTGTGCCGGATCAGGCGCAGCATACAGAACAGCTTACATTTGCAGGTGACCTTAAGTATCCGGATATAGATAATCACCATAATAACCGCTATGAAGATGACTATTCGCAGCTACCAGATGAAAAGCTCTGTCTGAAGCATGCTTCCTCCAGGTAAACCGGTTTTAGGTCATCATTAGGTTGCGTTATGCCAAAAACAGGGCCATTTAGTTTATCTCTTTGTCCAATTTGCATGCTCTTAAGTGTAAAACCCCGAGATGGTCTTTAAATGCCCTCTACTTCACCTCTACCAGTGGCAAATCGGGCTAAAGTCTGTTTTTTAGGGTCGGGATAGCTTGACCTGCAGCTTTCTAATGTAGTAGTATATTCCCAACAGAAAAGCAAGTTCTTATCTATCAAAAGACAGCATCCAGAATCCTGATAGTTACCACAAGATGGAAGGAGAAGTGCTCTATCTTCACTCCCGCCTTTTACCTTGGGGCAAGGAGCGCAAACGCTGCTATCTTCACCTTTATTACAATGCCCATGCAGCAGCCCAGGCCACCGATGATTTTACCGAAGAGCTTTTAGCCTACAAGAAAGAGCTGGAAACAGGCTTTTTCAACAGCAACCATGAGGAGGCCTACAAGACTTTTTTTACAGTGAAAGAAACTCCGGTCCGCGGCCGCAAGGTGTCTTTTAACAATGTAGGCATTGCAGAGCACCGCAACCACTATGCCGGATTCTACGTTCTCTTAAGCAATGATTTTAAGGATCCGCTCGAGGCGCTGTCAACTTACCGCAACAAGGATAGCGTAGAAAAATGTTTTGATGACTTGAAAAACCAACTTGATATGAAGCGTTTGCGTGTGCACAGTTCACCGGTTATGGATGGACGTTTTTTCGTCCAGTTTATCGCTCTTATTTATATGAGCATCCTACGTAAAAAAATGCGGGACAGCGAAATGCTTGATAAATATTCCGTCCGTGAATTGCTCCTTGAGATGGAGACCCTGACCCAAGTGCGTTATTCAGGCAAATATGGCCAGATTATAACAGAGGTTACTAAACCTCAGTGCTTGATTATGGAAAAACTCGAAGTCGCACTTCCGGCATGGTTATAATTTAGCCGGGAAATTAGGGTACAAACAGTTTCTGGCTGACCAGCAGGTTGGATAGTGAAAAGAAAAACCAGGGCAGGGTAAGACCAACAAAGGTGTTGATGATGAAAAAGCCCGGCCCCAGAACAATCAGCCAGGAAGGGTAGTTTGTTTCAAGCCGTGTAAACATCCCCCCAAAGCCTCCGAAACCGCAGTAAACTATAAACAATACCGATAATATTGCCACAGTTGACATTACTGCCGCTTGCAGTGAATCAGTCCAGACTACAGCTTTTAACCCACCGCTCCAGGTCCAGTAAACGGCGATAAAAGCACGACAGCCACACCGGTCATATAGGGATAGCCTCTCCGGATATACCCTTAAGCAGGGCGCCGATGCCGATTTACCGCACGCGCTGTAGGGAATTAAAAACAGGTTTCTATTCGTAAAAGGCTATATCAACAGGTATAAATGTCCTGATCATCGGGAAGGTAAACCTGCAGGCTGAAATTTTTGGGATACTTGGGGGTTACTTCCCGGTAAAATTCTTTGATAATTTGCACATCCCGTCTAAAGCAGCCTGTTGGCATAAATGTAGGACCGATTACGGCAATATTTTTCGAATAGTCCAGGCCGAAAAGAACAAGAGGCACATTGGCTTTCAGGGCGCTGTAGTAAAAACCTGTTTTCCATTGGTGAACAAGTTTCCTTGTGCCTTCCGGGGAGATCATAATATGCAGGTCATCTCTGCTTGATCTGATAATACCGGCAATTGTATCAACCATAGAGTGGCAGCGGCTGCGATCTACACTCAATGCCCCGGATCCTTTAAAAATGTGTCCGAGTAAGATATTGTTCAGCCATTCTTTCTTGATCAGGTAATTAACTGGTATGCCAAGCGTGTATAATCCGCCCATGGCATATATAAAATCAAAATTACTCGTGTGTGGTCCGGCAACGATGATAGATTTTTTTATCCCTGGGGGCAACTTGCCGTCTACTTTCCAACCGTTGATCTTGAACATTAGCAGCGTAAACAGTTTTAACAATTGATAGCCTCCTAAATTAGACCTGACTTTCCGCACCCTTTTACTGCTCAGTAATCATTTATTCGACCCTGTTTTTCGCATCCTGCCCCTGGAAGGTTATCCATAAAACCATGCCTGCGGCATATCCGCGACCCAGATTGAGGAATTAGAGCTTTTGACGAAGCAACTTGAGCAGATAGAAAGCGCCATGGAGTTGGTTCTGGCTGAAACGGGGTTAAAAGAGATAATTCTTAGCATCCCAGGTATCGGCGTGGTTCCGCATATACATCCCGCGGCATGTAAACCTCGTAATATCTACCGTCTCGAACTAACCTCGCTATGGTTTAGGCGTCTTTTTTGTCATTCTTTGTGGGGCTGTTATCATCTAGCTCTTTAGCGCGTTTGGTATGATATGGGTTAACCATCACTACTGCTATTTCGTTTGAAATCAAGTAGTTCGCAAGGGGTTTCCAGTAGTGACCGGTCGGCTCCATCCCCACGATCACAGCATCCATTTTCTTGAGCTTGCAAACAGTTTTAATACTTGATAAGATTCTTTCAAAGCCGGGTTTGTCGTTCTCGAACTTAAGGTCTTTGCCCAACTCAATGCCACGGTAGTCGGTGAACCTGGCCCATTGGAGCTTTTTCGAAATATCAACGCCAATAATTAGTGTATTTGGTGTGATTACTTCCAATTTCTTAGAGTGATTCATTTGGTTATAACCTCCGGTTTATGGTTTTTGTGCACCTCAGAGCACACATCAATCATATCTGGAGGTTATACATTTTTCAAAGAGCGTTTTCACTGATTACAGGAATGCTTACCGGCACGGGTTATTTTTAATCCGACGTTTCCGCATCCTTGATCGTTGAAAGTGAGCACCCAATCGGGTATGCATGTCTCAATACCATTGGTACCGGTATTAACTAATTCTCTGGGTATGCGGTTCACCAACCCCGTCTACATTCGCCCTTTCAATGCCGTCGCGGATATATTCCACCAAACGGCTTTCAACTAATTCCATAGCTACCCTTATCGCGCTTTTAACAGCCTTGCCCGTTGAACTCCCGTGGGATATAATAAAATCCCCGTTGTAGTTTGGTTATTTGTACTGCCGGCATTCGTTTTGTGCCTGTTGCCCGCTCCTGCGTTTCTCCCAAATGGCATTGCAAACGGCTGACCAATTTTTTGCCTTCTGGTCCAGGGAGTCTGCTACAAAACCTTCCAGCACCGTTTCAGCACCCGGGTGTGTGGGATGGGCCCCTGACTCGGCCACGATTGCCCGTAGCGCATCCGGATTGTCTATGATCGGGCAGGGCCGCAGATGGTTTTCGCAGAAGGGCTGATGCGTTTGGAAGGTCGCGAATAGGGGCGAACGCAGGACTTCCAGCAGGGTCTTATCCTTGATATTGTCGACAGCAAAGTGGACGAAGGCACAGGGCTCCGCGTCTCCGGCAGCGTTGATATGGAAATACCGCCGCCCGCCGGCGATGCAGCCACCGGACTTTTCACCGTCGTTCCAGAAGTCGGCCAGCATGATAGGCTTATTGGTGCGGATGTACGGGATGCGTTCGGCCAGGTAGGCTCGCTGTTCCGGCGTCACCATCAGATCCGGGTCGGGATCCTGCCCGATGGGGATATAATGGAACAACCATCCGTAAGAGACTCCTTTGCCGACCAGAAAGTCGATGAAGTCGTCGCTGGTGACTTCCATTACGTTATCCTTGGTGACAGTAATCGACACCCCGAATACGGTTCCCCTTTCCTTCAACAAGTCCATGGACCCCATTACTTTGTCAAAGGTGCCAACGCCACGGCGGGCGTCGGTGCGTTCCCGCCAGCCCTCTAAGCTGATGGCCGGCGACAGGTTCCCCACCTCAACGATTTTATTGGCTACCTCCTCGTCGATTAGCGTACCGTTGGTATAAACCATAAATGCCATGTCGTTATGAATGCTGGCCAGCTCAAACAAACGTGGGTAAACGAATGGCTCCCCGCCTGACAAGACCACCCAGTAGATACCCAACTCTTTGGCCTCGGAAAAAAGGTGGTCCATTCTTTCGAAGCTCAGCGAATTCTTTTTCGCGTACCGACCGGCCCAGCAGCCCTCGCAAGCCAGGTTGCAGGCGCTGGTCGGGTCCACCAGGAAGGTGTACGGTACATTTATCCCGTGTTTTTGCGACATCTGCACTTGTTTTTGAGTGCCAAAAAGCATGAAATTAATCAAAAAGTTGTAAAACAGACGTTGCTTGACATTGGGGTGTGTCGTGACGAACAGCCGGTTGACGTAAGTTTTGATAACTGGGTTTTGACGGTAAGTCAGGGCTAACTGCTCCACCTGTTCCTTGTGTATCTCTTGAATGGGAAACAACTTTACAAGGTTAAGAATTTTAGGCAAGCTTGCTTCGGGGTCTTTTTCAAGATAATCCAAGATCTGGCAAAGGACCTGTTTCTTTACATAGTTTTTGGCGAAGTCGAGATTTGCCGTTTTCCACTGCATTCTTCTGATGCCTCCTTTTAGTTTAGTATAAGATTAGTATAATTATTCTTTCTCTTGTGGCCGCTGAAGAAAAACTACATATAAAATCACTTCCCTGACGCGAGTTTAGTAAAGACATCTTCGGAGCATACCAATAAAACACAAAACACCAATAAGACCAAATAATTGTCTAAAAAATTTATACTGCTCGTTCTAAAGCATCACCCAAAAAGCTAACCAGCAATTTATTTTCTTTGACGCTAAATTCCGAAATATATTTTTGGAACTGGCTCACTTCGTCAGCCAGCTGGTCGTATATGAAACCATGTATATTTTTATTTTTGACCGTTACTCCCAGAGCCGCACCCACGAACAGGCTCAGGACCAGTTCAGGCCTGAGGGCCGGCTGCAGCAGATTTTTCATTATTTTTACAGTTTCTGTACCCAACCTTTGAATGTAAACAATCATTACGAATATTATCTTTGCGCTGATTATTATCGGCGCTTCGGTAGTCGGTATATCTTCCAGGAGGATGTCAATATTATTTTTCAAGCCGTGTTTTTTTACATTTTCAAGTATTTCGAGAAGTTTTCCCTGGGCAGCGTGCCATTCTTCCATGTGGTCGATTTCATCTTTTTCTTTCAGGAATAATTCCCCGGCTTTTGGGGTCGGAAGAAAAAGGATGACTGAGCGCCCCGGGTATCTTTCTTCACGACTTACGGAATATTCGCTACGTAAATAACCTTCTTTCTCCAGATCCTTCAAGATATCATATGCCGTCCACTTGCTGACCCCAAGCGCCTTAGCCACAGTGATATAATGTACGGGGGTTCTGGTATTTTCATATATTTCTTTAAGCTTTTGTAAAAACTCTTTTCTTCGCCGGGTCAAAGTCATTTATCTCACTCCAATCATTTTGCCCCAAAAGACCCAAAAACTTATACATATAATAACTCAGTCTATAGAAACCTGTCAAGAGGAGGTATCAGCCACGAGCCATTTGCGTTGTAGCAAAAAACATCGAAAAAAACAAATAGTAGTATTATATCCCTATTTTTAAGCATTTCCGGCTTATTTGAGTACACAATACTACTGAATGACATGCAATAATACCAGAAAAACTGGCGTTCTTTTGTAAGCGAGGTCATCTACAAATACCTA
>JAHYJM010000098.1 GCA_019428945.1 Bacillota bacterium | reverse complement strand
GGGCCATACCGATGACCAGAATTTCTTTTCCCCTGATTAAATCAATCATCTTACTCCTCCAAATAAATCGTTAAAAGCATTTAAAACTGCAGCAATAAAGTCTTCTTGTTTTAACCATAGGCACTTACTCCGATTAGAGCAAAAATCAAAGCCGCAACCCAAAAGGTACCAACTACACGCCATTCTGACCAGCCTTTCAGTTCAAAATGATGATGCAGCGGAGCCATCAGCAAAATCCGTCTACCTGTCAGCTGAAAACTTATTACCTGGGCAATTACTGCCAGAGCTTCAATGACAAAGATACCGCCAATAACAATGAGCAGCAGCTCGGTTTTTGTCAGCACTGCTACAGCAGCAAAAGCGCCGCCGATACCAAGAGATCCTACATCGCCCATGAAAAGACGGGCGGGATGGCGGTTATAGACCAGAAAACCAAGACATGCCCCAATCAGAGCTGCACAGATTACAGCTACAACCGGCAGCCCGGCCTTAAGCGCTATGTATAAAAAGGCTGCAAGGGCGATTACAGTAGTTCCCGCAGCGAGGCCATCGACTCCATCTGTCAGATTTACCGTATTAGTTGCCGAAGTAACAATTAAAAAAACAAATAAGGGATAGATAAACCCGAGATTTACTGACGTGTCTGAAAAAGGCAGGTTAACCACCGAATTGTAGTGCCCGGCAAAATAGAGAGCAAGAATAAAGAGCGCTGCAATTATAATTTCACCGGCAAGCTTAGAACGCGCTTTGAGTCCCAGCGACCGGTTTTTGGCGATTTTCAGGTAATCATCAATAAAACCGATCATCCCGCACCCCAGCATAACCAGGAGTATAATATATGTCAGCAGTGAGGATCCGGCCAGGATAATCGCTGTAAGCGCTGCTGTTAATAGGATTACAACCCCACCCATGGTTGGGGTGCCTGCTTTTGAGGCATGCCTGGCTGGTCCGTCTTCTCTTATCTGCTGACCGTACTGCAGTTTTTTCATACGTTTGATGAATAGAGGGCAGGCAATAAGAGCCAATATAAATGCTACAAGTAATGATGCAATAATTAATAAAGCCATTATTTACCCACCTCCCTGGCTTCCATTAATTTCTGAACAATCTTCTCCATCTGCATCCCGCGCGAGCCTTTGACCAGGACATACCAGTCTTTGTCAAGGGGTAAACCTCTTAAGGCGAGCAAGGCCTGATCATGATCTTTACATTTAAATACAGATATGCCGGCTTTTGCCGCTTCATCGGCTGCCAGGGCTGCCAACCTGCCTACCGTTACAAGATACTTGATAAAGCAATCGGCCGCGAAGCGGCCGATTGAAGAGTGTGCTTCGCGGGCTGCGAAACCGAGCTCGAGCATGTCACCGAGCACAGCTACGGTATTCGGTCCGCCCAGGTCAGTGAGTACTTTAAGTGCAGCCCTGACGGAATCGGGATTGGCATTGTAAGTGTCATCAATAACACCGAGACCATCATTGTTATGAAAAACCTGGAGCCTGCCTGCAGTAGCTTCACTTTTCTGAAGACCTTCCTGCATCTGCTGCAAACTAAGACCCAGAATATATCCGACGGTAAGAGCCGCCAGGGCATTGCTGGCCGACTCCCGTCCCGGGAGGGGTGATTCAAACAACCCCTCACTTTTATCTGGAAAACGCACCCGGAAAAAGCATTTTTCTCCCCGTTGAGACAAGCTGAAGCCTTTTATATCGCCCTGGTTGAAGCCGTAGTATAACACTTTTCCCGGGAAGCGTCTCCCAATCTTTAGGAGGCGGGGATCATCGCCGTTTAAGACAGCTACCCCGCCTGAGCCGAGGTAATCAAGCAGTTCTCCTTTCGCATTTGCTATAGCCTCCATAGAACCAAGCAATTCAATGTGCGCTTCACCTATATTGGTAATAACGCCAATGGTAGGATCGGCAATTTCACAGAGTGTTGTTATTTCACCCGGCGCGCTCATACCCATTTCGAGCACAGCCACCTCGTGTTCGTTTTTTAGTTTAAGTATGGTTAGCGGCAATCCTATTTCATTGTTCAGGTTGCCGGTTGTTTTCAGTATGTTATATTTTGCCGATAAAACGCCGGCAGTAAAATCCTTGGTAGTTGTTTTTCCACTGCTGCCGGTAATACCGATAACGGGCAATTTAAACCTGCTGCGGTACGCAGAAGCCAGCTTTTGCAGCGCCAGCAGCGAATCTTCTACACCGATCAGAAGAAAGTTTTCAGGAATTGAGCACTCTCTTTTAACATTCAACTCATGGAAGGCGCCGGCAGCTCCGCTTTCAGCTGCTTTGGTTATATAAAGATGACCATCGGTTTGCTCACCCCTGAATGGAATAAAAAGGTCACCTTGTTTTACCTGTCGTGAATCGATCGCAAAGCCTGAGACATACTGCTCCGGGCTTCCCTGCAGCAACCTGCCCCCGCTCGCTTCGACTATTTCACTGCCTCTCAACTTCATCTCTCTTTACTCCTTTTATTCGCCTTCCTGATCAGGTAGCCCGGAAGGGGTTACAAGTAAATAATTTAATGACTCTTCCATAATCCTTTTGAAAAGAGGAGCGCTGGTATATGAACCGTAACGCGGCCCCTTACTTACACTGTCTACAGCAACATAAAGCACTATACGCGGATCTTCGACCGGGGCAAAACCAACAAATGAATAAATAAATTCAGAGCTACTGTAAGTTCCATCCGCTGCCAGTTTTTCAGCTGTTCCGGTCTTGCCGGCCGCCCTGTAACCTTCAAGGATAGCTGTTGAACCGGTACCTTCCAGAATGACACTTTCCATCAATTCAACTAATTCTCTTGATGTTTCTGCAGAAATCACCTGGCGGATCATTTCCGGTTCATGTTTATATACTCTTTCACCATCCATATTTGAAATTTCATTAACCAGGTAAGGCTTGTATAAGTACCCTCCATTGGCCATCGCCGCTATCGCCATTGCCTGTTGGATGGGCGTAACTGATATGCCCTGTCCGAATGAAGTTGTCGCCAGTTCCAAAGGACCCTGTGAACCGGGCTGAAAAACCAGACCGGGGTTTTCCCCGGGATAATCAATACCTGTTAACCTGCCAAAACCAAAGGCTTCTATATATTCAAACATTTTTTCACTGCCCAACCGTCTGCCAAGTTCAATAAAGGCCGGGTTGCAGGATCCTCCAACTGCTTCATAAAATGTTATATCACCATGTCCGCCACGATCTACCGTCCAGCAATTAATTGTTTTGCCGCTGATTGTGACGTAACCAGAGCAGTGAAAGTATTCATCCCGGTTAAAGATACCTTCTTCCAGAACAGCTGCAAGGGTTATCATTTTAAAAGTTGAACCCGGTTCAAACGATGATGTGAAAGGCACCAGGGTCCAACTATCAGGATCATAATATTCATAGTTAGCCGGTTCAAAATCCGGTTTGGACGATACTGCCAGCACAGCGCCCGTATTCGGATCTACTGCAACCGCCATAGCCTGCAGTGGCGCAAACTCATCCATAATGCGGTCAAGCTCTTTTTCTGCTATGTGCTGTATAGTCTCATCGATAGACAGGTAAAGATCCAGGCCCTGCTGCGGAACTACAAAACGGTTAAAATCATGGGGAACCTGACGGCCCCAGGCATCAGCGGGGAAAAGCAATCTTCCTTCACTACCACTTAAATAATCTTCGTAATAAATTTCGATACCGGACCAGCCCTGATCCATACCGACGAAGCCAAGCAGCTGAGATGCCAGGTTCCCTCCCGGATAATCTCTTTTTTCTTCGTTAAAAAATACTATTCCCGGAATGTTAAGCTCGCGCACCGCTTCGGTAACTTCCGGTTCAACTTTCCGTTTGATATAAACGGCGCTGCGCTCCAGGGTAATTAATTCAAAAATTCGATCACTATCCATATTCAGAATTGAAGCCAGCGCATCGGCTGCCGCCTGTGGATCTTCCACCTGGGGTGGGATAGCCGCTATTGTTTGCGCCTGCTTTGTACCAGCCAATAATCTGCCGTGCCGATCAAAGATAGAACCTCTGTCCGTGCTGACAGGAATTGCATGATTCCACTGTTCCCATGCCTGGTCATAAAGTTCATCAGCTCTTACTATCTGAATCCAGGCCAGCCTGCTGATCAGGAGGAGCACAATAATAAATGTAACAATAAATCCTGAGATCAATCTTTTCCTGACCGTTTTTCGGCTTACGGCGAATTCAGACATTTAATTCACTCTCCCAGACGACTTGCGTCAGTTCGGCTTACTGTAATTACCCTTAACTGATCTATCTCCGGATCGACCATGTTCAGTTCTTCCCGGGCAATTTGATCGATTCTTCCTATTGAACTCAACTGGGCCACTTCAAGCTCCAGTGATCTTGAAGCCTCCTGAATTGCCACCAGCTCAGCCCTTGCCGAACTCAGCCTGTAATTTAGTATTACCAGAGATGAATACTGGGCCACAACAACAAGACTGAGAAAAAAACAGAGAGTAAATACAACAAAGAGCTTAAATTTTTTAACCCTGCGGCCTGGGTCCGGCCTGGCCGAGGGGCTTACTGACGGATATACCGGTGATACAATCCGATCGGCTTTATATAACTTTCTGGCCTGCTGCATATCATACACCTGCTTTCTTATGGGCAGTACCCTTTCGTTCCGCCGCTCGCAACCGGGCGCTGCGTGCCCGTGGATTTTTATTAATCTCATCTTCGGACGGTTTTACCGCTTTACCGGTTAACACTTTGAGTTCCGGCTCTTTTTCACATATACATGGCCTGTACGGCGGGCAATCACAAGATTTTGCCTTTTCACGGAAAAATAATTTGATTAATCGATCTTCCAACGAATGATAAGATATTACACAAATCCTGCCACCCGGAGCCAGTGAACTGACCGCCTGGGGCAGAACAGTTGATATGTTCTCCAATTCACCGTTAACTGCAAGACGCAGAGCCTGAAAAACCCTGCGTGACGGATGACCACCATGTCTTCTATAACGAGCCGGGACAGCTTCTTTTACAACCTCTGCAAGCTGCCTGCTGTCGGTAAGCGGCCCTTCCTGTTCACGAAAGCGGATAATTCTTGCCGCAATCCGTTTTGACCATCTTTCTTCTCCGTATCGGAAAAAAATATCCGCCAACTGTTCCGAACTGTATTCATTAACTATCTCTTTGGCTGTCAAAGAACGGCGGCGATCCATGCGCATGTCGAGATCGCCCTGGTGATGAAATGAAAAACCCCGTTCCGGATCCATCAACTGCAGTGTTGAAGCGCCCAGATCGATAAGGATTCCATCTACTTTCGCTGCTTCAATCTTTTCAAGCACTTCCACGAGCCTTG
The DNA here is from genome assembly GCA_019428945.1 of Bacillota bacterium. Classification (GTDB taxonomy): domain Bacteria; phylum Bacillota; class Dethiobacteria; order DTU022; family DTU022; genus JAABTH01. The sequence continues at coordinate 1,436 of JAHYJM010000098.1, read as the reverse complement.
TATAACTTTCATGAATTAAGGTTAACCTGCTTTCAAACGGTTTCAACCTGAGTTTTGCCCTCTGAAGCGCATCATGATCCCAATCGAGGCCGATCAACCTTCCTTTTCCGGTAAGCCGTCGGCAAATTGCCTCAGCATGCCCACCATCGCCCAGGGTAGCGTCGACATAGGTGCCTTCACTACTGCCGATTAGGTATGTCATGACTTCTTTCTCCATTACCGGCAGGTGCAGTTCAACCATGATGCTTCACCACTCTATCTACATGTCAAAATCGACCAGTTTTTCGGCAAGTTCTTCGAAGTTTTCATCGGCATCGCCGAAGTAGTCCTTCCAGGAGGATTCATTCCAAATTTCAACCCTGTCGGCCACACCGATAATCATTACATCTTTTTCAATTCCGGCATAATCCCTTAAATACTGTGGTATGAGAATACGGCCCTGTTTATCTGCTTCAACTTCCATCGCCCCGGAAAAGAAGAAACGATTGAAGGCCCTTGAATCTTTTTTGGTAAAAGGCTGCTGGCTTAACTTCTGTTCAAGGCGGGTCCATTCAGAACCGGGATAAACAAAGAGACAATGATCAAGGCCGCGGGTGATCACAAACTTCTCACCCAAACCGTCGCGAAGGCGCGATGGCATGATCACCCTGCCCTTTGCATCCAGAGTATGCTGAAATTCGCCTGTGAACATACGTTCGCCTCCACCTGGAGTGATTACAACCACTTTTCACCACTTTACACCACTTTCCTCTATATTTCAACCCTTTTTCCCATTATCCTGCTATTTTTTTTAAAAAAATATAAAAAAAAGAGGAAATTTACCATACAATTCCTCTTTATTACCATAATATAACTTCTTTTTCCAGTTTAGCTGATAATATCTCTTTTCCGGTTACTTATACCCTTTCACCTTATTTATCTCAGGTATTCCAGAAAAGCGGAAGCAACAAGAAAATAAATTAAGAGACCGGTAAAATCCTTAATAGTTGTGACAAAAGGTCCGGCAGTAATTGCCGGATCAATGTTGAACTTGCTCAGGATAAGGGGAACAAGAGTGCCGATCAAAGTTGCGACACTGACGGTAATCAGCATTGAGAGACCTACAACTAACCCAAGGTATACATTACTTTGCCAAATGAGTGCAATAACAGACATGAATAAACCGCAAAAAGCGCCCATGGCCAGGCCAACCCTTATTTCCCTGAAGAAATAAGTCCATACTTCTGACTTGTCGATTTCTCCTGTCGCTAATCCACGGACAAAAATGGTTGATGACTGTGTTCCCACATTTCCACCCATACCCATTATGACCGGAATGAAAGCAGCCAGCATAACTATCGCTTCCAGGGTGCTTGCATATACCCTGATTACACTTCCCGAGAAAACTCCTCCGACCATGGTAACCAAAAGCCAGGGCAGTCTCAGGCGCACAACTT
>JAHYJM010000097.1 GCA_019428945.1 Bacillota bacterium | reverse complement strand
TACCGCACAACCAAGGCATGCGCCTATGCCACAGGCCATTCTTTCTTCAACGGAGATCCATGCCGCTATCTCTCGCTTAACTGCGGCATCAGCTATTGCAGCAAGCAGTTGACGCGGTCCGCAGGCAAAGACAGCACTGCTGGAAGGAATATACTTCTCTGCAACCTCACAGGCAGTTCCCCGTTCGCCCCTGCTGCCATCTTCAGTAACTTCAACGACAGTTAAACCGGGCAGATCGAGGTCCTCACGGGGACAAGCCATTCTTGATGCAGTTCGTGAACCATAAACCAATGTTCTAGGCACTGTTGTTGATTTAGCGAGAAAAACCAGGGGCGCTATACCCATACCTCCGGCAATTAAAAGCGATCCCGCCGGTGGTTCCGGGAACCCCCGTCCGAGAGGCCCCAGTAACCGCAGAGGTGTACCTGGTTCAACAGTGGATATTAGCTCGCCGCCGCGTCCGCCAATCTCAAAGAATATCACCAGTTGTCCGCTTTCCCTGTCCACCGAACAGATACTGTAAGGCCGGGGCAGCATATAGCGACCGCTCGAAACGGGCATATGAACCATCACAAACTGACCGGGCTGCGCTTCAGCGGTTACAGTTGGAGCATAAAACGTCAGCCTGCAGAACCCTGGTGCGGTAAAGCGCTTATCAATTACCGGACAGTTTTCAAGGCTGTAATCCTGTTTGATTAAAGTTTTCAACCAATCACCTTCTTTCTGATCTTATTTTGATGTGGAGCCAAGAATCTCGACCCGATCAACCTGATCCACCTCAATTACCTTCACTTCAACCTGCTCACTTCGGGATGTGGGGACGTTTTTGCCTATATAGTCAGCCCTTATCGGCAGTTCGCGGTGACCACGATCAATTAAAACAGCCAGCTGAATACTGGCCGGTCGTCCGAGATCGATTAAGGCATCCATTGCTGCACGGGTGGTTCGCCCGGTATAGAGCACATCATCAACTACTACTACATGCTTGTCGCTTATATCAAAATGAATTTCGCTGTTGTGAACCCGGGGTTGTTCATCATTGTGTGAAAGATCATCGCGGTAAAGGGTGATATCGAGAATGCCAAGGGGAATTTCAGAGCCTTCAATTTCGGTGAGAAATGACCGTAATCTGCCGGCCAGGGGAACACCCCGTTTACGCACTCCAACCAAAACTACTGCTTCAATGCCCTTATTGTGTTCTACAATCTCGTGCGCAATGCGCCGGAGGGCCTGTTTGATCGCTTTTTCATCCATGACAGTCGCTTTATGGGTTAGCGCCATCATTTCACCTCCTTCCAATCAGGTCCGGAGGTTATTGGCGGAGAAATGTTCGGCATATAAAAACACCGCCCGGTGTCACAGGAGCGGGCGGTGTACAGATATACCTATTCAATCGCTCCCTTGCCAGCCTCACAGGACTATCTTTAAAGGGTGCCTTGCTGAACCAAGCTTAACATTGAACAAATTTAATGTCAAGATCAAAATTACCTGCTAAATTATTGTCTATCTTCATCATAAACTTAATATGCATCAATTTTATCGAAAGGAAATATCCTCAGCACTACCCGCCCCTGAATATTAGTTAAGGGAACCGGGCCAATCTGCCTGCTATCGCTGCTGCGATTACGGTTATCGCCCATTACATATATATGACCATCAGCTACGGTTACCGGTTCAATATCAGTAACCATTTTTTCATTAATATATTCTTCCGCCAGAAGCTCCCCATTGCGATAAATTTGCCCCTGTCTCGATTCGATTGTATCACCGGGCAGGCCAATAACCCTTTTTACCCACATATGTTCGTTCTCATTCTCTATGAAAAGAGCCAGGAGGGGACTTTCTTTTATACGATCCGTAATTGTTCTGGTACGCTCTATCCTGCTGTCAATTATTACTATCTCTCCATGCCCGGGAACAGTCTGGAACAGGTATGGGGTAAGAAAAACCAGGACCCTGTTCCCCCGGGAGTCAAAAGTTGGCTCCATTGAGACATCGTTTATATCGTAGGTCTGAATTACCAGGATACTGATAAACAGGGTTATCAGTATTATTAAGCCAACCTGGTACACCCAGGATGCTGCGGTTCTTATGATTCTATAGCCACCCATTTAATCGCACCTTTCAAATTTAACTTTTCTGCCGGCAGGTTTAGATTTACACCTACATATTCAGGACCTCTGTCTAAATATCGCCGATCAGGAATTTTTTGCGCAGTTCAGGATCAAACTTTTCGATTGCATATCTAAGCATAGTGCGCGGCATATGTTTATAATGACGCTTGAGAAAATTATATTCAACCTGGAAATCACGATTTCCAACCTCCCTGAGCATCCAACCAACTGCTTTATGAATTAGATCATGCTCATGATTAAGCAGTAATACAGACAACTTAAGGATATCATCAAAATCGCGGTGACGGATAAAATAGTAAGTTGTTAATACAGCGATACGCTGATACCACAACCGGTTCGAGCGCGCTAAATCATAAATGATATTTCTTTCGCGATTTTCCAGATGAGGGCCAAGAAGTTTAGGAGCCGAAGAGTCAACCAAATCCCAGTTATTAACATAATTTATACTGGAAAGGTAAGACTCGATCAACGTTTCTTTTTCAGCTTCTGTTTTGGCTTTCTCATATTTAAGAACCATAATTAATAAAGCTGTCAGGCGGCATTCATGAAATGGGTCGCGCAGCAGACTTTCAAGATCCCCCGGCTGAATCTCTTTATAGAAAGCACGGGCAACCTTGCGCTGTTCGGGAACTGTAACACCAAGAAATTTGTCTCCTTCACCATAGCCTCCGGAGAATGCCTGGAAAAACTGTGGTAAAAAATCAGCTTTATCCTGATTTGCTTTTAATTTTAATTCATGCCTGATTTTCTCTGCAGTTCTGCCGCCCATTTTCGTCCCTCGCAATACTGGTACCTAATGAAAGCAAAGAAGCCCTTTGTTGATTATAGCATTTTACCACATTGATAGTGAGGGATTACAAAGTACCTTTCAGTCTGTCATAATAGATAACAGCAGTAAATGAAAAGTTTCGGGAGGATTTATAAGAGATGAATAAAATACGCCTGGCACTGATCGGTTTTGGAAGTGTGGGCAGAGAATTCTGTCGCATAATCAGAGAACGTGGCAGTGAATGGGAAGATAAGTTTGGCTGTTCTTTCCCAATTACTGCGATAACTACTGCAAGCAGGGGTTCCCTGATCAATCCGGAAGGCATTGATATCAGTCGTGCTTTAGAGGAAATTACTTCACACGGGCGATTTAGAGAAGAGAATCCCGATCGAAGTGACATCACCAGCATGGAAGCTGCTGCTCTTGACTCAAATGATGTTGTCGTTGAGATCTCGACCCTGAATATCGAAAGCGGCCGCCCGGCAGCAGATCACATCAGCACTGCATTAAAAGCCGGAAAACATGTTATTACAGCAAATAAAGGACCGGTTGCTTTTTATTACCGAGAGTTGGTTGAACTGACCCGCAAGGCAGATCGCCGGTTTCTTTTTGAAGGTGTGGTAATGGATGGAGCACCCGTTTTTAATCTTGTCAGGGAAACTTTGCCAGGCTGCACAATAAAGGGCTTCAGGGGCATTTTGAACAGCACAACTAACTTTATTCTCTGCTCTATGGAAAAAGGGATGACTTTCGAAGAAGCCCTGCGGAATGCCCAGGAAATGGGTTGGGCAGAAGCCGATCCTTCAATGGACATAGAAGGGTGGGATGCTGCAGCCAAAACGGCCGTGCTAATAAATGTTCTCATGGATGGCAATCTAACACCTTCCCGGATCACAAGAACCGGAATCAGTGGAATCAATTCTGATCAAATAAGAACGGCAAAACGTAATAATAAGGTAATAAAACTTATTTGTGAAGGATATCTTAATAAAAACGGAGAGGTCATGGGAATGGTGGCTCCTGTTGCCCTGCCCGAATCTGACCGTATGGCCGGGATTGAAGGAACTTCATCGCTGCTCGAGCTGACAACAGATCTTGCCGGTAAAGTTTCGATTATCATTGATGATCCAAAAATCGGCGAAACCGCTTATGCCCTGATCAGCGATTTATTAACAATATGCCGTCAAATAAATCTATTGAATGATTGAATGATTTTATGCGTAAATTCATAGATCTATTCCGCGAACTCCTCCCTTGTTTATGGTAAAATTAAGCTTGTACCGGTCAAAGCTTGAAAGATGCTTTTGAAAAACCGGAGGAGGAAAATTGCAATGCAAAAACTCTTTTACCCCGAATCATTGGTCATTATCGGTCTTTCTTCAAAACCAACCAATATTCCCCGCCTGACCCTGGAAAACCTTTTACGTTGGGGTTACAGGGGCAGAATCTTCGGTGTTAACTCCAGGAGCGAAGAAGCTCATGTAGATGGAATCAGGATGTATAAAAATATTGAAGACCTGCCGGAAATACCGGACCTGGCCTACTGTATGATCCCGGCAACTCTGATCCCTGATATGATGGAACGCTGTGGCAAATTTGGAATCAGACGCATGGCGATACCCTCCGGCGGCTTTTCTGAATATAGTGAGGAAGGTCAGACACTGGCAAACCGACTGCTTTCCATTGCCCGCAACTATGGAATCCGGTTCGTCGGTCCGAATAGTGTTACAGTAGCTAATACGGACAACGGCCTTTGCCTGCCTTTTGTTGCTTTGCACAAAGCCCCGAAAGGCGAAATGTCTATTATCTCCCAGAGCGGTGGGGTTGCCCTTACCATGCTCAATTACTTGTTTGATGAAAAAATCGGCCTGGCCAAATTCGCCAGTATCGGCAACAAACTTGACCTTGATGAAGTCGATTTTCTTGAATACTACGGTAAAGATCCCCAGACTAAAGTGATCTGCCTCTACCTGGAGAGTATTAACAGGGGACGTAAATTTATAGAAACGGCAAAGAAAATAGACAAACCAGTTATCGTCTATAAATCGAATACAACCGATGCTGGCAACAGGGCCGCGATGAGCCATACCGCCGCACTCAGCAGTGATGAAGCGATAATCAACTCGGCGTTTGAAGAGGCGGGGATCATCCGCATTGATAACTTCCTTGACTTTGTCGAAGTGACAAAAGCATTCCACCTGCCACCGATGAAAGGAAAACGAATCATGGTTATGAGCCCTGCCGGTGGATTTGCAGTTTTGGGAGCCGATCTATGTGAAAAAGCCGGCTTCGAGTTTGCCGATATGGGTGAAGATTTCTATGACAGCCTCAAACAGTTCAGTAACGCCGGAGTTATCAACTTTTCAAATCCCCTCGATATGGGCGACATATACGACCCTAAGCTTACTGCACATGTAATTTACTCAGTGATGCATTCAGACCAGGTCGACGGTTCGATCTATATCAGTCAGCGTCCGCAAATGCCCCAGGGAGAAAATATCTTTCAGAAAATGTTTTTAACTGATCTGTCAAAAGAAGCCTGGGGTTCAATTCTATCAGCCGGCAAACCGCTCGGCATCTGTCTTTTTGGCCCGACTAGAATGATTCAACAGACAAAAAGGTATGTTGAATTCCCGATTTTCAACAGCCCGGAAGAGATGATCAATGCACTTTCTGCCCAGATGCAGTTCTATGCCCGCAGGAAAGAGCTGAATAACCGGCCGGAAACAATCCTGCCGGAAGGCATAAATCAAAGTTTGGCAAGAATATGGATGCAGGATAAGCAGGGAGACTATGGTGAGGAATCACTCGAGCTGTTAAATACATATGGAATAAATATTGCAATTTCAGGGACTGCAGCAACTGCTGACGAAGCAGCTGAGATTGCCTCTCAATCAGGATATCCGGTAGTAATGAAAATTGTCTCTCCTGATGCCCTCCACAAATCAGACGCAGGGGGAGTATTGCTTGATATTAGCAGCAACCAGGAAGTACATTCCGGGTTCGAAACCATTCGGAATAATCTTTTCAGATATAACAGCAATGCCCACTTCGGCGGTATAAGAATACAAAAGATGGCTCCAAATGGTTACGATATGTTTGCAGGAGGTAAAAATGACCCATCTTTCGGGCCTGTTGTCTACTTCGGTATGGGTGGAATTTATGTTGAAGTTTTTAAAGATATAGCAAACATGCTCTGCCCAGTTTCGAAAGAAAGTGTTCATAAACGTTTTAACAGGCTCAAAGCAAGCGAGATTTTAAAAGGATTGCGCGGCAGGGGTCCGGGTGACATTGATGCCTTTATCGATCTTGTGGTAAGAATTTCTCATCTTTTAGCCGATTTCCCCGGCATCAAGGAACTTGACATTAACCCGGTAAGGGTCTTCTCCATCGGAGAAGGGGTAATGGCCCTTGACGCCAGGGTTCGGATAGACTTTTAGTTACGTTTATGCCTGATGATTCCCGAACATGCGATAATCTCAACACCTTTTTGCTCGATTCCATCAAGTAGAAGGTTCATGCCTAACGAATCACTGGAGATATGCCCGGCAATAACTACATTAAAATGGTGTTTTTCTGCTTCTTTACGATGTTTATCAGTCATATGCATACCGACGATGGTTCCTATGCCTGCCTGTGACAGCTTTTCATAAGAACTTTCGGAACCGCTTGTTCCACCAGTCATATCCACAAAGACCTTGCCGGCGCGGCGTTCCTTGCTGCCAAGAGTTATATCAGGTCCGGCGCCATTTTTAGCCGCTTCCGCATATTCGGGAATATTTTTAAGCATTTTTAGAATTTCACCGACAGTCCGCGACTTTTCCTGATCAAACATAGCCTGCAGAAAAGCAGTTACCTGGTTATCGGCGACGGTGTGAGCGCATAT
>JAHYJM010000096.1 GCA_019428945.1 Bacillota bacterium | reverse complement strand
TTACCCGTGATGCCCGGATCGGCTTCCTGGCCCAGCAGCCAAAGGATATCCCTTCCGGCACCCTGCGCGATCATCTCGAGTATCCCCTGCGTCACATCTTCAGCCTCCGGGAGCAACTAAGAGAGCTCGAACTTCAGATTTCCGAGCATGCCGAAAAAGAAGGCCGGACCCCCGAAGAACTCCTAAACCGTTATGCCGACCTGACCGCCCGTTTTGAAGAGGATGGTGGCTACCAGGTCGAAAGCAAACTTAATGGGGTGGCCCGCGGCCTCGGCTTCACCGAAGCAGATTTCAGCCGCGACATCAAAGGTTTCAGCGGCGGCGAAAAAACCCGCGCCCGCCTGGCCGGTCTGCTCCTCCAGGAGCTCGATTTGCTCCTGCTCGACGAGCCGACCAACTTTTTAGATCTCTTGGCTCTTCAGTGGCTCGAAAAATACCTGCGCGATTTAAGCTGCGCCGTAATCGTAGTCAGTCACGACCGCTTCTTTCTCGATCGTTCCTGCAACCTTATCTTTGCCCTGCAGAATCACAGCATCAAAACTTACAGCGGCAACTACAGCGCCTATCAACAGAAACTGGAACAGGAACGCTTAAGTAAAGACCGCGAATATAAGCAGATGCTGCTTCACCGAGCCCGTGAAGAACGTCTGGTTCGCGAAGCTAAAGCCGATGAACGCTCTAAACGCCAGGCTCGCAGCCGCCAGAAAAGGCTCGAAAAACTTGAAACAGTAACCAGGGTGGAAGATAGCCACAGCTTTAAACTCGGTCTCGGCTACAGCGGCCGCAGCGGCCGCCAGGTTATCACCTTCGATCAGGTCAGCCACCATTTCGACAGCAAGGCGCTCTTTAACCAGCTTTCTTTTGAAATCTGCTGGGGTGACCGTATCGCCTTAATCGGCCCCAACGGCGCCGGTAAAACCACCCTGCTGAAACTGATCTCGGGAGCGCTAAAACCCTCCCACGGCCATATCCGTCTCGGCCCTGCCGTGCGCGTGCTTTATTTTTCCCAGGAGCAGGAGCACCTCGTTCCGCATCACGACCTGATCGAGACGATCATCAACAGCTCAGATCTCAACGTTAAAGAAGCCCGCAACCTATTAGGGCGCTACCTCTTCCGCGGCGACGATGTTTTCAAACAGGTTCGCGATCTAAGCGGTGGTGAAAAAAGCCGCCTGGCCCTGGCCCGCCTTTCACTCAGCACCGGAAACTGCCTCCTCATGGATGAGCCGACCAGCCATCTCGACCTGCCCGCCCTTGAAGAGCTTGAAAAAGTGCTCCTCGGCTACCCCGGCACCCTGATCATCGTCTCCCACGACCGCTATTTCCTCAAAGGGCTTGCCAACAGGGTTTTCGAGCTCGAGACAGGCCAGATGCAGATCTACGACCTCGACTTTGAAGAATACCTTGAACTGAAAGAATCATCCCCGACCGAGCAAAAGTCAGCCTCCGGCAGCGACAGGCAGCAGGAAAAAGCCCGGCGACAGGAAGAACATCGCCGCCGCCAGACAGAACACCGTCAGCTGCGCCGCCTCAAAGATGAACAGCTCCGCCTCGAGGAAGAAATTAGCACAACAGAAGAAGAAATTGCCCGGCTCGAAGAGACTCTCTCCAACCCCGAAGAATACGGTGATCACAACCAGCTGGCCGAACTCGGTTCACAACTCGACGCTGCCCGTGCCCGCCTCGATGATCTGCTTGAAACCTGGGAAAACCTCTCCCACCAGCTAGAACCCTAACGTAACTAACATGATATAATCAGTGTAAGACCTTAAATAACGTTTTGGTTGTGAGAATTATTGATTATAGAAAGGCTAAAACAGATGGCAGAGAAATTCGGTAAAGAAAGAGTCGTTGTTTTAGATGGTTACACTCTTAACCCGGGTGATTTAAGCTGGAACGGGTTTGCGGAAATTGGCGATTTAACAGTTTATGATCGCACCGATCCCGACGAAGTAATTGATCGTATTAAGGAAGCAACCATAGTATTAACCAATAAAACAGCCCTGTCAGAAGTCATGCTTAAAAGCGCCCCCAAGCTTCGTTACATCGGAGTTTTAGCCACAGGCTACAATGTTGTTGATACTGCCGCCGCTGCCGCTGCCGGAATAACTGTCACAAATATTCCTTCCTATGGAACCATGGCGGTTGCCCAGATGACAATAGCTTTGCTGCTGGAAATCTGTCACCACACGGCACATCACAGTGAAGCTGTCTTTAAAGGAGAGTGGGCGCGGAGAAAAGATTATTGTTTCTGGGATTATCCACTAATCGAGCTTGATCAAAAAGTATTTGGCATTATCGGCTATGGCCGAATCGGTCGCCAGGCCGCCAAAATTGCCCGCGCGTTGGGGATGAAAGTGATTGCTTACAGCAGATCAGCAAAAGATCCTGAAATAGTAAGCCTCGACAGGCTCTACAGTGAAGCTGACATAATCAGTCTCCACTGCCCTTTGACTGCTGAAACCGACAAAATCATTAATGATCAAAGTATCAGCAAAATGAAAAATAATGTGATCATCATCAATACAGCCCGTGGACAGCTAATTGATGAAGAAGCTCTTGCTTCCGGACTGAACCGCGGCAAGGTATATGCTGCCGGCCTCGATGTTGTTTCCCTTGAGCCGATCAGACCAGATAATCCACTGCTGCAGGCAAAAAACTGTTTTATTACACCGCATATATCCTGGGCTCCCAAAGAATCAAGACAACGCTTGATGGAGATCGCAGTCAATAACCTAAAACAATATTTAACCGGAAAACCCGACAACCTGGTTACTTAATCCACGGGTCTGGGAATCGTTCCCTATACAATGACCCATCTTTGTGTTCCTCGTTTATATAGGTGTGTGATATAATTCCTGTAATAAATACAAGTAGAAATGTGGGATACAATGCGGCAGGCCGAAGCCTTCCTGACCACCAGAAAAGAAGAAGAAACCGCCTATATCGGGGAAATGCTTGGCCGAATACTGAATAAGCCAATCGTAGTTGCCCTGCAGGGCGACCTCGGCGCAGGCAAGACAGTATTTGTAAGAGGCACCGCCCGCGGCCTTGATGTAAATGAGCAGGTTTCCAGCCCCACCTTTGTGCTGATGAAAATTTACCAGGGGCGCTTTCCCGTTTACCATTTTGACTTCTACCGTCTTACCAAAGATGACGACCCGCTTGAACTCGGTTTTGAAGAATACCTGCCCGGCGAGGGAATCGCTTTTATAGAGTGGCCTGAGCGTCTCCCTGAACTTCTGCCTCCCGAAAACCTTTACCTGAACATTGAGAAGTTTTACGATGACAGGGGAGAAGGCCGCCGGCTCTGGTTTACCCCTGCCGGGGCTTACGCCTCGCAGGTGGTTGAATCATTAATAGAAACAATTACCTGGCGCACCGACGGCTCACTGAACATGCAGTGTATTGATTAAGGCAGTAATCATTTGTAATGTTAGAGCGCAGCATGCGCCCGAACTTATAAAGCAATCTTTTAAGAGCCCATTTTCTCAAAGAGGTCTGAATCGATGCTTATCCTTGGAATAGACACAACCACACTTTCCTGCAGCGTTGCCCTGCTGCGGGACGACACCGTGCTGGCTGAACTGACGCTCAACATTAAAAAAACACATTCCGAACGTCTGATGCCCCTGCTCGACACTATGCTTAATGAAGCGGCAGTAGAAAGAGAGAGCGTGCAAGCCATTGCCGTCGCCGCCGGGCCGGGTTCATTTACCGGTCTGCGCATCGGCGTTGCCACCGCCCGCGCCCTGGCCCAGGGCTTAAAGATTCCGGCCGTGCCTGTCTGCACCCTCGAAGCGCTGGCCGATCTGGTGCCCGCACCGGGCTCGCTGATCTGCCCCATCCTTGATGCCCGCCGCAGCCAGGTCTACACCGCCCTCTACCGCCGCGCGCTTAAACCGCCGTACCCGCTGGAAACCCTGCTTGAACCCGCCGCCCTCGCCCTGGAAAAACTCACCGCAAAACTTAAAGTATACAAGCAACCTGTAATCTTTACCGGTGAAGGGCTGCACACTTACGCGGATACAATTTCAGCAGATATGCCTGACCAAGCCGTGATCACAACGGCACCCTTCAGGCTTTGCCGGGCAGCGCTGGTCGCCCTGCGCGGCCAAACCCTCTTAAAAACCAATCCAAAAGCATCTTATGAAGATCTTTTACCCTTTTACCTGAGGCAGCCCGAAGCCGAGCGCCTTGCTGCCGAACGCCAAGGAGGTTCTAAACAATAACAACATGACCCTGCCAATCATCATAGAGCCAATGACAGAAAATGATCTTAATGAAGTCAATGCAATTGAAGTAGCATCTTTTGACCCGCCCTGGCCGCTGCAGTCATTTAAAACCGATCTAAAGCAGAACCGTCTTGCCTACTATATGGTTGCCCGCCATGAAGGTAAGCTGGTCGGTTATGTTGGAGCCTGGATTGTTCTCGATGAAGTACATATAACCACCCTGGCCGTTGACAAAGACTACCGCTGCCAGGGGATCGCGAGCAGTCTTATCCAAAACTTGCTTGATGAAGCCTGCAGACGGGGCGCCAACAGCATGAGTCTGGAAGTGCGCCCCAGCAACAAGGCCGCCCGCAGCTTCTATAAAAAGTTGGGTTTCTCCGTATGCGGCAGACGCAAACGTTATTATTCCGATGAAGATGCCCTGATCATGACCCGCAGTAACCTGCCAAACGATGAAAACAATCCGGCCCCGAAAAAAGATATGGGTGATTATTAACAGAACAGAGGGCACCTCTTTTCCCCGGCTTAAATCTGGAGGATAAAATGCAGCAAAAAAAACAAACTTTAATTTTAGGCATCGAAACTTCCTGCGACGAGACAGCCGCCGCCGTGGTTGCAGATGGCAGCCACACCTTAAGCAGCATCATCTCCTCCCAGGTAGAGCTGCACGCTCGTTTCGGCGGCGTGGTGCCCGAAATTGCCTCCCGTCAGCACCTGCTCCTTATAAACTCGCTCATAGACGACGCCCTCACCCAGGCAGGCTTAAAATTCAGCGATCTTCACGCCATCGCCGTCTCGCACGGCCCCGGCCTCGTCGGCGCCCTGCTGATCGGCGTGGCCACCGCCAAAGCCCTGGCCTACGCCCTGAACCTGCCCCTGGTAGCCGTTAATCACCTTGAAGCGCACCTCTACGCCAACTACTTAAGCGGCGCGCCCCGCGAATATCCGGCCGTTATCTTAATAGTTTCCGGCGGCCACACAGAACTGCTCCTCTTAAAAGCTCCCGGTGAACTGACCCCGCTCGGCTGCACCCTCGACGATGCCGCCGGCGAAGCCTACGACAAGGTTGCCCGCGTCCTTGACCTTGGCTATCCGGGCGGTCCCCTAATCGATAAACTGGCCCGCGAAGGCAATCCGGCCGCAATTGACTTTCCCCGCGCCTGGTTGAATAACGGCCTTGAAACCAGTTACAACTTCAGCTTCAGCGGTCTGAAAACCGCCGTGATCAACCACCTCTACCATGCCCGCCGCCGTGGTGAAGATATCAATATTCCCGACATAGTTGCCTCCTTCCAGGAAGCCCTTGTCGATGTGCTGGTTGAAAAAACAGTTACAGCCGCTGCTGCATATAGCGCAAAAACCGTCCTGATCGCCGGAGGGGTGGCGGCCAACAGCCGCCTGCGCGCCCACTTAAGTGACCGTCTCCAAAAAGATCTGCCCGCCGTGAAACTGCATTTCCCGCCCCTTGAACTCTGCACCGATAACGCTGCCATGATTGCCGCCGCTGCTTACCCGCATTTTTGTGCCGGTAACTTCGCCCGGCTTGACCTCAATGCCCGACCAAACCTGAACCTCTGCAGTTAAAAGATTTACCCTCAACCTCAAATGTGAACAAAAGTTACCCTTTAATCATCTTTGTCTTTAAATTTACAGTGCTTTTTTCCATGAAACATTAATCATATTATTATGTCACCAACTATTTTTACCTGTTCATAACCGCTCAAAAGTAATTATTCTAACCCCATGGCCTGTGGATAACCCTGTGCATGGTGTGGATTACTTTTACTGGAATTAATATAAACTCCCTGAAAACAGGCTTTTTATGGCCAAAACCCCTGTTCGTGGTTACATAACAACTTAACGAAATGATGCTTGTTGATAACTTCACAGGTTCCCAGTTACCTTGAAAAGCAGGATAGAAGGGAGACATATAGAAGGATAAAGTGAGGCATGCAGAGGTATAACAGAAAACAAACAGGAGGTGCTGGTGTTGTATGAAAATATAATTCCGCTCTATGAATCTATAGTTAATCAGTCCAACATCTGGTATCAGTTGGGTGCAGCAGTCTCGACATATTCATCTATTTCTATACCAAGACCACCAACTGGGGTGAGTGGCTGGAAGCCAGGGAAAATATAAACTATAAAATCCTGGAGATTTTAGAAGATGAAGGAGTTTCAATCGCCTTTCCGAGCTGCAGCTTATACTTTGAAAATAAATTGCAGTCAGATGAAATTTTGCTCTAAAAGCTTTTATTCACGATCAATTATTTACCGGATTTAATTTTCCGATTAAAAGATATGCTATAATTCTAAAGTAAATATTGCAGGTGACAAGGAGAACAAACTATTTGGCTATACCACCACACATTAATCATATCCACTTCGTTGGCATCGGCGGCTACGGCATGAGCGCCCTTGCCCTGATCCTGCTTAAAAAAGGGTACAGGGTAAGCGGATCCGACCTTAATAAATCACAGCTTACAGATACGCTTATCGCCCAGGGCGCACAAGTCAGCTTCGGTCACAACGCCGATAATATCGGCGCAGCTGAACTCATAATCTATTCAACGGCAGTTAACGGCGACAACCCTGAACTGATTGAGACAGACCGCCTCGGTCTGCCGCTCTGGCACCGTTCAGAAC
>JAHYJM010000009.1 GCA_019428945.1 Bacillota bacterium | reverse complement strand
TGAGTTTCGACATCTTCCCAGAATTCGGCACAGGGATTTAATGTATAGATTTTCAGCGTGCCTCTTTCCCCAAGCCGGGCAAAAATAATCTGGAAGAGCCGGGCCATATATGATATGCCGAAAATGTGCACCGGAGGCAGTTTTAGCTTACTGATCATATCAAACAGATTATCATCAAATGTAATAAGGTCAAGTGTAGTCCAGTGGCCGCCCTCAGCTGGCGGAAATTTTTCAAGGATTCCGCCGCTGCCAAAGACTGATTGCCAGAGAACGCGTTGCCATGAGGCTGTTGAGGCAAAGGCGGGATCAGCTTCGGCTGGGTCGCTGAAAAGGGATCTGCCGGGACTATATTGCCCTGCTGTTTTTAAGGGGGGATATTCACTTTTTTCACGCCAGGATGCAATCATTTCAGGCCTGGAAAAGGTGTATTCCTGAAATAGATAGGCCATTCTTGAGGCAAGCTGAACCCGGCGCAGATCGATACCGTCTGAAGTGAGACGGTTATCATCAAGCTTTGTGCCATGGCCGGTGATTTGCAGGTATCTGTGAACAGGCTTCAGATCAGGGTTATCAAGAAGGTTTTCATCAAGAAGCGCTGACAGCACAGCAGCCTCGACAGTATCAAGATCGACAAGCTTAATATCACCCGGGCAGGCTTCAGAAATGATTTCACCGATAAAGCGTTCAATTCTTCGGAAGCGAAAGTTGGCTGCTACCCCATTAATCTGGGCAAGGTTAAAACGCACCCAGGTTTCCATGTTTCGATTGGGGGTTACCATCTCAACCGATTCGAGAGGGTGTGCTCCTTCAGCTCGTCTTTTTTTAAGATCTACCGCCAGTTTTTCCAGCAGGTTTTCAGTTCGGTTTGAATAAACCAGCTCAATCACGGTTGGTTTCTCCTGACATAAAAATAGAGGCGCTTTACCTGATCTATATTATTTCCTTCGAAGCGGCAAACTCCTGCCTGGTTAATCATATATTAAAAGAGTTCAAAAACAGCCTTGGAAAATAAGGCTGCAGCCCCCCTTGACAGGCAGGAGTTCGCATGATGATATTGAAGCAATATATAGTTTATCGGTAATAAAAACCCGGAGGTGTGGTAAATGTTTAAAAACCGCGAAATGATTATGGCCAGAGTAGCCGAGATGCCGCCCGGAGAAAAATCACGATCAAATCGTTACTGGTGTCTTACCTGCAAAATGATGTTCTCAATGGAAGATACAGTCTGCCCTTATATGCCCAAAGTCTGCATCAACAGCCCTATACCGGTGGAGCTTGTTGGACCGGAATCGACTATATGTCTGGAGAAAATCGGGCTTTTTTACCCCAAAATACCCCAAAAAATGCTCGCATTTATAGCTCAGGGAGACCCTGAAGATATTGCTGAAAAGTGGGTTGAAACTTACCTTGCATTTCTTGATGACTGGAATTTTGATTATAAACATGAGCCGCTTCAGGCTCTAAAGAGTTTTATCATCAGCATATCCGGAAGCGAAACCGGGCAGCGGCTCCACAGCAATGAGATTACTTTCATTCTGACCGACCTAGAGAAGGTGTGGGATGGTAAAAAGTTCTTTAGTATATTGAAGCCTGCCCTGGGAATGTTAAAAGAGAAATTGGATTTTAAAGAATCAATCAGCCTTGACAGCCTGGATATTCTCGGTGATATGGATACAGGCAGGTATTACTGCCCTATGTGCAGTAAATTTTTCGAGTTTTCAACACAGAAGGATTCTATAACCTGTCCGCTTATGGCCCAGAAATGTATGGCTGTGCCTACTGATATAAATAAAATCAAGTATAACCTGGATCAACTGATCAGGGTTTATGATTGCACCCCCGATCTTTATAAACGTTTTGCTCTTGCTCTTGAGGGTCAGCCGGGGGCGAAGGAAGAGTTGCGCCGTATTCTGGTTGAAGAATGGCTCTTTGAGGTAAATGATGAAGGCCTGACAAAGTTAGGCGCCCTTTTGGGGATCAGAGGCTAAAATTACTGTATCAGCGTTAATTATTAATCGGCGAGAAATTAGATCCTGACAGTCGGGTTAAAATGTTTGTTCTTTCGGCAGCGCTAGATCATAAAAAAATGAGCCAAAACAGAGAAGAAAATGAGGTTTATTGAATGCCATATTTAAACAGAACAAGGAGTAAAACAGGCCTGGCAATAGTTATAATAGCGATAAGTATAGTAACTATATTTTTGCTCTCATTTCCTGCTGCATGTGCCCCAGTGATCAACCCCGGCGACGTTAATGAAGACGGCAAAGTTGATGTAAGGGATGTTGTAGCGGTAATGAAATATGTTTTGAATCTGCGTAATCTGACTGATGATCAGCTGAAAGCTGCTGATTTAAATGGTGATGGTATTGTTGATGTGAGAGATGTAACCAGGTTGATGCAGGTATCGCTCGAATTGATTGATCAAACTGATCAAGAGTTTAAACTGGGTAGCGAAGTGCTGTTTGAAAAAATGCGTTACCTGGTTCAGGGTAAAAAAGTTGGCCTTGTTACAAATCAAAGTGGTGTAAACAGCAGGGGAGAAAGCACCATCGATTTGCTGCATAAATCATCATATGTGGAATTGGTTGCTCTCTATGGCCCCGAGCACGGAATAGACGGGAAGGCTGCCGCCGGTGAATATGTGGAATCTTACACTCATCCGGAACTGGGCATTCCTGTTTACAGCCTGTATGGTAAAACAAGGATGCCTACCGGGGAGATGCTCAGCGGCATTGATCTGCTAATTTATGATATTCAGGATATCGGAGCACGTTCTTATACCTATATATCCACCCTCAACTATTGCATGGTTGCCGCTGAAAAATACAATATTCCTGTAGTTATTCTTGATCGTCCCAATCCACTGGGCGGGCTTATTGTTGATGGTCCGATGATGGAGGAACGCTTTAAATCATTTGTAGGGGTTGATATACTGCCTATGGCCCACGGCATGACTGCAGGCGAACTGGGCCAATACTTCAACCGTAATATAAATGCTGATTTAACTGTAGTTCCCATGGAAGGATATGATCGCTCGATGATTTTCCAGGACACGGGACTTTCCTGGGTTCAAACCTCGCCGAATATTCCTGACATAGATTCTGTTTTTGGATATATGACAACAGGTCTGGGTGAGAATACAGGGGTGTTCCAGGCAGATCAGTTTAAGTGGATTGGCGGCAGAGGGCTTGATGAAAATGAATATGCCTCAATACTTAATGATGCCGGTTTAACCGGAATCGAGTTTATTCCTGAAAGAAGAGGGGAGGCTGGCGGTGTCAGGTTGAAGATAACCGACTACCACCTTTTTAGTCCAGCCCGTACCGGTATTTATGCCCTCACCTATGCATTTTCCCTGGCTGATTTTAATATCCCCAAAAGTAATGAAACAAATGTTATGTTCGATCTGATCATGGGCACTGCAAAGATGGGAGAATATCTGGAAGAAGGCCTTAGTCCGCAGGAAATAGAAGCGCTGTTTACCCCGGATATTAAAAGCTTCAAAGAAATAAGGAAAGAATATCTCCTGCCGCAGTATAATCCGGAATAGGAGCCTCTATAATAAATAAAAAAGGGGACAGCCTTATGCAGGCTTGTCCCCTTTTTTAACGCAGGATTAATTTACTTCACTAATTGCTATTGTTTTACCATTTTCTAAGAAGGCGGCACTGGGCAAATCGTTGGTTAACAATGTTTGATTAACTTTCAAGGACTGATAATTTAAATGATCTTAATCTACAATATCCATCATTTTACCACAGCAAAGGGGGATGACTTCTCCTGCTTTTAAGTAGAGAAGTTTATTGCAGGTTTTACAGTATACCTGGGTGTCGTGTTCAACCCTTACCTCTGTAAAAGTTGAGTCTTCAGATTCGAGCCCTTCAATATAGAAAGAAGCTCCTTTGTCATTTTTAGCCGGAACATATTCCCCGACAGGAACGAGCTTTCTTGTGTCCCGGACGCAGTCGATTAAAATTTTCCAGAGAGCTGTTAATTTCGCTTTTTCTTCATCCGTTTCGGGAGATAATACCACCTGACTTTTTTTGATATCAATCTTAATTTTAACTCATCCCTTTCTTAATATAAATATTGCCGAAGGAACAAGGGCTTAATTTATGGAGAGAGTATTTGAACCTGCGGTAAAAATATTATACCACTATAAATAATAATGAGTCCAGTTATTAATATCTATAAAATTATAGTTAATAAAAAACAGCCCGTGTTTAGAGTTTATACTTTTTCTTTCTTATAAATATAAATTACGGCGGCTGAAAATAATAATACCTACCCCATAAAGAGCAAGGAATATGGCAGCTGAAACGAGGCATAAAGTTATAATGGATTGTTCTCCGGTAACAATTGCATTTGCGTCAAAGAGGGAATAAAGTGTCAAATATTTGAGCCACTGATTACTGCCCCCGATATTTCTCAGCATATTAATTATAAAGAAGAGAATGGGTATGCCGCCGCCAAAAGCCAGTGAGTACTTAGTTTCATGGAAAATGCAGGAAAAAAAGAAGCAGATTGAACTGATCGCCAGGGTTAATAAGATAGCAGCCAGATTGAGCTTTAAAAAGGCAGGTATGTCCATTTCTCCGGGGAACATGGATTCACTTAACGCCAGTCCGATTCCTGTATTAATGAGTAATAGTAATGTAATACTTGCGGCCATATAAACGGCCAGGGTAGTAATAATTTTTACCCGTGTATTGGGTGTGGCCAGCAGGTAAGCCATGGAACCGCGATCAACCAGCGCAGCCACCAACCGGTTCGCCAGGATAATACAATAAATAAGAGGAAAAATAATTATGATAAATCCATAATAGTAAAGAGCCATGAAAGTTGCCAGGCTGGTCGCTGTATCACCGTAACCGAAGGCTTCCATCATTCCCTGCGGCATCGCCTCAATAAATTGATTCATTGCTTCGATACTGTCCGGATCATACATGCCAACCATAACGGTCATGTACATTAGCAGGATAGCGAAGAAAATCAGGAAAATAAGCCAGTTTGATTTAGCGGTGGCTTTGAATAGAGAAAAACTCATTAGAAAGAAGCCTCCTGGCCGTAATATTTTAGGAATACCTGTTCAAGGCTCTGTGTGGCAACTTCAATCCCGAGTACTTTGCACCCGGCCAGGGCGGAAATAAACTGATCATAATTACCTGATACATATACTTCAACCGTATTTTTACTGATCCGGCCGATCTCAAGACCGGCTGAGCGCAAGTGTTCAAGGTCTTCTTTTCTGCCCAGCGTAACCAGGTACGCCTTGCGCTGAGATGATTTCAGTGAATGCACGTCCTCAAGAGCAACCAGGCGGCCTTCCCGGATAATCCCGGCTCGGTCACAGGTGCGGTAGGTTTCTTCAAAGTTGTGAGATGACATGAGGATTGTTTTGCCCCGTTCTTTTTCTTCAAGGATCAGCTCCACAAAGATATTCTGCATCAAAGGGTCAAGTCCGCTGGTCGGCTCATCCAATATATATACTGCAGGGTCGTGCATAAATGCAGTTACAATACCCAGTTTCTGCTTCATACCCTTGGACATGCGACGAATTCTGCCTGACGGGTCAAGCTCGAATCTATCGATCAGGGCATCACGGCGGGAATTACCCCGTTTTCCTCTTAAGTCGCCGATCAGGTTAAAAAATTGTATGCCGCTCATCTCATCAAAAAATGCCATTTCACCGGGCAGATACCCAAGTTCGCCCTGTATTTCCGCTGCGTTTTTCCAACAATTCAGTCCGTTAATTGTGCAGATTCCACTGTCCGGCTTGGTAAATCCGAGCAGGTTACGGATTGTTGTTGTTTTTCCAGCGCCATTGGGTCCGAGAAAGCCAAATACCTCTCCGTTTTTAACGTTAAAATTTATATCGAATATTCCTTTACCGCTTTTGTAGGTAAAGTATAAAGATTTGATCCTGATTACATCTCTGCCCGATGTATTCCTTAAAATAGCAGATCCTTTTTGCAGGGATTCAAGTGTATCCAAAAATTTTCCCTTATTCCATCTACCTTTGATGATGGTCCCATCGGGCTGGACATATTGGCCATACCCATGTTTTTTACCTTCAGAAAATTCTCCCCGGTAAACTGCTCCTTTTGCATAGATGAGAATCCCTCTTCCCTGTGGTTTACCTTCTATCCATTCACCGTCATATTTTGTACCATCCGGCATCAGTAATTTGCCAAGACCATGGGGAACATTGTTTTTTAATTGTCCGCCGTATTTGCCGCCTGCCCAGGGTATAACCTGTTTTTCTCCGGTTCTCTCTTTCTTATCCATGGGGAACATGTCTCCTCGCAGCCTTATTAACTAACATATTCTGCTTAGCTTTCCAAACAGTAAACTTAATCCGATCGTAAGTAAATTCTGCCAAAAGTTGAAAACACCTTCATTTTATGCAAACGGATAAAGTCATAACATTTCCGGTATTGTCTTAACCAGGATAATATATATTGTGTATAATGGTATTGCTCTTGTATCCAGGGTTTTCAACAAGATCTTTTTAGGCCGCGTATCTATTCAACAGATCAATATTAAGTAACTTTTAAGGCGGGCAATTAATTTCTGCTTTATGAAAATTAAGAAATTTAAATGAAAGGTGAGTGGTTATGGTATTAACAAGGTTTGGCGATGGAGAGTTGATAGAAGTTGATGGATCAAAAATTAAAGAAGATTTACAGGCCGGCATGGAAGATGCCTCTGACAGAGGGAAAATAGCTCCGCTGAGATCAGAAGATCTTGACAGGTTGTATGAGATTTGCACAAGGCCGGGTAAAATGGTAGGAGTAGAAAAGGGCAATGAGATCATTATGACCGGTGATTCTCCTTCAATCGGTTCGGTTCCCCGGGGGTTTTCGGTTAACCGCCTGCAAATGCTTCAGACTTATGAAAGGGTTTGTGGGATGGATACGGCTGAATCAGGTTTTATAGATTACAGTTATAAGGCGGTTAAAACTGTAGCAACTGAAGAGCGATCCTGGGTGGAGCAGGCATCACATTTGCTTACGATACCTCTTTTTTACGGCGCCATGCCCGATCTTGGCCGTTACAGCCGCCCTGACGGACCGGTACATAATTGGGCGGAATTGCTGCCACAGGGTAAGATCGGCGAGTCGAGAGACGCCCAGGAGGAAGCAGCTGAATATTGTATCAAAGACCTCGTTTATGTAGCGAGTGAAATGTATGAAGGCGGGGCGGAGGGTATTGATTTCGATACTACCGGAGCGGCTGGTGATGCAGACTTCTATGCTGCTCTTAAAGCAGCTGAAATACTTAAAGAAAAATATCCGGACATTTGTATAGAGATGGGCATGGCTGGGGAATTTGTACTGGGAATGCACGGCAGGCTAACATATGATGGAGTGCGGCTGGCCGGACTTTACCCCCATGAGCAGGTAAAACTGGCTGAGAAAGCAGGGGTAACCATTTTTGGACCGGTTATAAACAACAACAGCAAAAAATCATTTGCTTTTAACCTTGCCCGAGCCGTGACCTACTGCAGAGCCTGTGTGGAAGCGGCCAATATTCCTGTCCATCCCAATGTCGGGTTAGGTGTCGGCGGAGTGACTACGGTTGAAGTTCTTCCTGTTGATGTGGTCAGCAGGGTATCAGTGGCCATGGCTGAGGTGGGTAAAGCTGATGGATTATAGGTAGGCACAGGCGATTTTTGCGGAATGATTGCTACACACACACTGGCATCGGGCATGGGTGGTTTGCGCACCGCCGGAGATCTGGTAGCGCGCATGCAAATGACCGGAATGCGAGTAGGGGAAGCAAAAAAATATGTTGCAGGTAAGCTTAAGGTATCAACAAGGGATTTAGCCGATGAAGTAATCATGAACGAAGTCAGGGATGATTTAAATATCGGCCGTGTTGTATCTCACCATGGCAAAGCGAGAGGGATCCAGGCTAAGATGAATATTGGTAAGCTTCTTAATCTTGAACTTAACTCGGTTCGCAGGTTTATGGAAAAAGTAAACTGAAAAAGGGGGTTTCATGGTGGAAATTAAGAAGATTATGGTTATTGGAGCGGGTCAGATGGGTGGAGGTATAGCCCAGGTTTGTGCTCAGGCCGGGTTTACTGTGGTACTCAGGGATATTGATCAAACATTTGTCGATAAAGGGATCGGGGTAATCGAGAAAAACCTGCAGAAAAGTGTTGATAAAGAGAGGATTTCTGAGGAGGATAAAAGAGTCGTCCTTTCACGAATTAAAGGAACAGTTGATTTGAATGACGGCGCCGGCGCAGATATCGTCATTGAAGCCGTTGTAGAAAAAATGGAGGTAAAGGAAGAGCTGTTTCAGACTCTTGATCAGCTCTGTCCCGCACATACAATCCTGGCCAGCAATACATCATCACTTCCTATCACCAGTATCGCAGCAGTTACCTCACGTCCATCGAAAGTGATCGGAATGCACTTTATGAATCCTGTGCCGGTAATGCAGCTGGTTGAGGTGATCAGGGGGCTGGCTACTTCAGATGAAACCTTCAGTGTGGTTGAAGATTTAACGAAAAAGCTGAATAAAACTCCCGTTGAGGTTAATGATTTCCCCGGATTTGTATCAAACAGGGTTCTGCTGCCGATGATCAATGAAGCAGTTTACTGCCTGATGGAAGGCGTTGCCGAAGCGGAAGCGATAGACAGCGTAATGAGGCTTGGGATGAACCATCCTATGGGTCCGCTGGCGCTGGCTGATCTGATTGGCCTTGACACATGTTTATCCATTATGGAAGTTTTACATGATGGTCTGGGTGATTCCAAATATCGCCCCTGCCCTTTGCTTAGAAAATATGTTGCGGCAGGTTGGCTTGGTCGCAAAACAGGTCGTGGTTTTTACGATTACAGCGGCGCCAAATAAATCTTTATTATGCAGGGCTTGATTGCCGCTAACTGAAGAGCCTGATCATGGGGATGACCACAAAATAATAGATTACCGGTACAAATATAGCCGGTAAAAGGTTAACCGTTTTGATTTTTTTAATCTCCATCATGCTCAGGCCTATACCCAGAATTAATATGCCCCCGATGATCGATATTTCACGGATGACATTGACAGTTAAGAAAGGTTCCAGAGAACCGGCGAAGAGGATGATCGCGCCCTGATATAGAAAGACCATCCCTGCTGAAAAGATCACGCCGATACCGAGCGTGGAAGCCAGGATCATCGATGTGACTCCATCAAGGACAGATTTGGCAAAAAGCATATCATAATTGCCTCTGAGGCCGCTTTCAAGAGAGCCGATGATGGCCATGGTGCCAACGCAGAAGATCAGGCTTGCTGTTACAAATCCTCTTGCCACATTGTGTTCACTGTGTTCACTCTTTTGAACGTCCGAAGTGACCATGCGCTGAAGGGACATGCCGACCTTTTCCAACCCTTTTTCCAGTCCGACCAGCTCGCCAACAACCCCTCCGATTACAAGGCTGATTATAAATAAAATCGGCTCACTGTCGGGATCCAAAAGACCGCCGATCGCCGTTGTGGCGCCGATAAATAAGACGGATAGTCCTATAGCCTGCATAACAATGATCTTGTATTCTTCTTTCAGGCCTTTATGAACCAGCAGGCCCAGTAAACTGCCTATAATGATGGTTATTGTATTAACATAGTTGCCTAACATTTAACACCTCTCGGGATTTATGTTCGGAATCTGAAAGAACTCTTAGCTTACAAAAAATATGCTTATTTAATGGAAACTCCCTCATTTGGTCTGGATTATTATAACATGCTTTAGTAAAAGTGAGAGTACCCGGACTGATTAGATGTGCATTAAAAGCTACTTTTAATCCCCAGAAAAGGATTTTAAGAAAATAGGTAGAAATGTGTTAATAATCAGCAGGATGCCTGACTGCATATCCACTGGCTCGATAAAATGCAGGAGGGGTTATAATGAAAAAAGGGTACATTATTCTTGTTGTATTACTGTTGCTGATTGCACTTGTGGTTAACAGATACCCTGTAATATTTCAGGAGGGTAATCCTCTGCCTGTCTTTTTTGGAATCATGGCTATTGAATTAACCGGTCAGGATCTAGTGCCTTTCCCGGACCTTAAAATGATCCAAAAAGCGGCGGATGAAGAGCATCTAAATGATTATCTTGCAGAACGCGGCTGGCTATTCAAAGATCGCCTCGGATTAAGCATTGTTTATAAAAGAGGTAGCGAGCAGCTCAATGTAAATACCCGCATGTTTACTTCGCGCTATATTATTTATGAATTTGACAGACCGCTGCGTTAGAGTTTCTTATATCACTCAATCTTACTGATAGCAGCAGGCATGATTAAGGCGAACCTATTTTTTTACGTCCTACCCTTCCGGATAGTACTACCGGATCGTAAACCGGCGAGAACGGCGGGGCGTAAGCAAGATCCAGTTCGAAAATCTGGTCAATATTCATCTCTGCTGTAATAGCAGTAGCGTATACATCAATTCTTTTGACACCGTCAACAGGGCCCGCCATCTGGGCGCCCAGTAGGCGGCCTTCTTTTTTCTCTGCTATTAATACGATTTTAACATCACTTCTGCCCGGGTAGTAATGAGCCCGGCTGTTCGCAGTAATGCTGAATTTGATTGCCTCAAAGCCGCAATTCTCTGCTTCGGCAAGAGTAAGACCGGTGCGAGCGATACCCAGGTCGAAAAATTTGGTGATAGCACTGCCTAAAACCCCCGGGAACTCTTCATTTCCTCCGCAGGCATTTAATCCGGCGACAATGCCTTCTTTATTAGCTTTCAGAGCCAGGGCCAGGTATTGAGGTTCACCGGTTATAATATTAGTTGTTTCTGCACAGTCACCGGCAGCATAAATATGATCATAATTCGTTTGCATAAAACGGTTTACCCTGATTGCTCCTTTAACGCCGATTTCAATTCCACTATCCTGCGCCAGGCAGCTATTTGGCTCCACCCCGGTTGCGACAATTGCCATGTCAAATATAAATTTCTCTTTTTCCGTCTGAAGTTCTACCTCACTATTATGCCCGGTGATCCGGGTTACCGCCTGGTTAAGATGTAACTCAATACCTTCGTTATCCATTTCTGCCAGCACGATGTCTGAAATTTCTTTTTCAAAATTCCGGGAAAGATCATTACGCCGGTGAAACATGTGGGTGTTGAGTCCCTGTTTTTTTAAAGCTTCCAACATTTCAATAGCTATATATCCGCCACCTATTACCGCACATTTGTCTGCCTGTTTTGATTCAATCAGGCTGCGAATATTTTTGGCGTCATCCAACCTGTGCGCATTCAAGATCCGTTTAGACGCCTTATACTCTATACTTGTTTGATGTGGATTCGCGCCGGTAGCGATGATCAGGCGATCAAAATTTTCTGTTATCAAGCCGTCAGGAGTTTCAACAGAAACTGTATTAATAACCGGATCAATTGCTGTCACTTCATGATGCAGCTTAAGATTTAGTCCGCGTTTATGCAGGGCATCGTCCGGTGTGACAGTAATCAGTTTATCTAGATCAGTAACCAGCCCCTGAACGAAATAAGGAATTCCACAACCCGCATATGATATATATGAGCCTTTTTCAAGAACCATAACATCCCATTCCGGTTCCTGCCTCTTTATCTGGCTGGCTGCGCTCATCCCGGCAGCATTGGCGCCAATAATTATTACTTTCACTAAGCTCAACTCCCGGCGAATATAAGAATTTAGAGATATAAATATTTCGTCGCCTGCTCTGGTTTTACCTTTATAGGCATTATAAAAATAAAGCGCAATATAAATCCAGGTGGATTTTGCAGCAGAATGAGGTGTATTAGCAGGTGAAATCAGAAGTGTAAAAATTAAATTGAGCATATGCTATAATGTTTAAAGATATCTCACTGCTCTTTATATCACTTCTTTGTGAGTTCAACCTCTGCAGTACTGTAAGCTTTGTGTTATGTTCAGACAAATTTAGAGGGAGATATAGATTATGACCCTGGAAATTGTTCTGACCTTCGCAATACTATTATTTGCGATTATTCTTTTTGTAACAGAAATCCTTCGGGCTGACCTCGTTGCCCTGCTCGTTCTTGTACTGCTTGTCCTGGTCGGCCTTATTTCTCCTGAAGATAGCATATCCGGCTTTTCCAACCCTGCTGTAGTGACAATCTGGGCTGTATTTATACTTTCTGCCGGCCTGGCAAGGACCGGGGTAGCATCCAGACTTGCAGATCACCTGCTGCGCCTGGGCGGAAAAAGCGAGAGCAGGCTGCTAACTGTATTAATGAGCAGCACAGCTGTAGTGTCGGCATTTGTAATTAATGTTGGGGTGGCTGCTATGTTTTTACCGGTTACTCTTGATATAGTTCGCAGAACAGGGCGCTCGGCCTCCCGGCTGCTCTTACCGATGATCTATGGGACAACCATAGGCGGTATGATCGTATTGATCGGAACTTCATCAAACTTGGTAGTAGTTGATTTTTTAAGGGAATCCGGCGTTCGTCCCCCCGGTTTGTTTGATTTTGCACCGGTCGGTATCGTTATTTTGATTGTGTCAATATTATATATGGTTTTGCTTGGACGGAGGATCCTTCCTGAGCGTAAAACCCCTTCTGTCGACAATATCCAGCCTGGTCGTGATTTCAGATTATATTACGATATTGAGGAACGCCTGGCTCTGATTACGATACCGGCAGACAGCCCTATTTCCGGGAAAACCCTGGCGGAGAGCCGTTTCGGCAGGGCTCTTGGATTAAATGTTTTGAGTGTAATGCGTAGTGAAGGAGATTATCACATTCCCGAACCGGATTTAAAATTGGAAGCCAGAGACCGCTTATTGGTTTTAGGCCGTCTTGATGTTATTGAAAAGCTTTCCGGTAAACCGGTGATTTTGATTGAAGCGGAAGTACCGGAGACATCCTGTCTTTATTCTGATCACATCGGTATGATTGAGCTTGAAGTCAGCGAAGACTCTGTCTTCAATGGTAAAACATTGCTTGAACTCGATGCACGGCAGAAAATGGGAATCAACCTGCTGGCATTTCGTCGGGGGGATATGATTCGCCGGACAAATATGCGGGACATCAGGTTCCAGGCAGGGGATCAACTCCTCTTCAGAGGCCTGTTTGATCAGTTGCAATCTTTACAGGGTTACAACGGTTTTAAGAATATAAATGACTGCAAACCTGAAAAATACAGCCTGCATGAACGTCTATTATATCTACGCATCCCTGAAGGATCGCCTATGAGCGGCAGTACTCTTAAAGATACGAATCTTGCCCCGGCATATGGTATCTCAATATTAAATATTATCCGCGGTGAACAGGAATTTTTGATGCCGGAACCTGAGATGCGCCTTGAGGAAAATGATTTACTGGTAGTTGAAGGGCGTTCTGCCGATATAGAGGTCCTGAGAGGCCATCAAACTCTTGAGATTGAACGTAACCCCGAGGTTGATTTAAAAGACCTGGAAACTGATTCGCTGAGAGTTGTTGAAGTTATGCTATCACCACATACTTCGCTGACTGGGAAAACACTGCGTCAGTTGAATTTTCGTGAGAAGTTCGGTGTTTCAGTTTTAGCTGTCTGGCGGGGAGACCGTGCTTTCAGGACAAATCTTAATGATATGCCCCTGCAGTTTGGGGATGCCCTGCTGTGCTATGGTACGAGGGAGAGATTCGAAATGTTGGCAAAAGACGACGATTTTGTTATCCTTACACTCGATTACAGGGAAAAATTACTTTTAAACAAAGCGCCATTGGCCGGGTTGATTATGGCCGGAGTATTGGCAGCAGCGCTTTTGAACTGGTTGCCGATTTATGTTGCGGCTATTGCCGGAGCTCTTCTTATGATTATTACAAAGTGCATCACTGTTGAAGAGGCATACAGGGCAATTGAATGGAAATCAGTTTTTTTGATTGCAGCAATGCTCCCCCTGGGCATGGCTATACAACAGACAGGCGCTGCCGCCCTGGTTGCCGGGTTCGTGTTGGAAATTGCCGGGGTGTATGGACCGACGGCGATTCTGGCCGGTATGATGGCTCTGACTCTGCTGCTAAATCAGTTTATTCCAAGCCCGGTAAATGCGGTTGTTATGACTCCAATTGCCATCGCCACGGCAGCAAGTCTTGGTTTATCTCCCTATCCTTTTGTGATGGGTATTGCCTATGCGGTCGCATCCAGTTTCATGACCCCTGTTTCACATCCGATCAATATACTTGTAATGAGCCCCGGTGGTTACCGGTTCAGCGATTACGTAAAAAACGGGCTGCCATTAACCCTTATAGTTCTTATTGTCAGTGTTTTACTTTTACCGGTGGTATTTCCCTTCTAATTGCAGGATCCAAATTGTCTCTGTTGAAAGATACTCAATCATAATCATTACAGGGGAGATGATACTTATGATGAAACGGAAACAAATTAAGGGTGTAGTAAAATGAAAGAAAAACCAGGGATGAGTAAAGCTGGAAACGTTGTCCGTGAGCTTTCTTCAGAAGAAAAATCCTTTTCTTACGCAAAGATATGGTGGATTGGCTTTGGTTTCCTGGGGGTTCAGTTGGTTTTTACAACCTACAATGCATTCCTGCCCCTGATGTACCGTGAGTTTTTTGAATCAAGGGCAATAATCGGCCTCCTGATGGGAACAGACAATTTAATCGGACTGCTGCTTATTCCAATCATCGGAGCCTGGTCAGACCGGGTTAATACACCGTTGGGACGCAGGCTGCCATTTATGGTTGTTGCGGTACCCGTAGCCGCGCTCACTTTTTTTGCCATACCCTTTGCATCAGTAGTACTTTGGACTCTTATCATAACGGAAATATTGTTTACTGCGGCTATGCACTCTTACCGGGGACCGGTTATTACCCTCATGCCAGATCATACCCCGCCTGAAAAGCGATCTGCTGCCAACGGGATCATCAACCTGATGGGTGGGCTGGGAACTCTGATTGCCTTCGGAGGACTTTCACTTTTATACGATATCGATCCGCGCCTTACATTTGGTATTGGCGCTTTTGTGCTTATATTAACCCTTTTCATCGTCTGGAAAAAAGCAGACAGGCATCCTCCTTATGTTGACAATACACTGGTTGCCTCCAGAAACCCGATCAGGGAAGCAATTGACGGTATCAAAGTTTTATTGAAACCTGAGAATTTTGGCCAGTTTTTAATATTGGCTGCAATGCTTACATATTTTATCGGTTTTGCCGGGCTTGACGCTATGTTTCCCATTTACGGGGTTGAAACTCTGGGGCTTACCGAAGGACGGGCTGCTTTTATATTAACGACTTTTGCCGGTTCATTTCTTGTTTTTGCCTTGCTGGCAGGCCTAATCGGGACACGTATCGGTAAGATTCCGGCCATGCTTATCGGTTTGGCTATAGTGCCCGCTATGTTTTTGCTGGCTATTCCGGTGCGAAACCCTAATGTTATTGCTGTGATATTTGTATTTGCCGGTTTTGCCTGGGCCCTGGTAAATGTCCAGGCCATGCCTTTGATTGCCGACCTGGGCGGTCGCGACAGGATCGGTTTTTACATAGGACTCTATTATGTTTTCACCATGACCGGCCAGATGATTGGACCAAGTGTGCTCGGTCTCTCGATGGATTTAATGGGCAATCATGGTATGTTTGTGGCAGGGGCTGCAGTTTATGCCCTTGGATTTTTACTTCTGCGTGCCGGTCAGAAAAGACTTGGCAGAGATCCTGAGGAAATTGCCCGCGAAGTTAAAGAAGAAGCTGTATAAAGGATTGAAATATCAAGCTGGAAATGAACTGCAGATGTTGCAATTTTTATGAAATTATGTATAATGGTATAAATATATACAGATAATAGTACGGGGAGAAAATTAGTCCGGGCTACCGGCAATCCGGGTTAATTAAATTGATGCCAATGAAGAAAACTTGCAGGGTTGCGATAATCCTTACATTTATACTGCTTTTGCTGACCTCTTCAGCATCCTCATTTGAGGGTTATACTCCTCTTACCAGGGAAGAATTTGATCGCTGGCCCTGGCTTCCGGAATATACGGTTTTCAATTTTTTCCCAAGTAAAGGCAATAATTGTACCTGGTATACACATGGACGAATGATGCAGCTTGGTTATTGTAAATATGCATTGGACAGCATGCGCTTTAATGCGAATACCTGGGCATATAATGCCTCCAGAGGGGCGACCGTATCTGAAACTGCAGCGCCGGGGACGATTGCTTTCTGGGATAGTGGTGTTTATTATGGCAGCAGGTTGGGGCATGTCGGGGTAGTCGAAGCTGTCAGGGAAGATGGCGCTATTCTTGTTTCCGATTCAAGCAGCAGCAGCAGTGCATATAATGTAAAGCAAATTAGTCCGGGAAGCAGTATCTGGCCGACTGCTTTTATATCAGTTCCTCTGAGCCGGGAAAAGTCAGGACTATATTTTCATGGCGAGCATGTCAGGACAACTGTCAACAACTTGAATTTTCGCCTTGAAGGCGCAAACCAGCTTCCCGTTGCGCTTCCAAGAGACACAGTTGTTCAGATCCGGGAGCATATAAGCAACGGAATCTATGCTTCCCAGCCGGGCAGCCTGTCATCGTATCATTACTGGTGGTACGCGGCGATTGAGCTTGAAGGGGAGGTTAAATTCGGCTGGTTGGCTGAAACTTACCTGGAAACTACCGGTTTGATCGATCCTTCACCGCCACCTCTTCCTGAAACTTCTGCTGAAAATGAACCACCGGTTGAATCTGATCCGGATTATCTGCCGGAGCAGATTCAATTGCCAGATATTAAATATGGTGATGTCATCGGTAATGGAATTGTAGATGTAAGGGATGTTACACTGGTCATGCAGCATGTCCTGAAAGTTAGGGAACTTGATTATGGTCAATTGGTGCCTGCAGATGTTAATCGTGATGGTGTAATCGATGTTTTGGATGTAACATTAATCATGCGCTATATTTTAGGCTTCACCACTTCACTGTAGTGGGACAACGGGGACAGGTCCTTTTGTCCCACCAATATTTTCCACTGCGGCTATCTAGGTTATTCGGCTTGATCTGATCCCTGAAAGTGGGACAAAGGGACCTGTCCCCGTTGTCCCATTGATTAGAAGCCCCGGGTTTGGCCCTGCCAGGGTGGTTCTTTACCGTCTTTAAATTCCTCAACACCAGGACCCTGAAGGCTGCGAAGTCTCCAGATGCCATATATGTAGGTAATAATCAAGACAATAATTATTACAGGCCAACCAAGCAGTGTATTTGCCCAGGCCAGTGTTGCTGCATCTCCTGTCCGATATAACAGGTACTGGACCATGAGACGCATGGCGAAAAACGCAGACCAGAACAAGGTTACTTCGCGGTATGCAGGTTTTATATCGCTGCGCCAAAACCATTCGAGAGGCCATCCGCGGGTGATGTGACTTGCCCAGGCAGCCAAAGGTTTCCCGGCGACAAGGCTTGCCAGGGCTAACAGCAAAAGAAGGGCGCTGCTTAAAATGGCCGGGATGAAATAACTTGCTGCGCTGCGGGTCAATACAGCCAAACCTGAAGCCAGTGCTACACCAAGAAGTCCCCCCAGTGCATAAAACCAGTTTTGTCCGCGTATGAGGCGTATAATACCAAGACCAACAGCCAGGCTCAGGGCAACTACCGCGGCAGTATCAAGCCCCAGAAAACCATTGGTAATAACAAATACCAGAGGTGGTAACAAGGCATCAAAGGTTTTTCCTGAAACAACAGATTTTAATTCTTCACCTATTTCATTTATACTGGGCATGAAAATAGTCCTTTCGGGTATCAACCTGGATCACCTGTTTAAGTTGTAGCGGGCGCCCATAAAAAAGGCTGCCCAATTATCGCCGCTGCGGTAAAGAGCTATCAAAGTATAGAGGCTTCCGGCGAAAAAACCGAGTAACATCATCAATATAACCCATATTACGGCCGACAGGGTGCTTTTTTCGCGAAATACAATCCAGACAGAAAAAAGGGCGAATCCGACATAAAGATCAACCAGGGAAACAATTCCCCAGGGGTTTGCGAGAAGCGCTGCCCCGTCAATGCTGAAGTCTCCATTGACAAAACCATTAATCAGAACAACGGTCATAGCAATCAAACCTGACCAGGCAATTATTTTTGCTGCTTTCATTAAACCTTCCCCTTTGCAAACAATTTTATTTTCCGCTTACTGTATCAAAAGGCCAGTCGACTATGCCCCCAAAATCATAAATGCTGGTATAGCCCATATCAATCAGTTTTTTTGAAGCTATTTCGCTGCGTCTGCCGGTTCGGCAGTATACAAGGATAGTTGCCTCTTTATCAGGCAGCATTTCCCCGGCAAGATCTTCTATGTCATAATCCGGGATCAGCATTGCGCCTTCAATACGTAT
This sequence comes from Bacillota bacterium, assembly GCA_019428945.1. Lineage (GTDB taxonomy): Bacteria > Bacillota > Dethiobacteria > DTU022 > DTU022 > JAABTH01. Next base: position 30,515 of record JAHYJM010000009.1, on the reverse strand, counting down.
CTCTTCGAATTCCTCAGTGGTTCGAACATCTACCAGGATAACTCCCTCATTTTCCATCATGGCTTTTGCATCTTCAGCGCTGATTTTGATGTATTCAGCTTTTTCACTCCCGGTATCACCCTGTTCATTATTTTCTTCAACTATCGCTGCAGGAGTACAGGAAGTAATTATAAATAGCGATATGATTAGCAGAATCTTAAATCTATAAGGTTTCATTTGTCTCACCTTCTGTGTCATAAATTAACATCGTTTAAGATCATCGCTAAAAATTTAGGATCATCCTCAGCAGATCAAGAGTTGAGGCGTTACATTCTTATCAGTAAATTAAGACAAATAAGACTTGAACTTAATAAGGTTAATGGTAGTATATAATTACCGGTAATCGGCAGTCAATACCGGTAGGAAATGAGGCCGCCAAATTAATGGGCAGCAACCGGGAATTCATATTAAAGTATATTCGACAGGGAGGTTTATGATGAATAAAAAAAATTATACGTATCCTGATGGAGCAGTTTACAGTGGAGAATGGCAGAATAATATGCGTCATGGCCAGGGAATCTGGACAAGACCTGACGGAACCAGGTATGCCGGTGAGTGGCATAATGACAAACCGGATGGAATGGGAACTCTGGTGAAACCGGACGGCTCTATTTATACCGGAGAGTGGGAGTCCGGCAAACGTCATGGCCAGGGTATTTACACCAGGCCGGATGGGACAAAGTTAAGTGGTGAATGGATAGAAGGTTCCCTGGTTGACGAAAAACCCCTTACGCCGGATAAAGCAAAAAGATGCAGGGAACTGGAGAGATCACATCATGAGCTGAAACAAAAGCTAGCTGAGTTGGAGGGAAGTAAAAAGCAGAAAAAACTTCGGCAGATAAGCTTCGCCTATTTAAAAAGATTTAACCTGACCATGGGGATATTACACTTTTTGCAGGGGATGGCAATGCTGGTTATTGCCCTTTCTGTTGATCAGGTAAAAGCATTCAAAACCCCGGTTTGGTCATATTTCCTTGAGTTTAATACTGACATTATGCGCCTGGTTACCAGGCCGGAGCAGATTGCAGAAGTGCCCTTTGGCCTTTTTGTGTCATTTTTCCTTCTGCTTTCAGCGCTGGCACATTTTATCATTGTAATGCCCAAGACCAATGAAATCTATAACCGTGATCTAAAAAAAGGTATTAATGTTTTCCGCTGGTATGAGTATTCTTTAAGTTCATCCCTGATGATTATTCTTATAGCAATGCTCTTTGGCGTTTATGATATTGGCGCTTTAATTGCGATCTTTATCCTGAATGCATCAATGAACTGGTTCGGCCTGCTGATGGAAAAATTAAACCAGTACACAGATAAAACTGTTTGGGCGCCATTTGTTTTTGGCTCTATCGCTGGGATAGGCCCCTGGATTATCATTATTATGCATGCTCTCGGTAATGCCGATCCTGCTGAGGTACCCTGGTTTGTTTATGCCATAATCGGCTCATATTTTGTTTTCTTCAACCTGTTTCCGATTAATATGATTTTGCAGTACAGAAAAGTTGGCAGATGGGCTGATTATCTATACGGTGAGAGAGGTTATATCGTTTTAAGCTTGATAGCCAAAAGTGTCTTAGCCTGGCTGGTTTTCTTTGGTGTCATGCAGCCTACCTGATATGATCATCATCACCGATTTTATGGCTTACCCGGGCCGGGATCTTACATGCTAAAAAAGATTCCGGCCTATTTCCTGACTTGCTTAATATTTTTAATTTGATATGATCGATATGTTCTCAATATTAACCAATAACAACTATGAACCAGCGGAGGATGTAATGGATAATCAACTAATATGTACTTTCCTTGAAAAAATTGAGCTGTTCAAAACACTCTCAGAGAAAGAATTAATGGTAATTGCCGGGTATGTAGAAGAGAGGCACTACAAAGCCGATGAATATATCTTCAGGGAGTTTGGGCCAAGAAACAAGCTGTTTATTATATATGAAGGGGAAGTGGAACTTAATAAAACGACTCCTTTTGAAGGGAAAAAACGGATAACGATTTTCAGCAAGTATGACTTTTTAAATGAGGGAGCATTAATGGATGATTCCCCCCAGTCAACTTCAGCAAGGGCGCTGGTAAATTCAAGTTTTCTTGTTCTGACCAGGGAAAAGTTGAATGATCTCAGTGAAATAAGGCCTGAGCTTGCCGGTAAAGTATTGATGAAAGCGGCCCGTGTTATTGCCAGGCGTATGAGGCAGGAAAATACCAGGGGAATAAATATATCTTCACAGTATCAATCAGGTCGAACACGCGTAGAGCACGATCTATTGGGTGATCGTGAAGTGCCCTATGAATACTATTATGGTATTCAGACATTAAGAGCCCTGGAGAATTTCCACATAAGTGGTATCCCGCTGAATTTTTCACCTGTAATCATCGAAGCCCTGGCTGCCGTTAAAATGGCTGCAGCCAAGGCCAACTTTGAACTCGGGCTTCTTCCGAAACCTGTTCACGATGCTATAGTTCAGGCCTGTTCAGAAATTATAAACGGTAAACTGCATTCTCACTTTGTTGTTGACATGATACAAGGCGGAGCCGGAACCTCTACCAATATGAATGCAAATGAAGTTATAGCGAACAGAGCCCTGGAAATAATGGGTTACGACAGGGGAGAGTATGAGCACTGTCACCCTAACAACCATGTCAATCTTTCTCAATCAACTAATGATGCGTATCCGACTGCAATAAAAATAGCGCTAATTAATGCAAATTACAGGCTGGTTGAAGTTTTGCGCTCCCTGATCGATTCTTTCAGGGCAAAGGGAGTAGAATTTGCCGATGTATTAAAAATGGGCAGGACACAACTTCAGGATGCTGTACCGATGACATTGGGCCAGGCCTTTGAAGCTTATGCGGTTACGCTTGGCGAAGAGATTGACAGGTTGTTGCAGAATGCCAGACTTTTCCTCATCGTAAACATGGGGGCAACAGCAATCGGAACCGGTATAAATGCAGATCCCGGGTATAGTGAAAAATGTATCCACCATCTGAGGGAAATAACGGGGCTTGAGATCAAGCTTGCCGACAACCTGATCGAAGCCACACAGGATACAGGCTCATTTGTGATGTATTCATCGGCAGTAAAAAGGCTTGCCGTTAAGCTCTCAAAGATTTCGAACGACCTGAGGCTTATCTCTTCAGGGCCGAGAACAGGTCTAAATGAGATTAACCTTCCGCCAATGCAGCCAGGATCTTCGATTATGCCGGGAAAGGTTAATCCCGTTATCCCTGAGGTGGTAAATCAGATTGCTTTTAAAGTTATTGGAAATGACTTAACAGTAACCCTGGGTGGCGAAGCGGGACAGCTGGAACTGAACGTGATGGAGCCTATAATAGTACAAAGTATTTTTGAGTCGATTGAAATGCTGAAGAACGGTATGACAACCTTAAAGTATAAATGTATTGATGGGATTACGGCCAACGTTGAACACTGCCGCAATATGGTATACAACAGCATCGGTTTGGTGACAGCGCTTAACCCTGTTCTTGGTTATGAAGATTCAACCCGGCTGGCGAAAGAAGCTCTTGAAACAGGGCGGGGAGTTTATGACTTGGTCCTTGAGAAAAAGCTGCTTTCCAGAGAGGAACTTGATGAAATCCTGGCGCCTGAAAAAATGATTGGGCCGAGAAATATAAAAAACAGCTGATCTATTCTTACTTTTATCGCTCATTTGTTAATAAAAGGGCCCTGAACAGATCGTCACAAAGATCTGTTCAGGGCTGTATTACTTTTTGTTTGCTCCGGATCAATCCTTGTCAGGTGAAACATCCGGTTCAACCTGGTAAGCGTCGGCAAGGCGGTTTGTGCCGCAGAAAACATCTACCACTGCCACAATTTCCGAGAGAGCCTCATTATCCAGACCCAGCCGCTTCACGGCGGCGCTGTGTGAATGAATTCAGTAAACACAATTATTGGTGATTGAAACGGCTAGGGCAATAATTTCCTTTGTACGTTTATCGAGCTTCCCCGGCTGCATGACAACTTTTAGCTTATTCCAGGTTGCTTCCAGGTGGTCGGGATTAATAGCGAGGGCCTGCCAGAAGTTCGGTATGAAATCAATTTCTTTTGTTGCCTTGATATCATCGAAGACTTCTTTCACTTTACCGGTTGCTTCCTGCTCAGATACCGTTTTTAAGAGAGCCAAATATAAAACCTCCTGTCTTTTATCTTGAGCCATATTCTTTTAACATCTCCGATATACATATAATTACGGAGGATTAAAGCTTAATTAATTCAACTGAGTCTATGCGGAAACTCATCTTGTCATAAAGAACTGTGATTTCACACGGGGTTCTCGAGCGCGCTGAGCGGGAAATAACAAATACCTGTTGTCCCGGGACCTGAATGAACACCTAGGGCGGGGGACAGTTCCGCTACAACTGATTCTGCACATTCAACGCGTTTTTCCAGAATGGAGCGTATTATCTCAACCTGATCCAGCGCTGCCGCGTGAAGATAAGCGACCTTTATTTTTCTGCCGGCACCCACCGATTTTTCAACCATGTTAACCATTGCCTCATAAGCTTTTTTACGACTGCGTTCTCGACCCAGTGGGACTATGACACCGTCATGCATTCCAATCAGTGGCTTTATATTTAGTATGCTTCCCATCAGGTGTGCTGCGTTGCCGATACGACCGCCCATATGCAAATATTTAAGAGTGTCGGCTGTCTGGATCATTTCTGCTTTTGGCAAGATGCTTTCAAGCAGGGCTGTTATATCATCCATGCCTGCGCCCTCCTCAGCGGCACGGGCTGCTTCAATTACCATCCAACCATGGCACATCGCTACATTAAGTGTGTCAAAAGCCTGCACGCGTAAACCGGCTATCTTTTCTTCGGCCATTTCCCCTGCCATTTTTGCAGCCTGGAAAGTGCCGCTACTTTTTGAGGTTATATGTATGCTGTATATATTTTTATATCCCTCACTGGCTAATTTTTCAAAGACCTGCAAAAAATCATCAGGTCCCGGATATGCTGTTGTCGGGAGTTTCTCAACTGTTGGCAGCCAGCGGTAGAATTCATCTTGCTTAATATCTATGAGATCACGCCAGACTTTATCTCCGTGGTGAATATAAATAGGAACAATATGTATCTTCAGCTCTTCAACAATATTTTCCGGAATACTGGCAGAACTGTCACATACTACAGCAATATCTTTCATTTTGAGATCCCTCCATATTAAATCGAATGATGTCATATTGTAGAAATGTTATCATAATATAAGTTCAGGGTAAAATCGCTGATTCTTAATAACCGGCTATCTTCAGGAAACAGTGCTGATTCCCCGGAACCGGCCTATAAGGTATAATTAGACTATGGAACTTTTATCACCTGCCGGAAATCTGGAAAAGCTTAAAACTTCGGTTCGCTTCGGAGCAGACGCAGTCTACTGCGGCGCCGGTTCTTTTTCCCTGCGAGCACCGGAGACTGCTTTTTCTCTTGATGATCTTGCCGAGGGAATTAATTTTGCTCATCTTCACGGTTGCAAGGTTTACCTGGCACTGAATGTCTTTCCCTTTGATGAAGATCTGGATGCAATGAAGGAATATTTCAAAGAGGCTGCAAAGCTTGGAATTGATGCCGTTATAGTATCGGATCCCGGAGTTGTTTCATTGGTTCAGTCTTGTGATGCAGGGATTAAAATCCACCTCAGCACACAGGCAAATACCACAAATAGTGAAAGTACGAGGTTTTGGCGCAATCAAGGAGTTGACAGAATTGTCCTGGCCCGTGAATTAAGCCTCGATCATGTTGCTTTAATTAGAAAAAATGTTCCTGATATAGAACTTGAAGTATTTGTTCACGGCGCCATGTGTGTGGCCTATTCCGGGCGCTGCCTGTTATCCAGGGTAATGAGCAATCGATCCGCCAACCAGGGTTTATGCACTCAGCCCTGCCGCTGGGAATACCAGATGCGTGAGACTTCCCGGAGTGAAAATTTTACAGTTAGCGAAGATGAGCATGGCAGTTACATCTTAAATTCAAGGGATTTATGCATGATTGAGCATATTCCTCTTCTTGCCGCTGCGGGTGTTGACAGCATCAAGATTGAAGGGCGTATGAAAACTACCTATTATGTGGCGGCGACAACAAGGGTCTATCGTGCTGCCCTTAACAGTTTTGAAACCCTGGGCAGTTCTTACCGGTTTAATCCTGAATGGTTGGCAGAGCTGACCAGGGTATCGCATCGTCCCTATACAACAGGGTTTTATCTTTCCGATCCCGATGTTGGTACTGAGTATACTAAAGATTCTTCATACATCAGGGGTTACGATTTTGTCGGAACTGTTGAGAGCGATGATCCTGAACATGGCTTCCTGAAAATAAAAGCTCGTAACAGGTTTGTTGTCGGTGATGAGCTTGAGTTTCTTGATCCACAATATGATCAAATTATTAGACTCAGGGTAGATATGATCAAAGACTGCAAAACCGGGGCGTATATTAAAGCTGCCCACAATGGTTATATCGTCGAAATCACTGCTGTTCGGATTAAAGGTTATCCTATCAGCCCTGAAGCGATTATCAGGAGAAAATTAGAACTGTAAACCTGAACTCTCTTACCGCTTTCACCGGGAATAGATAAATTATGGTTAATCTCTTCGTAGCTGAGTTTCATTTTTGACACCTTCGGTTATAATAGAAGTTGTGGGTTCAGGAGGTGTCGGTTTGTTCTGGGAAATAATTTTCAGTACACTTGGCGGTTTGGGCCTTTTCCTTTTTGGAATACAAATTATGGCTTCCGGCATGCAGAAGGCAGCTGGAGATCGCTTCAGGCGGATACTTGAGGTCCTTACCAACAAGCCATTGCTGGGTGCGCTCACTGGTGTAGTTGTTACGCTGCTGGTGCAAAGCAGCAGTACAGTAACCGTGATGGTCGTTGGTTTTGCCAATGCCGGGTTAATGAATTTATCGCAGGCTATAAGTATTATTATCGGGGCAAACATAGGAACCACCATAACAGCCCAGATAGTATCGTTTAAAATCGGGATAATTATTTTCCCTGCAATTGGGGTTGGTTCGCTCCTCAACTTTTTTGGTCGCCGCCGGATCCATCGTTACCTGGGGCAGACTCTTTTAGGTTTTGGACTCTTATTTCTTGGAATGACCACCATGTCTGAGGGTATGAGCCCCCTCAGGGATTTAGAGGCTTTCCACAATCTGCTGGCTCAATTTAGCGCTTATCCACTATTTGGTATCCTCTGCGGAGCTATTTTCACCGCGTTAATTCAGAGCAGCAGCGCTGCAACCGGTGTTATTATCGCCCTCACAATGCAGGATTTAATTCCTTTTAATTCAGCGGTTCCACTGGTTCTCGGTACTAATATCGGGACAAGTATAACAGCAATACTTGCAGGAATTGGAGCAAATGTCGCCGCAAAAAGAGCTGCTGCTGCCCATGTGCTTTTTAATGTTTGTGGTGTTGTGCTGGTTTTAATATTCCTCGGCCCTTTTACTGATCTCATGGTGCTAACGGCCGGCACAGTTCCGCGTCAGGTGGCTAATACGCATACTGCATTCAACCTATTTGGCACATTGGTTTTTATAGTTTTCATCAGGCAGTTTTCAGCCCTGGTTTGCAAAATTATTCCGGGTGATGATTCAAAGATGGAATTTGGGCCTAAGTTTCTTGATCCGCGCATTTTGATAACTCCGGCGGCAGCAATTGGGGGAGTAAAAAAAGAACTATTGCGAATGGCAGTTATTGCCCGGGAAATGCTCGATGAAGCAATGCAGGTATTTATAAAGAGTGACCTGAAAAAGGTTCAGCATATTGAACAGATGGAAGAGCTGATCAATGACCTTGAAAAAGAGATCAATATCTACCTGGCTGATGTATCACAGCATTCCATGACACGGGAACAGTCAACTATGATCGGAAGTCTCATGTCAGCTGCGAATGATTTAGAACGGATTGGCGATCATGCCGAAAATATTTTAAGGCTTTCCGAGGAAGCAGTTGACGAGCGATTACCGGTTTCGAATGCTGCTATTGAGGAATTGACTGATTATTACAGAAAGGTTGATTCAATGCTCGAAAGAGCAACGACTGCTTTTGAGAACAATGACAGGGACCTTGCTGCCCAGGTTATTAAAGATGATGACTGGGTTGATGATCAGGAAAAAGTATTGCGTCACGAGCATATTGATCGTATCAATACGAAAAAGTGTTATCCTGCTGCAGGTGTAATCTATCTGGATCTTTTAAGTAATCTCGAGAGAGTTGCAGACCATGCAACTAAAATAGCCTACATGGTTTTAGAGAATTAATTTTAAAGTAAAGAATTAAATAATCTCTGTGGATGGACATCAATTAATGTTTATAATATAGTGTTAGTAGTATTAACAGAGGGAGCGATGTTCCGTTTGGCTATTCAAGTAAAACGCAAAAATATAAAGTTCTATCCCGATTCAAAAAGAGTTATCGCCCGTTTCTTTCTGCCTGGTGGAGATGAGAGGGCAGTTAGTATCATAAGTAAGATTCTGGCCATGTCCGAAGAGGATGTTAGATTTACATTAAACCAGGTATTAACAAATTTTTCCCAGCGACACCGTAATATATCCAAGGTCTACCGAAAAAATTTCAATAAAGTTAAAAATATCATTAGTAAACTGGATGTTGAACCTGAATTACTTTCGAAATCAACCAAGATGCTGATCGGTTCATACTTCACAATGGAGTATTCTATTGAATCAGCAGCATTTTTTAATCCTTCAATCATGGAAGATCCTGACCAAACTTCTCTCTGTGAAGGAGAAAAAAGGGTCATCGTAAGTTTCCGTGCTACAGGTGAAGGGCATATATCTTCGATAGTATTTAGAAGCGGGATCATTGATATTAACAATGATCTGGTATTTAAAGACCCCGGAGAATTGGTAGATATCCCCGAGGCCATAAAGAGACATGTATATGATAAAAAAGCTTTTGTTGAAAAGCTCTCCGAGATGCATATCCAGGAAAGCCTGGTTGGAATGGTTATGGAATATTTAAATGATCAGTTTACCTATGGCGATCTACAGGCAAGTATTGCCAAGGCTATTGATGATAATAACCTTGATTCAGTTCAGAGAAAAGTTATAAAAGATATTAACTGGCTCGCCAATTCACACTACGAGATTAGTTTTTCTCTTGATACAGCATTATCTGAGAGGGTAATATTCCCTATTTCAGACACAGAAAGAAACGGTATTGAAGATGCCCGGTTTGTAAGATTTACCGAAAATGACGGTTCAGTGATGTATTATGCCACATATACAGCATACAGTGGATTTACTATTCTGCCCAAGCTGATTGAGACAACAGATTTCTATACTTTTAAAGTTTTACCTATTAACGGTGAATATGCCCAGAATAAAGGTATGGCTCTCTTTCCCAGAAAAATTAACAATAAATATTGCATGGTTTCCAGGGTAGATGGTGTCAATAATTATATAATGTTTTCGGAAGATATCCATTTCTGGCGGTCAGCCATAAAAATTCAGGAACCGCAGTTTCCATGGCAGTTTATCCAGATTGGCAACTGTGGTTCACCGATTGAAACAGAAAAGGGATGGTTACTTTTAACGCACGGTGTAGGTCCAATGAGACGTTACTGTCTTGGAGTGACATTATTGGATAAAGATGATCCTACTAAAGTTATCGGGCAAACCAGGGAACCGCTCTTAGCTCCTAATGATGAAGAACGGGAAGGTTATGTGCCAAATGTTGTTTACTCCTGCGGGGCAATCATTCATAACGGTGAGTTGATAATCCCCTATGCGATGGCAGACTACGCATCCACCTTTGCCTCAGTATCGCTTGAGGAACTCTATCGAAAAATTGAATACTTGTAAGAAAGGAACACCGGATCCTTTAACCAGTTTCAGGCAAGATTCATTACATATGTCCTTCAATTGTTATTCATAATCCTTCCGGGTGAATTAATAATATTTATTTTTCTTGTTACGGTTTATACTCTTAACTGAATAGTATTTGAACCCTGAACGGTTCCTAATCTGTTGCTTTGCGCTTTCTTTTTTATATAAGATAAGCTCAAATTTAAATGAGCTTGATGACAAAAAGGTGAAGAAAATGGTTGATTTTATAAACAATATTGAAAAAGTACTGACAGCAATAAGCTGTCTGACTGTATACAGAGCTGTTTTTGAAGATCCGGTGCTCATAAACTTCAGGGAAGCATTAAATCTGGTCGTTGCTAAAGATCGTGCAGCTGTTAATAGTTATTATAATTTGCTTAGCAGATTGATTAAGGAAAAAGACGAACAAAATCTTGCCGGATTGGATCTTTTCAGGGACTATTTGTTAAATATAATAACGAGTATTGAGAACCCTTACAGTTTTCGCTGCGGCAAATATCCATTTGAAGATATAGATCAGTTATTGATTAGGGCTGTAGAAAACGATCTTCGTCTCTTAAAAATAATATATGATTTTGAATTGATCGGCCTGGAAAATTATCTGACTGAAAACCAGGTTGTTCGTGATCTGGCCCCTGACTTAGGCGGTCTTATTGTTGGTGAGAGCAGGGAAGAAAGATATCCGAAGTACTACTTCGATAAAAAGGCCTCCTTGAAAAAAACGCTGATCCTATCTGCCGACTGGAGAATTAATATCAAAGATTTTCATCGATTTTATCAAAAAACAGGCAGTGGCATCTTTGGGCGCTTCTGGGCTTTTAAATGGAACGGCGGAAACTCTGTCAAAGGCTTGAAGGGTGTTATTAACCCTGATCCGATTTGCATCGGCGATCTCGTCGGCTACGAGGATCAAAAGCAGGAAATTCTTCGCAATACAAAGCAGTTTGTGAAAGGTTTAAGCGCAAACAACATACTCCTTTATGGAGATCGCGGCACCGGAAAATCATCCACTATTAAAAGCCTGATTCACATTTTTGGGGCTGAAGGTTTGCGGATAATCGAAGTTTCGAAGCATGACCTGCTAAGCCTGCATAATTTGGTATCAGAAATTGAAGGTCGTGCGCAAAAATTTATAATATTTATTGATGATCTCTCTTTTGAAGAAGATGAAACGGAGTATAAAGATTTAAAAGCTCTGCTTGAAGGCAGTATTGCAAAACCACCGGCCAATTTATTGATTTATGCCACATCAAACCGCCGGAACATAGTCAGGGAGTTTTTCAGCGATCGTGAAACAGATGAAGTGGGTAAACAGGACACATACCAGGAAAAGCTTTCTCTGGCCGACAGGTTTGGAATTAAAATTGTATATTCAGCGCCGAACAAGCAGGATTATCTACGTACTGTTGAAGAGTTGGCGGCGAAAAGCGATATTAAAATAGAAAAATCTGAGCTGCATGAACTTGCTCTGCGGTGGGTCCTGTGGCATAATGCCCGATCAGGCAGAACAGCCCGACAGTTTATAGATGATCTATATGGAAAACTTAATTTAAATGACTAGAAAATTTTTTGTTGACAAAATAACATATGTTATATATAATAACAATAGTTATACAATATAACAAATGTTCTAGGGAGGTGCATAGATGGTTCAGCATTCTGTTTATTCAGGAGAGCAAATTATTGAAAAGGCTTTTAAGCTGTTTCGGGAAAAAAGTTGGCGCGATTTACCTGATGAATGCCGGTAAAGCATTTTATGTTTGGGGATTAAGCAAAGGAGGAGATGAAAATGACAGCGACAGCAGCTAAGAATATCTGGAGTTATCTGGGTAAGTTTACACTTACACACGTTGTTACTATTTCGTTGATGGCGGTTATATTTAACGGCATACAGGGTCTGATTCCGCCTGATGGAAGGATAGCACTTGATTTTTTCGAGCCCTATAAGCTTGGTCTGAGTGGAGCTGTGATAGAAGCTTTGCGCGGAATAGTGATAGCTCTTGTGCTGTTCCCATTCTATAATCTTATAGTAAGAAGCCGGCACGGTAAGTGGTTGTTATTTGCTGCAATATGGGGTCTGGTGCTGTTTGCATCCATGGAGCCTAAGCCGGGAACGATTGAAGGGATGATCTACACAGAAACTACTTTAATGGAGCATCTGATTGTACTTTTTGCGGTTGCAGTTCAGGTATCGGTGTTTTCCTGGCTCTTTCTAAAATGGGAAAGAGGGAGTGATTACAATAGTAGAATAGGTGGCAATGATGAAGAAACAGAGGTACGGGTCATGTTTTTTAAAGGAAAAGGTTACTTTCTCCGTTTCACACTTTTACATGTAATCATATATATCCTTGTGGGAAGCCTTTTTTACCAAATTGCCGGGTACGAAGAAGCGCTCGCCACTATGGATGAATTTTCCCTGTGGAGAGACCTGGAAAGTTTCGGTATGGTTGCCGCTGTATTCCTGGGCCAGATAGCCAGGGGGGCTATAATTGCTATGTTTGTAGCGCCATTTTACATTGAATTTATGAATAAACGGTATGGCTGGCTATTGCTTTTCGGTTTGCTTTTCGGTTTGAAAGTACTTGGAGCAATTATTGTCGTACCCACTTTCCCGATTATGTGGGCTGATTACATCGTCGGCATACCGGAAATTACAGCTCAGACTTTTCTTTTCTCACTGCTATTCTTTGCATGGGAAAAAAGAAGAATCAAAAAAAATCAGTTATCCGGAGTGAGAAAAGAAGTGCTGCAGCTTGGTAAACAGTGATATCTGTGAGTAAAATGAACTTGAAAAGGGAGTCAGTCCCCATCAACGGATCTGCTCCCTTTTTACTTATATGGCCGGATGCATTTTGCACCTCTGATCGGTTTAGATTAAAGTTTATAGCCTGTTTAAGATTACCTCTGATCTCTCAGGACTACTGGCCCAGTTAATTTCAATTCTACCAAGCAGAAAAATAAAACGCAGGGTGTTTATCAGATCCGTTAAGCTCTCCATCTCTTCAGCAAGGCCAAGCTCGGCAGGCAGTAATCTCAGGCTTAGGGGGATATTAACCGGAATATCTTTATTGATATAAATAATGTTATCGGGATTGGCAAACGCTGAAGGGTCAATATCAATTGTTGTCACTACAGGTATATTTTCTACTATCGGTATAATCGCGTCAATCGGAACATCGACTGCTACAGTACCGATAATTGGCAGGCTTACCGGCACGTTTATCACCTGGTTTATGCGAACAGTCGTATTTATCGGCACTGTGGTGTTTATCGGTACTTCGAGTGGAAGCAGTAGATTAATGTCTACCAGATCTCCTACCGGTATTTCAAGTTCTATCGGTATAACCTCATCAAGAACGACATTAATATTTAAATGATTATGGTAGATTGACTCAATATTATCAGCCATTCTGGTGGTTTGGTGATCGATACGGCTGCGGGCGATCAGAAATATAATTATCCCCAGGATGATAAAGGTGATCAACAGATACTGTGAAATCCTGATAGCAACTGAATGGATTTTTGCGAGAGCAATATTTGGTCCGGTCATAAATAACAACATCCTTTATTTTTTGATGTGAAAACGGCAGAGCTAATCTCTTATTTCAAGCCTTCTTAAACGCTGCTGCAGGTTCTGCCTGGACATGCCCAGTGATTGAGCAGTTCTTGTGATATTGTGGTCATTCTTATCCATGGTTTTTTTAATTATTTCAATTTCAATCTGTTGCAAAATCTCTTTCAGACTGTTTTCTTTTCCATCCAGATCAATTGTATCTTTCAGATCGCTTCCGGTTGTGCTGTATTTCTTTAGAAAATGAGGTGGTATGTGTCTTAATTCAAGAGTTTCAGTTTCATCTTCAGCGTAGTTCATGGCATGTTCAACGGCATGCTGCAGTTCACGTACATTTCCCGGCCAATTGTGCTGCTGAAAAACGGCAACTATATCTGGCGACAGCTCCCTAACTTTTTTATTCATGATTCTGTTAATGGTTTTAACAAAATAATGCATAAGCAGCGGTATATCAGACATGCGGTCACGCAGGGGAGGGACAGAAAGGGTTACAACAGCAAGGCGGTAATAAAGGTCCTGTCGAAGACGGTTTTTCTTAATTGCTAAATGCGGATCACTGTTAATAGCACTGATAATTCGCGGATTAACTTTAATGTCTGTTTTGCCGCCAAGACGGCGAACCATCTTCGATTCAATTACTCTGAGCAGTTTGCTCTGTAATGTAATATTCATTGAGCTTATTTCATCCAGAAATAGTGTGCCCTGATCGGCTTCTTCAAAAAGTCCTGTTTTATCCTCTGCCCCGGTAAAAGCCCCTTTTGATGTGCCAAAAAGAACACTTTCGAGCAGAGTTTCCGGAATTGCCGCGCAATTAACAGCTAAAAAAGGTCCATTAGCTCTCAAACTATGATTGTGAATACTTTGAGCGAAGAGTTCTTTCCCTGTACCGGTTTCACCGTATATCAGCACAGGTGACATATTCAAAGCTATTCGCTGGGCAAGTTTTACTGCATTATTGATTGCAATGCTTTCACCGATGATATCCTTAAAAGTATAGCGGGTACCATTTTTCGTTACGTTTGAATACAGCTGCCGCTGCAAATCAATAACCGTATCAACCAGCTGCTTGTTACTGGTTATGTTACTGTTTATTGATACAGCTCCGATAATCTCCGAATCATTATAAATAGGATATGTATTCGTGATAATATTTATTTCAGTTCCCTTCTGGGTGAGGTAAGTTGTATGGTGGTTTTTAACCGCTACGCCTGACCTGAGCACTTTCAAGAGGATACTGCTGTCTTCATCAAGTTTGTAAACCTCCCGGATATGTTTTCCCACAACATTTGAAGACCGGTTGTTTTCAATCTTTTCAAGAGCAGCAGAGTAGAAAACGGTAACCCCTTTTTTATCAACGATATGAATTCCGTCTTCAATTATATCCATGGCTTTGCATAAAATTACAGTCAGTGGGTTTTCGTTTGAGGGAAAATTATTTTTCTCCAGCGTAAAGTCCTCATCCATTTGCATCCCTACTCCCAGGTGCAATATTTACTTGCGTTTATTGTATATTTCGGTTAGGCACCCTGATTTCCTGCCTGAACCGTTAACGCAAAAATAATTGCATGCAATTTATAATTGCCTTTTAAAGGAAAAAGGCCAACCCAAATGAACCAAAAAGCTTAAAAGGGGTTCAATAAAAGTAATATGATACCATAAATGGTATAAAATATTGGCACCATTTTTGCAACAATTTATAGTGAGTGCTATTTAAAGGGAGGAAATAAAGCATGGCCGATATGAAATATCTTCAGGAAAAACCGGTGGCGATTTTAGGCGCCGGCGCAGTTGGAAAAGCGCAGGCAGCAGATTGTGCCCTGGCCGGAGCAAAAGTGCATTTTTGTGATCTGCCACCCTTTTCGGAAAAAACTCTTTTTGGGGTTAAAGAAAGTGGCATTACCTTTTACGGAACACAACTGAACCTGCACGGATTTGAGCGTTCTGGTGTTGCCCGAATGGAAATGGTAACTGAAGATGTTGCCGAAGCAGTTAAAGGGGCCGGACTTGTCGTTGTTACTACACCGGCATTTGGCCACCAGGTATTTTTTGAAAAACTGATTCCCTGCCTCGAAGACGGAATGGTCATTCATATCTTTCCCGACAACTTCGGTTCACTGCTTCTGCGCAGGATGATGCGGGATGCAGGGTGCAGTAAAAAGGTAATAATTGGCGGGTGGTCAAGCTCGCCTTATGGAAGCAGAGTTGACATCAAGGGAGGGGTAGTTCTCCCCCGTATTCGCGCATATTACCGGGCGATAACCCTAAGAGGCGCTGCTATGCCAATGATTGATCAGGAAGCTTTCCTGGAAAGTGCCAGGTATCTTGGTTCAATGGATTGCATCACAAAAAACAACGGAGTTGATTCGGGGGACACGGCTCTTGATATTGGTTTCAGCAATGTAAACCCTGTATTACATTGCCCGGGCACAATTCTTGGTGTGGGGGTTATGGAAAACTGGGGAGTAATATATGGTACGGATAAATACGAGTATTCAATATATTCTCATGCATACTGTCCCTCCATTGCTAAAGTGCAATACTCATTTTACCTGGAACAGTGTGCTATTGCCGATGCATTAGGTGTTGGTATCCAACAGTTTGATAAAAAACAGTTTTTCCACAGGGAAAGCATCCTCGGCGCTGAGTATATGGGTCCTGATTACGAGATCCCGTTTGACCAGCAGGACTACATTCAGTATGGCACCGGTCCACATGATATTAATAACAGATACATCACCGAAGATATCCCTGTCGGCTGTCATATTTACCATCAATTAGGCCGTATATACGGTATACAGACACCGGTAATTGATTCCATGATTAACCTGGCAAATGCCATGATGGAGACCGATTACTATAAGAAAGGGTATACGCTTGAATACCTGGGACTGGCTGATAAAAACAAGGAAGAGTTAAACAGTTATTTACGTATGGGATCATAAAAGGCAGACAAATTTTAAAAATAGCCAGGTTAAAATTATTTGACAGTTGGGATGATACACATTATACTGGAGGTAACAATTACTAGTGAGAAGAGAAAAGTAATTTCCGGGTGGAAGTATGCTTTTCTCTTTTTTATATTTATAAAACAACTGTTTCTTGACGCAAAATAATTTTGTCAATAACCTGGCAGCTGAAGGAGAGAGTCAGTTGTATTGGGAAAAATGCAGTAGCAGCAATCAGTTTGATAACGGGTCGGTTCGTTTTTCTGTCTTCTCACAAGACCAGTGTGCAAGAGTTTTCAGGGCGATACTGGAAGTGCTCGAGAGAACCGGTGCGAGAATATATAATGAAGAAGCATTGGAATTACTTCGCAATGCAGGTTGCCGGATAGACGGAGAAAGAGTTTGGATACCGTCACGCCTGGTAGAAAAAGCGATTGAGAGTGCTCCCTCACGTCTTGCCCTGGCAGATCGGAACGGAAAAAGAAGACTATTTTTAGAGGGGCGTAATACTTACTTTGGCCCTGGACCCACCAACCCGAACTTTATAGATCTTGATAGCGGAGAAAGACGCAAAGTAACTAAACAGGATGTCCGTAATGTGGCCAGGTTGGTTGATGCTCTGCCAAGCCTTGATTTTTGTATGTCGCTTGCATGTATTTCAGATGTTACACCTGTTTTAGCCGATGTACATGAAGTGCAGGCAATGCTTGAGAATACATCTAAGCCTATTGTTTCCTGGGCTTTTAATCTTAATAACAATGCATCAATAGTTGCCCTCTGTGAAGCGGCAGCCGGAGGCGCAGCCTTATTAAGAGATAACCCGTTTTTTGTCCTATACACTGAACCGGCTACGCCCTTAAAACACCCGAAAGAATCGCTGGATAAACTGTTATTTATGGCAGAAAAAGAACTTCCGGTTATCTATACCCCCGGTGTTCAGGGAAATGCTACGGCACCCTCTTCCCTGGCCGGTGTAATTGTTATGGCTGCATCTGATTGCCTGGCCGGTTTGGTAATTCATCAGCTTAAAAATCCGGGCGCACCGTTTATAGCCGGCGGCGTAACTACAAATATGGATATGCGGACAATGATACACTGTTATGCATCATCGCCTGATTTTTGCCTGATGCATGCCGGTTATTCAGAGCTGGTTCAATATCTCGGTTTACCTATGTTCAGCACTGCCGGAGCCAGTGATTCCAAAGCGCTTGATATGCAGACAGCAATTGAATATTCCCTTTCAATTTACACTGCAGCTTTAAGCGGGGCAAACCTGGTTCACGATGTAGGATTTTTAGAATCGGGCATGTCAGCTTCATTACAGGGATTAGTTATGGGTGATGAAATTATCAGCTATGTTCGTAAAATGATTGCCGGAATCAGGGTTGATGATGAAACTCTGGCAGTCGATGTGATCGATGCGGTAGGACCCGGTGGACACTTTTTGCAGGAAGATCATACTTATAGAAATTTTAAAACCGCTTTCTGGTTGCCCCGGTTGATGAACCGTGAGCAGTATCCTGCCTGGGAGGCTGGAGGCAGGCTGACCTATGATCAGCGGCTGACAGAAAAAACGAGGCAGCTTTTGGCAGAACATCAGCCAGAATCACTTGATCATAGTATCGTAAGTGAATTTCAGAAAATTATAGATATGGCTGAAGGCGGTAGGGTTGCCTAAATTAAGTAGAAATGAGGGTGGATCATGAAAAAGAAGAAAACGGTTATCGATTTCATGCAAATGAAAGAAAAAGGCGAACAAACAGCCTGGATTACCGCATATGATTACCCTACTGCGCTCTTTGGTGAGCAGGCAGGAATGGACATGCTTCTTGTCGGTGATTCGCTCGGAATGCTTGTGATGGGCTATGACAGTACTATTCCGGTGACGATGGAAGATTGTCTGGCTCACTGTCAGTCGGTTCGCCGGGGAGCTCCCAACACCTGGGTGATCGGAGATATGCCATTTGGCTCTTATCAGACTACTGACAGTGATGCTGTCAATAATGCTGTTCGGTTCATTAAAGAAGCTGGTGTGGACTGTATCAAGCTTGAAGGTGGCCAAAGGGTTGCCAGCCGCATCAGGGCGATTACTGATGCCGGCATCCTGGTTATGGGACATATCGGTTTGACCCCTCAAAGCTCAGGTCAGTTAGGAGGTTTCAAAGCACAGGGTCGCGATGTTAAAAATGCCCGTGAAGTAATAAAAGATGCACTGGCTGTACAGGAAGCCGGTGCATTTTCATTGTTGATTGAAGCAGTCCCCCCCGAAGTTACTGCGTTTATTACTGAGAAGCTAAATATTCCTGTTTACTCCATCGGGGCGGGACCCTGTGATGGGCAGCTGCTGATTTGTGGTGATATGCTTGGCCAATTTAAGATATTTACACCGAAATTTGTCAGGCAGTATGCCGATTTGGCAGCCGTGACAGTTGATGCTTTTAAAACATACATTAAAGATGTCAAGAGTGGCGCTTTCCCTACAGACGAACATGTTTATCACATAACTGAGCCGAAAGAAAAATTTGAAGCGCTCTTTGATGAGTTTAAGTAGTAATTAGCCGGCGGGAGGTGTAAAACTGGACAGGAAACTTCACCATTAAATAAGCAGGCAAGGGGGTGTATCTAGCGCAGTGGAAGGTGTTATCGGGTTTTTTCAATATTTTTGGGATATAAGGGAGATGGTTGCCGTTCTCACTGTCAGGCATGCCTGGATGGCCCTGGCAGGAGTAGTCCTGGGCACATTAACGGCTGTGCCGATGGGAATTCTAATTTCCAGAAAACCAAAGGTTGGAGTATATGTAATCGATTTTGCCGGGATGCTTTATACCATACCCTCATTGGCGCTGCTCGGCTTTTTACTGCCCTTTTTGGGTCTTGGCTGGCTGCCTACGATTACTGCCCTGGTTATTTATTCCTGGTTACCAGTTCTTCGTAATACCGTAACGGGTATTTTAGGGGTAGACCCGGCAGCAAAAGAAGCAGCCAAGGGTATGGGAGCCACACCTTACCAGCTGCTGATGAATGTCGAGCTTCCTTTGGCTCTGCCGGTAATTATGGCTGCGATAAGAACAGTTGCCGTTCTTACTGTGGGCATCACTGTAATGGGTGCCCTGGTCGGGGCGAGAGGGCTTGGCGAGTTAATTTTTCAGGGCATATCAATGATGGATAATCGGACGATTTTAGCCGGAACCATTCCTGTTTCAATAATGGCGCTTTCGTTTGACCAGCTGCTTGGTTTATTGGAACGGAAACTTAAGGTTGTAACCAGCAGCGCCTGATGCTGCCGGTTTAACATAATCCAGTTTTAAAAAGAGGAGGATTTAGTAATGAAAAGATTAAAGTTTGCAGCATTACTTTTAGTTGTATTCATGATGGCTATTTTTTTGGTAGCCGGCTGTGGTGGAGGAACCACGCCACCTGTTGATGACCCGGTAGATGAAGAAACGAACGGTGACGATGCCGCGGTAGAAGAGGAACCTTATACGGTAATTCTTGCCGCTAAAGGCTGGTCTGAGAACATGACTCTTGGTTATATGGCCGCCCTGCTCATCGAAGCACATACTGTGCACTCCGTTGACACCAGCAAAATTAACATGGGCCCGACCGAAATGCTCCATCCGGCCTTGGTTGAAGGTCAGATTGATATCTATCCTGAGTATACCGGCACAGCCTGGATGGTAGTTTTGGGTAATGAAGAAGTAATTTCCGATCGTCAGGAAATTTATGAACAGTCCCGCGATGCCTACCTGGAGCAGTTTGGGATTGTTATGCTCGAACCGGTTGGCTTCCAAAATACTTTCGCGATCGCAATGGATCCCGAAAGAGCGGAAGAGCTTGGAGTTACAACTTTATCTGAGCTTGCCGAAATTCCCAATCTTACTTTCATAGGTGACAACACCACTTTCACCCGTCCTGACCTCTATCTGGGTCTGGCGGAAACTTACGGTATTGACATGGACAGTGTCAACAGGGTTATCGTAGACACCTCATTTTTCTATGAAGCATTGGCCCAGGGTCAGGGTGATGTTACCACTCTATTCTCAACAGACGGACGCTTGAAAGAGTATGGTTTTATCGTGCTTGAAGACGATAAGAGCTTTTTCCCGCCCTATGACGCTATTTATGTAGTTCGCGGCGAGATTCTTGAAAAGTATCCTTCCATCTATGAAGCGCTTAAACCTCTGCTCGGCAGTATCGATGAAGAGACTATGACCGGCTTAAATTACCTTGTTGAAGTCGAAACGCAAGATCCGGAAGATGTAGCTCGCGAATACCTGGAATCAGTAGGACTTCTCTAAAATAGGCGAGGTGCTTAAGAGGATGACCCGTGAAATCAGTGTAGAACTGCAGAATGTCAGTAAATATTACGGAACGGAAAAAGTAGTAGATGAGGTCAGCTTTTCGGTTGAGAAGGGTGAGATTTTTGTCCTGATCGGTCCTTCCGGCTGCGGCAAAACTACCACTCTGAAAATGATCAATCAGTTGATTCCTCATACATCCGGAAATATACTGGTTAACGGGGTGGATGTGACGAAGCTCGACGCTGTCGAGCTTCGCCGCTCCATTGGTTATGTAATCCAGTATATTGGGCTTTTACCTCATCTTACAATTCAGGAAAATATTGCTTTTGTTTTAAAGCTTACAAAAAAATCAAAAAAAGAACAAAATGAAAGAGCTCTCGAGTTGGTTGAAACAGTAGGATTACAGGCTAATTACCTTAAACGTTATCCACGTGAATTAAGTGGTGGACAGCAGCAGCGGGTCGGTGTTGCCAGGGCACTTGCAGCTAATCCAGATATTCTACTAATGGACGAACCTTTTGGTGCTGTCGATCCGTTAACACGGGAACAGCTGCAGAATGAGCTGCTCAGGCTGCAGGAATCTATTCGAAAAACTATCGTTTTTGTAACTCACGACATGCAGGAAGCATTTAAGGTAGGAAGCCGCATTGGAATTCTTCGCCAGGGTAAACTTGTTTGCCTCGGGACTCCGATGGAAATTGTCAGATCTGAGGATGAATTTGTTAAGAACTTTATCGGGCAGGGAGCCCTTTTTGAGGTTCTTGATACAATCCCTGTTTTAAGAGCTATTGAAAAAGATATTCCTATTGTTTCGGAAAAGGGAAAAGTTGATCTTTCAGATGAAAAACTTAAAGGTTGGGAAAATATATTTGTGACCAACGATCACGGGCAGTGTTTAGGTTATATTTCATTGGATAGCCTTAACCAGGACGGCACATTTTCGGCAGGCCAGATAGAGCCTTTACCTGCCGGTTGTTCACCGGAGGTAAGTGTCAAGCAGGCAGTAGAGGAGATGCTCTGGAAAGGGAAGACCTGGTTGCCGGTCATTTCCGAAGATGAAGGCTTTAAGGGGATAGTGCTTTTCAGTTCCTGTGCCGATCTGCTGGCTGAGGATAGGAGGTAGTAAAATGGATCTTCTAACCAGTGCCTGGAACTATTTTCTGAACCGACAGGATCTTATGTTTGAAGTTTTAAAAGAGCATGTTAATCTGGTGCTGTGGGCAACTTTTTTTACGATTATTATCGGCGTCCCTCTGGGTATTGCTATTTCAAGAACTGAGAGGCTGCGTGACATTGTTTTAGGCTCTGTTTCTATTCTATACACAATACCGATCCTCGCTCTTTTCGGTTTTTTAATTCCGATCATGGGTATCGGCAGTAAACCGGCGCTTATTGCCCTGGTTGTTTATGGATTGCTGCCGGTTATCAGGAATTCTTGTGTCGGTATAATACAGGTTCATCCTATGCTGAAGGAAGCTGCCCGCGGTATGGGCGCCAACAATTTGCAGTTGTTATTCAGGGTGGAAATACCTTTAGCCTTTCCGGTTATATTTGCCGGTATCCGCACCGCCCTGGTAATGAATTTTTCTTTAGCAACTTATGCTGTTTTCATTGGTGCCGGGGGGATGGGTAGAATTATTATGCAGGGTATCCGCACTTACAATACGGGCATGCTTCTGGCTGGCATTCTGATGGTTGTTATAACAACTGTTTTCCTCGAGCGTTTGGTTGGTTTTGTCGACAACCGGATCCAGAAACGTTTTAGCCTGGGTGATTAAAATTTGAACCTGGTAATGGGGGCTTCTTGTGAGTGAGTACATGATTAAATATGTTGATGCACATGTCGGAGGGGAATCACTGCGCCTTATCCTGAAAGGTCCGCAGCTAAAAGGCAGCACTTTAATGGAAAAACGCGAATTCATGATGAAAAATTATGATCATATTCGCACTGCGGTTGTTCTGGAACCTCGCGGACACGACGACATGTATGGCGCTGTCTTAGTAGATCCATGCCATCCGGATGCAGATCTGGGAGTGATATTTATTGACAGTGCATTTTATAATAATATGTGTGGTCATGGTTCAATGGCAATTGCTACTATCGCGATTGAACTGGGGTTAGTACCGGCAAAAGAACCGGTTACTGAAGTGGTTTTGGAAACAGGGGCCGGCCTGGTTACGGTTAAGGTTGAAGTTGAAAACGGTAAAACAGGAGATGCAACCCTTCAGGGAGTACCTTCTTTTTTATACAAAGAAAACCTTGAAATAGGATTGGTAGATGTAAAAGTAAAAGTTGATATAGGTTTTGGGGGCAATTTTTTTGTGATAGTAGGTATGGATCAACTTAATCTTAAACATTCAAAAGAATATTTAAGCGATTTTATTCGTTATGGTTTGGCTATCAGGGAAGAAATTAACAGTAAAATTTCGATAGCTCACCCGGAAAAACCACACATTAACAGTGTTGAGGACATATTGTTCGTCAAAGAACCGGAATTCCCCGGTGACACAAATAAAAGTCTTGTAGTGCTCGGCCATGCAATGGTTGATCGATCACCCTGTGGTACCGGAACATGCGCACGGATGGCAATGCTGCATGCACAGGGAAAGTTGAAAGAAGATACACCTTTTTACCATGAAAGTATAACGGGGGCTCTCTTTGAAGGCCGCATTAATTCTTTAACCAAGGTAGCCGATTTGCCTGCAGTTTTACCCCGGGTAAAAGGAAAAGCTTATTTAACAGGCATGGGCACGCTTTTAATAAACAGCGCTGACCCTCTCAAGTACGGGTTTTCACTTCGTTAATATAAAAGCAGAGAATCTGAAAGCTAACAGTCTGAGAATGAGACAGTGTAATATAAATCCCGCCTGGTTACACCTCTGGCAATGCCTTTCCGGCATTGCCTTTTAGCTCCTTGTCTCTTTTAATTATTAGAACCAGTTCGTCAAGTATTTTTTTGTAATCATCAATAATGACTATATCAGCTGCTTTAATAATTGGTGCATGATCGTCTGTGTTTACAGCAATAATATACTTGCTCTTTTCTATCCCGGCATAGAATGCTGCAGAGCCCGAAACTGCCAGGGCCAGGCATATTTCCGGCCGGCTTATGGTTCCGGAAGAGCCCAGCAGTCGATCTAGAGGCGCCCAGGCATTCATAGCCACCGGACGGCTGACACCAAGTTGAGCGCCCAGTTCTGTGGCAATATTTTCTAACCTGCCGATTTCTGCCCTTCCTTTTACTCCTCTGCCTGCTGCTACAATAAAACCGGCCTGTTCCAGTTGATTATTTTCCTGTTTCGAAATGTATTCGCTTTTCTTTATGAAGTTAATGTTCGTTAGATCCTCAAAATCAAGCTTTGTTATTCTGTATATAATATCATCACTTTTATCTCCTGCAGTATAAATACCCCTGGCCGGAGTAAGGCAATAGGGCTTTTGGTCAAGTATTAAACGGCCTTTCAAGTATCCACTGTAAACACTTTTGTAACACTCCAGATGCGAATCATGCAGCTCGAACTTATCAATATCAACCAGAGAGCTTCCACCGATACGACAGGAAAATCTTACCGCTAATTCGGTTCCGGTTTGATTTCCTGAAAAAATATAGAGTTCCGCCGGTTTATCTTTTTCTATACTAAAAAGCGCTGACAGCGCTAATTCCGGCTGGTAATTATTTAATTTAACTAGCTTTATCCTCTGTAAAGGTAACCCGGTGAAGTCAGGTTCGCGATCTGCTGAGTGGCAGTAAAAAATAATTGCTTCTCCGGCAGTCCCTTTCCCGATGTCAGATAAAATCTTCAGATGTGCATTTATAAATGCGCAGGCTTCAGATAACCGGGCGGGATAATCTGCAGAGCAGGCATTTAAGATATATTTAAAGTCCATTGTCTGCAAGCCACCCTTTGAGGTAATTATTGTATAGTAAAAGTGCCTTCTCTTCTGCCGAGTTGCCCTCAATAATTATGCCCTGCCGGGTGTGATCGATTAATTCCAACCCAAGCAGCTTCGCCCCGTTTATTTTTTGTCCCGGTTTAACAAATTTGATGAGGTTTTTATCTTCAATAACTCTGGCTGGTTCATTCCCGACAGTTTTAATTGTTTTTAAAGTTGGCACCCTTAAGTGTGAGTTCGGCGCATTACCTACGGCAAGAAGGCAGGGAAGTTTCACAGTCTGCCTGAGGATGCCGTTATCTGTTAAATTTGTAACGCTGATTAATTTCGGGCTGATATAATCAACCTTTAATACATCTGCTATGCAGGGCCAACCAATTATTTCGGCTGTTATAAATGGTGTCTTTGCGTTATCTCCTTCACCGCTTTGACGGCCCATTAAAATTAAATCACAAGGATTGTTTTGCTTTATATAAGCGCCAATCAGGGCGGCGATATATTCAGGGTTAAATCTCAGATCGATGCTGCAGTTAATCCTGCATGCTTTTTTGTAACCCAGGGCTCTCAGGGATTTCAGATAGAGATCTGCCTGTGAATTGCCAATTGTAATGGCGCTAAGTTCAGCAGTAGTTCCTGAAGTAGTGATCTGGTCAGATAGTTGTAAAGCGATCTCTAAAGCGCTTTCATCATAAGGATTGATCATTTTACTGACAAAAGCAGTCTCAATGTTTAATTGATCATCAATTGTCCAGCTGCTGCCGGAGAGTTTATCAAGATCAGGAACAACTTTAAAACAGGTTAATATATACATAAAACGATCACCTTATTAGGCAGGGAATATAGTTCCCCTATTCATGATTCCTTTGGGATCAAATGATTTCTTCAGGGTTTCAAGAATATAATATGATGTATCGTACTCATCTCTGATCCAGTCTGTTCTGTGTTTGCCTACACCATGGTGGTGGCACATTGAACCTCCGGCCTTAATTGTTTCTTCAACGATAATTTTTTTAATCGGCCGATGATACTTGGTAATCTCCTCTTCAGGTTTACAATCAACAACATTATAGTAATGGACAAAATACAAATTTGTACCGTTTATGTAACTGTGAGAAGAGTGCCCGCCAACCAGGGTCATATCAGGTATTTCGTTGCGGATTCGTTCTACACAGGTTTCATAAATACTGTTTATTATGTCCCAGTTAGCTGAGATTTCGGTGGTGTTGCCAATATTTTTCGTTTCAACTATCTCAGCTCTTTCCTCGGCAACATTCGAAGCGTCCCAGTTGAGATGATCAAACCAGGTTTGGATATACCTGGTGTCAACTTTTTGGCATTCGTCATATTTTGCCACAATAGCTTCAATTGCCTCTGCAGTAGCAGCTGAAATTTTTTCAGGGCCTTCTGCCATAAATATGATTACACATTTTCCATCTGCGAAATGTGAAAAATGATAGGCGCCATCTTCTGGGTCGTAGAGACGGGCAACCGAGGGTTTGTATCCATTTACCATAACTTCTCTGAGAATTTCAAAACCTGTCTTCATGTTATCGAGAGTGTAACCTAAAAGGATATTGTTTTCAGGCATATACTTGTAAATTTTAACTGTTACTTCTGTGATAAAGCAGAGCGCACCCTCGTTACCGATTACCACGTGTCTTATATCAGGGCCGGCTGCCCTGCGGGGGACATTTTTGATTTTGGTGATTTTGCCATTGGGGAAAACTGCCTCGAGTCCGACTACCATATCTTCAATTCCGCCATAAAGGGTTGAGAATTGTCCGATACTGCGGGTTGCCACCAGACCTCCCATCTGGGCGAGCGGTTTTGACTGGGGAGAATGGCCGGTGGTAAAGCCCTTTTCCCGGAGCTGATCTTCCAGGACCTGCAGAGGAGTTCCACACTGGCAGGTAGCCTGCATGTTATATGTGTCAATCTTTATTATTTTATTCATTGCAGAACCATCGACAACAACAGAGTTTTCAGCTATGGTTTCCAGCCCGCCTTCAGTTGCGGTATGTCCAGTGCGGGGGACAATGTTTATCATGTTGTCATTTGCAAATTTAAGCACTGCTGCGGTTTCTTCAGTAGTGTGAACATATACAACCGCGGCAGGAATTGGTTGTGTAAATACACCATGCAGTTCTTCAAAACGTCTGAACCGATCAACACTGCTCTCCCTGAGAACTGCCTCGTCAGTTATAACCTGCTCTTGTCCAACTATTTCTTCTAAACCCTCTACAATATTTTCTCTTGTCAGAGCCATTTATAACCCTCCTTTTTCTATTTGAAGATTGGGAATGACTTCTTTAATATTTGGTCGGTATATTTTGTAATATCTTTGTATACTTCTTCGTTCATTCTCTGGTAAAGAGCAGCATTGTCGTGGTTCGGTTTAAAAGTGTCCCTGATTCTGACCATATTTTCTATAGCACTGATGTAGTCGGGGTAAACACCGGTAGCAAGAGCGGCGCAAATAGCTGAACCGAGGCCGGCAGCGCCATTGACTGCGTTCCGACACGCCGGAAGGTTATAGACATCAGCAAATATTTTCATAAACAAATCACTGTTGGAGCCACCTCCGGAAATAATTATATTATCGAGATCGAGATTTAGCTCCCTGCACATAGCATCAGTATGGTTTTTCATAGTCAGCGCTATACCTTCTAAGATTGAACGGTAGATATGAGCGCCGCCATGGCGACCATCGAAACCGATTAAAATACCTTTCCTGTAAGCAATATCCGGTCGGGCCAGCCAGTCGTGCACTGTCATCAGCCCATCAGAACCAGCGGGAATTTTCTCTCCCTCATTGTTCAGGTAAGTTTCTGTGGAAATCCCTTGAGCTTTTGCTTTTAATGCAGCATCGTCCCCAAGCAGTTCTTTAACCCAACTGACAGTCCACATGCCTCTGCGGATACCACCGCTTTCATACAGGTATTGGTAAGGAACAGAGGCAAGGTTTGTGAAGAAATCGGTTGCATCTTTAATATTTTTATTTCCGTGGACCATTGAAGCGATGTAGGTTCCAAGAGAGACAAGTGCTGTGCGGCCAGGCAAAAGTCCGGCGCCAAGTGCTTCAACAGATTTGTCGTTAGCAGTATTAACTACTGGCAGCCCTTCGGGCATTCCGGTGGCATCAGCTGCTTCTCTTGTAATATATCCGGCTATAGTACCTGGTAGCTGCAGGTTAAAAAGCATATCCCGGGATATATTAAACTGCCTGAAAACCTCGGGGTTCTCGCTCCACTGCCATGTATCCTTGTCAATCGGCCATTGACCTTCGTAATTTGCAACGGTATCGTTAAATTCACCGGTAAGGCGATGGGTGATATATCCTGTGGTTGTAGTTACAAAACTGACATCCGGATTATCATGTTCATATGGCCTGGCCAGCCGGGCGTCCATCCAGCTGATTACGGGAGACGCAAGCGTACCATCAGCTTTAAGTAATACGCGGCAGCAGCGAATCGTACACAGTCCAAGGCCGATTATTTCGTCTTTTTGACCGGGGAAAGCATCCATAGCTTTTTTTGCTGCAATGATCAGGGAATCCCATAGATCGTCATCAGGATGTTCAACGACGCCGGGTTCGGGCAGGCTCATTGGCTGTAAGTCTTTTTTGCCCTCACAGATTATGTTTCCCCTGAGATCAAATATTAAAACTTTGGTGCTTTGAGTTCCGCCATCGACACCGATCAGGTATTTTTTATTTTTAATTTGTTGTCACTTCCTTTCCTGCTAACAGAGCTTATCGAACAAGATAACCTCCGTCTACTATAAGAATCTGTCCATTGACATAATCTG
Organism: Bacillota bacterium; assembly: GCA_019428945.1. Classification (GTDB taxonomy): domain Bacteria; phylum Bacillota; class Dethiobacteria; order DTU022; family DTU022; genus JAABTH01. Next base: position 2,099 of record JAHYJM010000009.1, on the reverse strand, counting down.
AGGCTTTGCTGGCAAGAAATACAGTGGCTCCCATCAGATCAAGAGGTTCACCCCAGCGTCCTGCAGGGATATGGTCTATAACTCTTTTATTGCTTTCAGGATCATTTCTTGTATCAAGAGTAAGATCTGTGGCAAAGTATCCGGGAGCAATTCCGTTAACCTGAATATTGTATTGTGCCAGTTCATCGCAATAAGCCTTGGTAAAACCGACTAAACCATGTTTAGTAGAAGCATAAGCAGGAGACCATTGCCCTCCAAGAAATGAATACATGGAACAGATATTTATAATCTTGCCCCTGCACTGTGGAATCATTACTTTTGCAGCTTCATAGCTTAATTCAAAAGGTGCTGTAAGATTTACATTCAGCATCGCATCCCATTCTGTTCTTCCGAATGCAAGGACGTCGCGAACATTCTTACTGATACCGGCGCTATTAATCAGGATGTCTAAAGAGCCAAAGGTATCAACACAGCCTTCAACTATTCGCCTGGCTGCTCCCGGCTCGGTAATATCCTGATGCATAAATTCCATTTTAACGCCTTCATTTTCTATCAGAGTCCTGGTTGTACCGTCATCTTCCCTGATGCTCGGAATGAATAAGTTTGCGCCTGCAGCAGCGAGGGCAAGAGCAAAAGTTCGTCCCAGGCCTGTATTACCTCCCGTAACAATAGCGTTTTTTCCCTCAAGGCAGAAAAAGTTAATGGCAAAATCTTTAATCCCCATGATTAACCTCCGTTTGTCGAAGAAATATTTATACTGTACTAATGTATCTTAATTCAGAATTACTTAAAACAATAAAAAAAGAAAAGCTATTCCCTCCCGGAAATTACTTTTCTCTCATCGCTAGTAATTATCATATTAAGTATATGGTTATTCTTGATCGCTGTCAATAAGTTTGGCTTAAATAAAGGCTAAAGAGTCCAGACCTCAGGGTTTGTGGAACAGATTGCCGTAGCGCCTGCCTTGAGCGCTGCGACGACATCTTCTTTGCAGCAGATTAAGCCCCCGGAGATAATCGGTATATCAGTTTTTTCCATAACCCAGGTGATTAACCTTGGCCATCCCGGTAGAATTTCCAGGTAATCCGGCTTTGATATCTCAATCTGCCGGTCAATGCTCTTAAAAGAGAAGGAATCGATAATAAAGAGCCGGTGAATTGTGTAGAAACCAAGATCTCTGGCTGCTTTGATCATAGAAGCTTTTGAACTGAGTATCCCCTCTGCTCTCGTATTCTTTTGCAGGTATTTAAGCACAATTTCTTTATTGGCAAATCCATCGAGGAGGTCAATGTTGATGAAAACAATTTTACCGCTTTCTTGTATCTTATTAGTTATGTCTACTATATTTAAAACATCTCCGTAAAGTATAAAAACTATTTCACAATCTGTGTTTAAAACTGCCTGCAGACCTGCTTCATCTTTGACCGCAGGTATAACAGGGTCGTTTTCAAGTAAGTGCAAAAGATTTTTTTTCATATTAGCCTCCAAAAGTATCAGCTAATTCATACTATATCTTATTTTATGCGATTTTGGTCAGTTTGAAAAGATTTTTCCTGGTTTAGCATTCAGCTGTATTTGTTATGCATGTTCTAATTTAAATAGGGTATAATGTAAAACGTAATATTTATGCTGTTTGAGCCGGAGGCTGATATGAAAAAGATATATCTCGTACTGACTGTCATGCACTTATTTGTAGGAGTTGGGGCTTTATTCGGCGGTATGGCTGCAATGCTTGATCCATGGGAACCTGCCGGTGTGCCTGTAGAAATGCTTGAAGGATCCCCCTTTACCAATTATTTCATACCGGGTTTAATCCTCTTTACAGTTATAGGCCTGGGCCATATCTTCAGTGCTGTCACAGCAATCCGGAAATTTGAATACCAGGGTTACATCAGCTCAGTATTTTCGTGGGGGCTGATGATCTGGATTGTAGTACAGTGTATTATGATCAATGCAGTTGCCCTGCTTCATGTAATATTTTTTCTGATCGGGCTGGTTGGCGCTGTACTGGCTTGGATAATTCTATATAAACAAAATGCCTTTCCGGCAAACTTATTGAGGAGGTAGTACAATGGCACATGAATATGTGAATACAGAAC
>JAHYJM010000095.1 GCA_019428945.1 Bacillota bacterium | reverse complement strand
GCTCTTCCGATCTTCTTTGCCGCAGATTTAAGCATTTCATCTCCGGTATAGTGCCCGTAAGTATCATTAACCAGCTTAAGGCCGTTTAAATCAGCCATAATAATACTTATCGGCAGCTGCCGACCTGAATCGAGTCGTTTCATTTCCTCATCAAGATAATTGCGGTTGTACATACCGGTCAGGTTGTCATGAAGGCTGATGAACCTGATATGTTCTTCATTATTTTTACGTTCCGTGATATCGCTGTGTGTGCCGAACATTTTCAGGGGTTTTCCGTCAGCTGAGTAAGTTACAACTTTACCCCTGTCATGCACCCATACCCAGTGCCCTTTTTTATGCTTCATCCGGCATTCACAAACGTAATGCGGCAGCTCACCGGCAATGTGCCTTTCGATAAGGCTGTTTGATTTTATAAGATCATCACTGTGAGCAAGAGTTTCAAAAACCTTGTCTTTCATTTGCAACAACTCATCTAATGTATAGCCGACTATCCTTGCCCAGGTTTCATCGTAGACAGCTTCTCCAGTCTGAAGATCCCATTCCCAAGTGCCTACATTGGAGCCTTCAATTATACTTTCCAGGCGCCACCTTTGAGCTTCTAATTCCCTTTCGCTTTTCTTCCGCCCGGAAATATTGGCATAGATACCGTAAGCACCGACCATTTTGCCATTTATATTAACAGGAACACCTCTAATTAGCACTTCAATCAGATCTCCGTTTTTATTATAACGGACTCCCTCTTCTTCAGTCTGTTCTCCCGAGAGGACCCTTGATGTTATACACCTGTCTGCAGAGCCCTTTTTCCCCATATCCATTACATCATCAAGAAGTTTGCCCTTGATATCTTTCAATTGGTAACCAAATAGATCGACAAAAGCCTGGTTTATATCAACAACCCGGTATTCAGAATCCATTTGAACGATTGCATCAAGAGAGTTGTCAAACAAAGCTTCAGTGAACTGGTTGCGATTTACTACATTTTCTTTGCCCATAAAGGCACCTCCGGATGATCGCTATAAAAAATAATACCACGTTAACATCCTCCGGGTAAAGATAATCATAAAGATTCAGAAGGTTTTTAAACCGATGATGAAGAAATCTTTTTTATTATATATCTATTTCTTCAAAGCAGATGAGAAAATCAGTTGAAGTTAAAAATCTTGAGGTAGGAGGTTTATAAATGAGCAGGGAAGATTTGATCTACCCGGATGGCAGCCGGTACAGGGGTGAAGTAAAAAATGGTAAGAGAGACGGGCAGGGCACGCTTTTAAAGCCGGATGGCACCAAGTATGTTGGCGAGTGGCGTGAAGACAGGCCTCACGGGCAGGGTACTATTACATGGGCTGATGGCAGGAAATATGTGGGTGAGTGGAAAAATGGAAAGAAGCACGGTTATGGCTCTGAAATACACAGTGACGGTACTATGATCGAGGGAGAGTGGGAGAAGGGAACATTTATCCGGGAAATAACCTCAGATCCTGAACCGCAATTCGACAGGCATAAACCGAAAGGTGCTGAGCCGGTTAGTGGAAGGGGCGTAAATATGCAGGAAGAGGGAAGAAGTTTTTTTTCATCCCTTTTTGACATCACCATGAGGGAAATGATTACCCCCAAGATTATCAGGGTTATGTATGTTATCGGAATTATTCTGATCGGCATCGGGGCGCTCGGTGCCATATTGACTTCAATCTTTGCCGTGGGAGACTCCGGGGCCGGAGTTTTGCTGGCAACAATTATAGCTGCCCCCATTGGTGCTGTTCTTGGTGTTATTTTTTTGAGGATTTACCTGGAGATTATTATATTACTTTTTAATATATATGATCAGTTAAAAGAAATAAAAAGCAGCCTGCGCTGATGTTATGAGATCTTAAAGCCGGGAGTGGAGGTTCTATTACAAATGCCGGAAGTAATAAACCCGCGGGAAAGAGTTTTAGCTGCTTTGAATCATCAGGAACCTGATCGTGTGCCGATCGATTTTTCTGCTACACACAATAGTGGCATTAACGTTCTTGCCTATAATCGTCTCAAAAAACATATTGGAATTGACACCCTTACATACATGCGCGACCCCATCCCCATGCTCGCTTCTCCTGATCTGGAGGAGGGGATGGATGTGATCAGAATGATGGGCGGTGACCTGCTTCCTTTACCCAGGCATTTGAATTTTGGTGTGCCCGCTGAAAACTGGCAAATTTGGGATCTGAAAGATGGGTCGCAGTGTCTTGTTCCCGGTGGCTTTAAACCGGTTATTGATGATGACGGCTCGCAGGAGATGAGTCTTCTGGGCGGCCTGGCCCGGCTGAAAATGCCTGCCCGGGGACACCATTTTAACCTGGTCAGCCGTCCGCTTGGCACGATTGAAAATCTGGCCCAGCTGGAAAACCTGCTTCCATTTCTCAGGGAAAGCGGCGCTTTCTCCATCAGTGATGAAGAGCTGCAGGTGCTTAAGCTGAACGCTCAAAAGCTGCGGACTGGAACCGACTTTGCCCTGGTTGCAACAGGCGGGCCCTTATTTTTTTCTCTTTACCAGGTTGGCCAGGAACTCTTCGGTTATGAAAAGTTCTTCACCTTTATGGCTGCCGATCCTGAACTTATTCATTGCTGGCTTGAATTTCTTGCTTCTACCTGTATTGAAAGGCTGAATAAATATCTCGCCGTTCTTGCCCCTTATCTTGATATTATTCTGATGGGCGATGATTATGGCTTCCAGAATGCACCGCAGATGTCACCACAAATGTTTCGTGAGCTATTTAAGCCTTACCTGGTTCGGGTATGCCGGGCAGTTAAAGATTTCGCCCCGGGTATAAAAATTCTGCTTCATTCCTGCGGCAGTATCGCTCCCTATATTCCCGATTTCATAGAGGCAGGTATTGATGCTTTGAACCCTGTTCAGATTAATGCTGCCGGGATGGATCCGATCTGGCTGAAAAAAGAATTCGGCCGCCAGATCACATTCTGGGGTGGGGGAGTGCGCACCCAGACCACCCTGGTCAGGGAATCTCCGGCCGCTGTAGCTGCCGAAGTTCGTGAGCTGATTGATATTTTTAAACCTGGTGGTGGCTATATCTTCTGCCCCATCCATGATATACAGGAAGAGGTGCCACCTGAAAAAATCCTCGCTATTTATGAAACAGCCAGGAAATACGCGTATTACTAAACTTTTAGAGTGTTTTAGAAAAGAACCAGTGTTTTTATCATTCCGCCGGAATGCTTTCGGAAAGTTTGAAGAACTTTATCTAAAGGTATCAGCCCTGTTACCAGGGGAGAGAGATCAATCATCCCCGAGGAGATCAGATTTGCAGCCTCTCTGAACTCTGCTGATGTTTTACCGAAGGCGGTTTTTATCTTAATTTCCCGGGTGACGAGACTTAAAAAGTTTAATTCGACGGGTTGGTGACAGATACTTAGGACCATGATGGTAGCATCAGCTGCTGCCTGGCTGCAAGCTTCCTGAATTGTTTCAGGTAACCCGGCGCACTCAAATATTACATTCATCCCCCGATTGCCGGTCAACCTGCTTATTTCACTGTCCATGCTCCCTGTAAAGGGATCAATAACTTTTAAAGCTCCCATAGACTTTGCAATTGCCCTGCGGTCAGGGTCAGGCTCTACAACAGTTATAGCTTTGGCCGCACGGAGTTGAAGCAGGGCGAGAATAACAAGACCAATCGTACCTGCTCCAATTATCAAGATGCTGTCATCGGCAGTAATGTTAACTTTATTTACTGCATGAAGGCCGACACTTAGCGGTTCGGAAAGAGCAGCTTCTGTGAGGGAAGCGCTTTGTGGCAATTTAACTAAAGCTTTCACCGGTACCAGGGCATATTCAGCCATAGCGCCATGGTCTGTTATGCCAAGCCTGCGCATATCAAGGCAGAGGTTTTCCAGACCTTTTTGGCAGAAGCTGCATTTACCGCAGCCGATAATGTTATTGCCGGTGACAAATACCCCCTCTTCCCAGCCGGGGCAACCTGTGCCGACTGATTCAACAATCCCGGAAAACTCATGGCCAATGGTTAAATCCGGTGGCAGAAAACCGGTTTCAAAGGCATGAAGATCGGAACCACAGATGCCGCAGTACTTTATTTTTACCAGGGCTTCTCCCCTGCCTGGTACCGGCAGGGGTTTATCCACTATTCTTAAACTGCCGGGACCATCAATAATAACTGCTTTCAATTCGAAACCGCCTTTAACAATGTAAATTAAAACTTGCGGGGGCCGATAAATTTAAATACCTTTAACAGGATAAAAGAAAAGAGCATCGCCCCGGCATAGATGAATACAACAGATTCAACGCTCCAGTTCCACCAGAGCGGTGCATGCATTAGAAGCATGTAGCCTAAAACAAAAGGTGAGGCAAAGAGTGCCTGAATGCCAAGTTCCAGGCCGACAGGCGTTTCAAATTCAGGGTCGGCAATCCTCAGCAGAAGTAAACCGACAGATGCGGTTCCGGTGGTAATGCCATAGACTCCCACAGTTCTTTCCAAACTGTAGGACCAGGTTCTTCTACCGAGATAGAAGACAACGATGGTCGTTAGAATACCGGTGACCATACCAATCACGAAGATGGGGATAATATATTCCCAGACGATTACAACCTGGATAGCCATGATCGTTGAAATTATTAAGAAGTCAACAGACCATCCGGTAATTCGGCGCTGCACTCCGGGATCGAGCAGGTGACCAAGCCCAACCTTGTTGATGAAAAATTTGATTAAAAGGGCAACAACGATCCCGAAAAAGAAGAAAAAGGCCCAGAGGCTTTTTGCCACATCTTCAGAGGTGATTTTTCCGATAGCCAGTATCAGCAGGTAGGTGAGAATGTAGACCAGCCCAACCAGGGCAGCGTGAAAAGCCAGGGTATCAATATTGCCCGAATGGGTTGTCAGTTCACCGGCCATTTCTTTTTTGCTCTCTTTCTGCATGGTCCCTTTTAAAAAATCCAGGGAAAGGCTTTTCGGCGTCTGAGATGAAAAGCCTTTTCGGATGCCCCAGTTAACCAGGGGAACTCCGACAAAAAATGCAAAAGCAAAGCCTAAAACTGCAAATGAAAGACCCAGGGTAGCAGCATTCTCAAACCCAAATTCTTCCCATACCTTACCCACCGACAGCGCCTGTCCCGGGCCCTGGGTAAAGCCGAGTGGGGATAAAAACCCGAAGATGGGATTCAGGTTATAACCTGCTGAATTGAAGAGGAATACAAAAAGCGCTCCGATTATACCCTGCATGGCCATAACTACACCACTGACCAACCCTATCCAGAGGGCGCCTTTTATAGGAGATTGTGCAGCCAGGTTCTTGGTGCTGTTAATATTGGTTGTCAGGCCAAGTGAAATAAAGGAGATAATAAAGAGGTGGTAGGCAAAAGTTTCGAGCAAAGAGGTTGATACATTTATGATTCCCACACTCAGTAGAATGAGTCCCAGGGTACCGCCGATAAAACAACTGGGGATTAAAAAGCTCTGAAAGAATTTAACCGAGGCTCTAAGCAGCATTCCAATCAACAGCATTACGCCCATTATGCCAAAAACCAGAACCGGTTCAAAGGGAAAAGGTGTATCCATGTAATCCTCTCCTCTGCCATAATTTTTTAAGGCAATAAATCTGCGTAATTATCTGGCAATCAATACTATTCATATTAGACAATCATCTTTAAAAACCTTCTTATCAGTAGTTGAGTTTACCCGTAGCATTTCCCAGTCCATGCCCCCCGGTTATGCTCATCACCTCGCCGGTAAGGTAATCAGAGTCAGGTGAGGCGAAGAAAGCCACGGCTGACGCCACATCTTCAGGTTTGCCGAGCCGTCCCAGGGGAGTCGCAGTTGCTATTTCTTCTTTCAGTTTTTCTACCGTTGTGCCCTTTACGCCGGCTTCCGTCTCGAGGCCCCACTGCTTGAATTCGCTCTCAATATCACCCGGGCAGAGAGCATTAACGCATATATTAAAAGGCGCCAACTCAAGGGCCATTGAATAAGTGAGTCCCAGGATTCCCGCCTTGGCTGCGCTGTAAGCATGCATCCAGAGCGCACCCCGCTTTGCTGCCCGTGAAGAAATATTGATAATCTTGCCTCCACCGTTTTCAATCATCAGGGGAGCTATTTCGCGGCAGCAGAGAAAGGTGCCCGTTAAATTTATAGCAATAGTTTTTTCCCAGGCGGCCAGGGTAAACTGGGTTAGCGGCGCCGGACCGGGAGACCCGCCGGCATTGTTTACCAGAATATCTATCCGGCCAAACTTCTCTTTTGCCTCGGTAACCATTTTCTGCACAGATCCTTCATCTGCAATATCAGCGTAAAGGGGTAAGACCTGAACGCCAAGTTTTTTAATACCCTCTGCTACTGCGGCCAGTTCTTCTCCCGCCCCGACCTTGTAGTTGGGAAATTCAGCAAAGGGTCCGGCAATATCGGTGACAATAACCGATGCCCCCTCTATGGCCAGGCGGTGGGCGCAAACAGCGCCGATACCTTTTTTCCTTCCGGCCCCGGTAACCAAAGCAATTTTACCTGCAAGTCTGCTCATGTTTATTATCCTTTCCCCGGTTTAGTTGATTTTCCAGGGCAGATCCATACCGGCAAAACCGCCATCCGGATCTGTCCGCACATTTATAACCGCCGGTTTTCCGCTGGCCAGCGCATCTTCAAAAGCCCCTTTAAGATCAGAGAGCTTTTCTACGTTTGCCCCAAAGCAGCCAAGGGTGGCAGCCAGCTGATCGTAGCGGGTCGGCTGCAGTTCAACCCCCGTGGTTCGGCCGAAATCACGTTTTTGTACCCTTCTGATCTGACCCCAGCCGCTGTCATTGGAAATCACACAGATAACCGGAATATTATGCCTGACCGCGGTGTCAAGTTCCATGGCGCTGAAGCCCATGGCTCCGTCACCGGTAAGCAGTATCACCGGCCTTTGCGGGTTAGCCAGCTTTCCGGCTATGGCGAAGGGTAATCCCACGCCGAGATGGCCGAAAGCGCCGATCCAGATTAGAGATGAGGGAGTCAGCGCTTCCATGGTTAAGACGGCAAAACCGGCGATGTCACCGCCGTCAACCACAAGAGAGCTGTTGGAAGGCAGCAGGGCAGCCAGCTCCTGGCAGAGTCTGACCGGATGAATTAGTTCTGCTGCGGGGTCTGTTCCCTGCAGGGCCGATTCGAGGGCAGCCTGTCGCATCGCTCTGATTGTGCCGGGCCAGGTTGGCTCAACTGATACTTTATCAGGCGGCAGGGCTGCTTCCAGTTTTTGCAGGATAGCTTTTATATCGCCCGGAAGACCTGCATCAACAGGACGATTCTGGCCTATTTCAGAAGGTTCAATGTCAGCCTGGATTGTTTTGGTAGTCATTTTGAGCAGCGGCGGCCGTCCGTAGCCGACGGTCCAGTCGAGCCTGGTGCCCA
>JAHYJM010000094.1 GCA_019428945.1 Bacillota bacterium | reverse complement strand
GCATCGGCGGGGCAACTACCGGTAGGCCGCTAGCCAGGTATTCATAATACTTGATCGGGTTTACCGCCTCAGTAAGTTCATTTAAACGAAAGGGAATCAGACCGGCGCTGCTGTGCTGCAGGTAGGCCGGAAGCTGATGATACGGTTTCGGCCCGAGCATGGTCAGGTTGTCGCGTTCAGCCAGTTTATTCAAGCCGGGCATCAGCTTAAAGTCTGTCACCTTTCCAATCAGCAAAAAATGCCAGTCTTCCATTTTAAGAACAGCTTCGCTCACAGTGTCCAAATCAAAACGGGTATCAATCGTTCCCACGTAAACAGCTACCGGCCGCTTGTCCTGTGGAAAATCATCCGGCTTTAAACGACCTTTTTCAAAGAATTGATCGCTTACTCCGTTCGGCAGGTAGTGGACATGATCCTGACGGATGCTTTTTGCCCACTCCCAGAGGTTGCGCGAAGTAGCCAGCACAAAGTCGACCCGCTTGATCAGATCCTGCTGCAGTTCAACCACATTCGGTGGAATGCCGCTAAACTTATCGAGCCGATCAGCCAGCCGGTAACAGCTCAGACGGTGCGGCACCAGATCGAGCAGGCTGTATGCAGCCGGTCCGGCACACCAGAGCAGATCAACATCATTAAAGTTAATTTCGGACAGGGTTTTGCCAAGCGGCGGCAGGCAGAAGCGGTATTGCCTGCGCCCCGCAAAAAGTGATCGCAGCAGAGGCCGGTTATAGTAAAAGAGTAATGTAAATGGAACCAGCCACTTAATCCCTTCAACTTCCTGCACTCCTGACTGCCACACCTTAAAACGATAGCGGTTCAGTTCATCCCATTTAAAAATATGCATCGGGCTCACGGCAGGACCCAGCCAGAGACAGTCATACCCCACCTCTTTGAAGAGTTGAATGTAGTGATGCGAACCGACAGGATCGGGGCGATCAAGGTTATGTGACTCGGCAAAAAGGACTTTCATCATCGCCACCATAGCAGGTTCAGATCAATCTTTAAACCATTAAAAGTGGGATGTTCTACAATATCATTCTCCATTCCCCCGACAACCATGGAATATAATCCGTCCCGCAGTTCAAAGCATTCAAGTGTTTTCTGGTCTGGATCCAGCAGCCAATAATGTTTAATTTCGTTTTTTTGATAGATATTCATTTTTTGGAAACGATCCTTACGACAGCTTGACGGAGATATAACTTCCACGACCAGGACAGGTTTCCCATCAATTCTTTCAAACTTGATCATTTTTTTGCCAGATCCCGGAATATAAAATAGATCCGGTTGAATAACGTTATGTTGATCTAAAGTGACATCAAGTGGGGCGAGAAATATTTTGCCTTCCTGATCTTTTTTCATAAAATATTCTCGTAGAATAACATATAATTCTGTAATTGCATGTTGATGAGGAACATTCGGGGAAGGATCCCGCACTAATACGCCATCCAGCACTTCATAGCGATAGCCTGGCTCTTCCGGAAGGGTACAGTAATCGGCGTAGGTCATTTTCCGTCCTGACCCCGTATTATATTCTGTGGTGCTTTCATTAACCTGAGTTCCGGAAAGCGCCCTCAAAACATCAGCCAGACGGTAGCGATACTGCTTGCCGTTCAGTTCAACATGGGGTATTTTTTTCTCTCGGGAATAGCGCCAGATCGTATCGACAGATAAATTTAATTCAGCAGCTAATTGATGGGCAGTAATTAAATCCTGTTCGCTGGCCATATAACCACCTCCGTGCCCAGCTTACCACAGCCAACAGCTATTGTAAACAGATATAAACTGCTATAAACGCTTAGATCGGGTTCCTGTTTGTTTTGCCTGTCTTCCCTTACCTGATCATTTTTTTGCCCAGCTGTAAAAGTTCTTTAAGACTTTTACCTTCAGATCTGCCAGCCACCATCGCCAGAAGCAGGCCGCAGGAGGCGAGCACAATCAGTTTCATAACCAGATTGGGAGCTACTCCGGGGCCGTAGTGCGCTATCAGCGCTATAACCGTCACCCCCCCGAGCGGTATCAAAAGCAGGGCGGCAATGATCCTGACCGGATAGGCAACAGGCCAGAGTCTTTGTGATATCAAAGCATAGCTGCCGGCAAATAACATGTACGCTAAGCCCGTTGCCGCTCCCGCCCCGGCTATGCCGAAACGAGGAATTAAAAGCGCGTTAAAACCAATGTTTAAGGCAGCCACCACCCAGCAGGCAATCATAATATATATTGTCTTGTTTTTAACCATTATCGCCACCACCGAAACATGAGCGCTGGTGAAAAATATAAAACCGGCCGCCAGAAAGGGTATCACCGTGAATGCCCCGTAATAGGCGGGGGGGACCAGAATGAAAATGACCTCCTGGGCCAGGGCAACAAAACCGACAATCACAAAACCGGACAGGGCCAGTAAAATAATCATGGTTTTGTTGAATACATCTGCCGCCAGGCTTTGATTTTCCTCGTAAACTTTTATACCGTGGGGCTGCCACGATTGCCCGATTGCGTTCTGCATCAGCATGATTACCGCTGCCATTGAACCGGCAATGGAATAGAGGCCAACATCATCAAGTGTGGCGAGGCGGGCCAGCATCAGCCTGTCGGCATTGCTGAAGAGCCAGAAGGCAATATTCATCGGCACCAGGGGCAGGCCGAAGATTAGCAGCCTTTTTATAAAGGCGAAGGAATAAGAACGCTTCAAAAGATCGCGGATAGACCAAATCCGCAGGGGAATCATAACGAGCGAAGCTGCTGCCGCGCCCAGCAGCGCTCCTGCCACCCCCAGATCGAAAAGAAGCACAAAGATCACGGCAAAACTTATGGTTAAAACAGCCGTTGCCACGTTAAAGAGGGCAAACGCTTTTGCTCTGAACTGGTTACGCAGCGCCTGGGCCAATATTAAATTCATCATCGCCAGGGGGCTCGAGGCAAGGCCAATGACCATTGCTGCCCTGTAACCTTCTACCCCCAGCATCCAGTCGGCCAGAGTGCCGCTGAAAGGCAGTATTACCGCTAAAGCAACAATGCTCCATAAAGCCAGGAATGTGAACCAGGTTGCCGTCAGAGTTTGCTTCTCTTCTTCAGTTTTACACTGGAAAAAAAAGCGGGTGTACGCACTGTCGCCACCCAGCAGTAAAATGCCGGTCATAAAAGTAACTATGACATTAATAAAGCTCCAGGCGCCATACTGGGAGGGATCAAAAATGCGCGTAAAAATCGGAGCAGAGATCAGCGACAGCCCTTTAATCAGCAAGTTGCCGGAGCTGTAAATAGCTACATCGGAGAACAGTTTTTTGAAATTAAAACCCGGAGTCTCTTCAACAGGCGGGTCGGCAGAAGCTTGCTCATCATTTGTAGACAATAGATTACACGCTCCCTGCAGCAAATCACATGCTAATAAGTGTAACTCAGGTAAGTTTCGTAGAGTTTAGCCATAAATTCGTCACTAATTGAAGGTTTTAACCCTTCATCAAGGCACGCTTTGAATGAATATAGCATATCCGCCAGCTTTACCAAAGATATATCGTATCTGAGTTCTTCCGGCAGCCTGTAGTAACCGTCCGCTTCAGGCCTGTCCCCATTATCAAGATGTGATACAAATGATGCTATTACATCATCAATATAATAAAGATGCATAACCCGATCGGGATCACTGATCACGATCGGCAGACCACGGGCAATATTATGACAGAAAGTAGCCACAACCGAATGATGGTTTGGCCGGGCATAGCGGCCAAAAGTATTTGTCAGCCTGTATATGATTGCCTTGGAATTAAGCATCTCTGCATGTTTCTTAAGTTCATTTTCTGCAGCAACTTTACTTCTTCCGTAAGCCGTATCCTCGCCTGACTGAATCGAAGAAGTTAAAAGCACCGGACAGCGGTTATCATGAACCCGCAGCCTTTCCAGTAAAGTGGCAAAGAACATGTGGTTTACATTTTCAAACTCCGACTCATGAAGAGGCCTGTGAACCGCTGCGAAATGAAACAAAAAGTCGCATTCACTACAATATCGAGCAAGCTCTTCCGGATCGTTGCCGCGATCAAACTTTAATATTTCTGTTCCTTTTTTTCCTTTCAACTTTTCAACCAGATTTCTGCCGATAAAACCCCTGGCGCCTGTAACCAAAATATTCATGGCGCTACCGACCCTTCCAGGCTTCAAGCTCTTTCTGGATCATTTTTACGCTTAAAAGCTTTTCTTTAATCTCTTCAACCGAAAGAATCCTGGTGTTTTTCGAATTATACTCAACAGCGGTGGTAATCTTGTCAGATCCTTCCTCAAAATAGATGGCATAGTTCAAATCCCTGTTGTCAGCAGGCACCCTGAAAAAATTACCCAGGTCTACAGCCTTCGACGATTCTTCCCTGGTCAGCAGTACTTCATGTACTTTTTCCCCGTGACGGGTTCCGATAATATCGATCTTACTGTCAACTTTAAAGATTTCTTTAACCGCCTGGGCGAGGTCGCCTATGTAGCACGAATCTGCTTTTTGAACCATTAAATCTCCGCTCTCGGCATGTTGAAAAGTATAGAGAATCAGATCTATCGCTTCATCCAACGTCATTATAAAACGGGTCATCCCGGGGTCGGTCAGGGTTATATTTTCACCATTTTTAACCTGTTCAATAAAGAGGGGCACTACTGAACCCCGTGAACAAATTACATTTCCATAGCGCACTCCGCATATAAGCGTTCTATCTGCTGATACTGTCCTTGATTTGGCTGTAAAAACTTTTTCCATCATCGCCTTGGAAATACCCATCGCATTTACCGGGTAGGCTGCCTTATCAGTCGAAAGGCAGACAACTTTCTTAACCCCTTCTTCAATGGCAGCTGTCAGTACATTTTCAGTACCCAATATATTGGTGTTCACCGCTTCTATGGGGAAAAATTCGCAGGAAGGCACCTGTTTTAAGGCGGCAGCATGAAAAATATAATCAACCCCGTGCATGGCATTCTGAACGCTTTTCCGATCCCGCACAGTGCCCAGGTAAAATTTAAGCTTGTTGTTACAATATTTTTTTCGCATATCATCCTGTTTTTTTTCATCGCGCGAGAATATGCGTATCTCACCGATGTCAGAATCTAAAAACCTGTCCAGGACAGCATTGCCAAAACTGCCTGTTCCACCGGTTACCAGTAGGGTTTTTCCAGTAAACATCACCTAAACCTCCACTAAAAAGAATCTTTATCTGCCGCGCCCGGAGCGCTCTTTTGTCAGCAGGCGGATCGGCTCGCGGCGAATCAGTTTCTTCACCGCCAGAGAAATAAAATAGATCAGGCTTAGCGGCAGATGGGATAGCGCTGAAAGCGGGATTGAAGCAAGGTGGCCAAAAGCTGTTTTAAAATCCCCCTTTGCCATTCGACCCAACATGAAACCGGCTGAATCATTAACCAGGTTATACTTAATCTTTTCCACTTCAAACCAGTTAAGCTTTACATTACCATAGAATTTTAAATTATGGTAGCGGATCAGGTAAGCCTCAGTAAAGGTAAACCCGCTTGCAGTGCTTTCAGCCTGCCCCGATGAACTGTGATACCCGATGCAGGTTAGCGGCTTGTGAACATAAGCCAGATCGTACTTATTTAAAATTCGGTAAAAGAGTTCGGCATCGGCATGTAGAAGATCGGTGCGAAAACCACCCATTTCCCGGTATACATCAGGGCAAATCAGAACCGATGTGGGTGAAAATATCGTTGAGCGCGCCTCTGGATCAACCAGCATTTTGCGCAGAATTTCCGCACCCCTGATCACTGTAGCATCTTCCGGCAGCGCCCCTTTCACCAATTCGTCACCATTGTAGTACTGCGAACATACCAGGCCTATATTATCATGCTGCTCACCGGCCAAAACCATCTCTCTGAGACAGCCGGGAAGCAGGCGATCATCATCCCCGATAAATTTGTACCAGCTGCTTGAAACAGCTGCAGCGGCAAATGCTTTGGCGAAATTATCCAGGCGGGGCAGGGTTTTTTCGTTATGTATTACTTTTATATGTCTGTCATCACTATAATCGGCAATGATCTCAGCTGTCCGATCAGTTGAAGCATTTTCGACTATGATAAATTCATAATTCGGATAATCCTGGGCCAAAACACTCTCGATAGCATCCCGTACATAGGTTTCCCCGTTATATACAGGCAGCAGCACACTAACCAGCGGCCTCATTAAACACAACCTTTCATCAATTTAATACTCAGGTTTTAGATGCCCTGTCTTTATCTTGCTTAAAAAAAATATAGCATGCTCCGCGCAGGCGCTCTCTAAGGTAATCTTTTGGTTTCTTAGCTTCAGCTTTTAAGTCGCCGCGCAGGCGGAAATAATCCAGAAATGCAGCAGGAAAAGCGAGCCAGCCGTAACGCCGGGCGTCATAGGCTCCCTTGAAAACGACATTTAGCGTGGCATACTTATCTAGTGACTTAATCGTAGTTACCGCCGGATGTTCGACAACATATTCCGGTATATACTTTACCTTTATCCCGGCCCGGATACAATCATGAATAAAAACAGCTTCTTCACCAAAACTGTTTAACTCACTGCCCAGCCCGAAGCGCTCATCGAAAACGATACCCCTGCTTCTGATCAATTTAATTCTGTATGATATCTCCAAAGTAGAAATATAATGACTGCTTTCTTCATTTAATAAATAAGGGTGGTCTGTGTAATCTTTAAATTCCGGATCACCTTCGGGAGTGGCAATCTTCAAACAGGCTACACCCAGATCGGGCTCCGCTTCAAATGTTTTTATAACATTATTAATATACTCTTCCCGGTAGTGAACATCATCATCAGCGAGTATGGCAATATCGCCGTCAGCCATTGAGAAAGCATTGTTCCTGTTGCGGGAAAGGCCCCTGCCCTCAATTTGCCCGACCAAAATATCACTGCGTTTAAGCGACTCTGGAATCTTTTTGAAACGCTCATCTGTGACCTGGTGCGAAATGATATATTTCAGATCGCTCCGGGGATCAAGCAGAATTTTTTCAACCCGCTCTATACCGGCATCGATGGTGCAGACTAAAATGTTAACGATCACCGGTAAGGAACCCCCTGTACCAATCTACAGTCCGTTTAAGAGCCTCGTCAATGCTGAAGAGCGGTGACCAGCCGAGCATCCTGCGGGCCTTTTCAGCACTTAAATACTGGTGTTTTATTTCATGATCCGCTTCAGAGCGGACATCGGGTTCCAGATCCGACTTCATCACAGCCAGAATTTTATTAACCAACTCGAGGACTGTCAGCTGAATTTCGTTCGAGAAGTTAAAAGCCTCGCCGGCCAGACTGCTCTTTTCAGCCATCTTTTCTGCCAGCAACATGTAAGCAGCCGCACCATCCTCGATATAGAAATAATCCCTGATGTATTGCCCGTCAGAGCGGATTACCGGGCGCTGACCGCGCAGTACCGAGCGAATAGTGCCGGGCCCAATACTGTTCCAGTTAAGGTGGCCGCCTCCGA
>JAHYJM010000093.1 GCA_019428945.1 Bacillota bacterium | reverse complement strand
GATTTCTAAAGCACACCTGGAATATGGATATACTTTGAAGGAGATTGCTGACTCGATTGGGATTCACTATACAACAGTGAGTAAGATTTTAAGAGAAAGAGAAAAGTGATAATTCAAGACCTGACCCTTTGCTCATGACCCTTTGCTCCAAGACCTGACCCTTTGCTCACTTGCTCCATAAAGAAGCTTATAAGTGCTCGGGCAAAAATTGCATTATTCCATTTTCGTATTCAGAAAAACTTTCACTCTATTAACCAAAAATGAGGAGTAATGCAGTATCATGCGTAGCTATATTCCACCAGATGCTATAGCGACAAAAAGAAAGGAGGGATACTATTATTACTATAAAAATATATTCCGATTATATTTGACCATTCTGCTATATCGGCAAGGGTATTGTCGACAAACTAAAAGAAGTTTTTGATATCCAGGAAATTTGGCAGGGACTGGAGATTCACCCAGAGACCCCGCCTGAAGGACGCGATGTGAGTGCCGAGTTTCCACCTGAAATTCGTGGCAAACTCTATCATCGCTTAAATGAAATGGGTAAGGCTTATGGTGTTTATTTTAACAGAAGTGACGGTTTTCTTCCCAATTCCCGAATAGCCTTAATCCTTAGTGAATATGCAAAGAACACCAGCTCCTTTGCTACCCTGCATCTAAAGATATTTAAAGCGTATTTTGAAGAGGGCAGGGATATTGGTGATCCCGAGGTCCTGATAGGATTAGCCGAGTCTTCAGGCCTTTCCCGGGAGGAAGTTGAACAGGCCTGGCAAGACGTAAACTTGAAGCAGCAGTTACAGGAAATTGCGACTACTGCTCATCGAGAAGGCGCTACAGGCGGCGTTCCTATTTTTATCATTAATGAAAGGTACAAAATCGTGGGAGCTCAACCCTATAGTGTCTTTCAAGAAACATTACAGAAAATAGTTGCTGAAAAAAACAGCTAGGACATTTATAGCTATCTTTCATAAACCTACCAACACAACAAATTAGTTCGCAGGGCAGATAGGGTAAAGTACTTCGCTATGTAGTTGTAAAAAATCCACAGGAACTAAAGAAACAGGCTATGCAGAAATGAAATATCAAGCCCGGTCATAGGTCGTTAATGAGATTCTGATATTCAATGTAAAAGATACTTGACATATAGGTGGCATTCCTTTGAACTTACTATGGGTTTGAAAAGTAGTCTATAATGGAGAAAGAAAAAATGTTGATTTTGGATTGTAGTATCGGTAGAGAGGAAATAATTTTTGGAGGCGTTTAATTTGATAATAATGCTTTTTGGTATAGCTAATGTGGGAAAAACTGTAACGGGCAAAAAGCTTGCCAAAGAGTTAAACTATACCTTTCTTGATTTGGATGAAGAAATAAAAAAGAGATTTAAAACAACCTTAGAAAAATTCATGCAGGATTATCCATATCCGCTTGAAAGAGCCAAAGTGAAGGGTAAAATTTTAAAGGATTTACTTGAAGAATATAAGGATAATATAGTTATTGCAGTAAGCCCAATTTATTATGCAAGAAATTTTAACTCACTATTGGATTTGGATAAGGTAATTGCAATTGAATTACAGGATTCAGAAGAACATATTTTTAAGCGATTGGTTTTCTCTGATGAGAATGATAATATTTATAAAGATGATGCATATAAGGAAAAGCATAAAGATTATTATATGAGAGATATACATGAAGATATTGTATATGCAAGAAGGACTCTTAAAAAAATCGAGAATAAATATTTCATAGATAATCAATCAGTAGAACAAGTAGTGGATGAATTAATGGTTATAATCCAGAATATATCAAGGAGTAAATGCGTTCAAAAATAGGGTGGTAATAGCTTTAATCGCCAGTTGCCTAAAGGCGATAATTCTTTGGCTAGCGGATACGTTGAAAGAGTGTTAAAAGTCTATCAAATCGGGTTAAGCTCAGAATAAGAAAGGAGGCGTTCTGTGGTGCAGAAAAAGAAAAAGCTGCGGGTTGCCGTTATTCAGGATTCACCGGTGATCATGGATAAAAAAGAGACACTGGTTAAAGTTGAAAAACTTGCCGGCAGGGCTTCCGGGGAAGGGGCAGAGTTAATCCTGTTTCCTGAGGCATTTATACCCTGCTACCCAAGGGGTCTGTCTTTCGGTGCCGTGGTTGGCAGCCGTACTCCGGAAGGCCGTAAGGATTGGGCCCGCTACTACGAAAACTCAATTTCTATTTCCGGCCCCGAAGTTGATATTCTTAAAGGAATCGCTGAAAAAAACAAGGCTTACCTGGCCATTGGGGTAATTGAAAAAGAGGCTGGTTCTCTATACTGCAGCCTGCTCTACTTCAGCCCGGACGGCGCTCTTTTAGCCAAACACCGCAAGTTAAAACCAACTGCCAGCGAGCGTTTAATCTGGGCAGAAGGTGACGGCAGCACTTTGTCTTACATCAACACCCCTTACGGCGTTGTAAGCGGGTTGATCTGCTGGGAAAATTACATGCCCCTGGCCCGTGCCGCAATCTACAGGCATAACCCGTCAATATACCTAACCCCCACTGCTGATCACCGCCCCGGCTGGCAGTCGACTATTCAGCACATCGCCCTGGAATCGCGCGCTTTTGTTCTCTCCTCCAACCAGTTTGTTAAAAAATCTTCCTACCCGACCGAGCTTGCCTGCTATTCAGAGCTTGCCGATCAACCTGAAATTATGAGCAGGGGAGGCAGCGCCATCATAGACCCGCTTGGCAACTACCTGGCCGGGCCGGTCTGGGACCAGAATGATATCCTGATCGCCGACCTTGACCTGGCTGCGGTTATCGAGGCTCGTTTTGATTTCGATGTATGCGGTCATTACGCCCGGCCCGATGTATTTACCCTGCTGGTTAATGAGCAGCCCGGGAATGATACTGCCCCTGGCCATCTTTAGGATGAAAAAAATGAACTGTAGCAATAAATTTAACATTATTGATGCCCACTGCGATACTGCTGGTTTCTTCTACCAGGAAAACAGCGATTACGACTTCCTCGGCTGCAACAACCAGCATCATATTGATCTGCCCCGCTTAAAAGAAAGCGGTATTATCCTGCAGTTCTTTGCCCTTTACATTAAAGATGAATATAAGCCGGTTGGTTCGCTGGCCTACTGCCTGCGCCTACTCGACAGCTACTACCGGACTATGCAGCGTTGTCCCGATGACCTGCAGACTATCTATTCAGCTACTGATTTAAACAATACTCTAAACAGCCCTAAAATAGCTGCCCTTTTAAGCGTTGAAGGCGGTGAAGCCCTGGAAGGAGAACTGGCGGTTTTGCGTATGCTCTTCCGCCTGGGTATAAGGAGTCTCGGGCTGACCTGGAACCAAAAAAATCAGCTGGCTACCGGCATTGGTGAAAATAACCCCCGGGCTGGGTTAACCACCTTTGGGAATCAGGTCATCCGGGAAATGAACAGCCTTGGTATGCTAATTGATCTCGCTCATATCAACTTGCAGGGCTTTTTTGACGTCTTAAAAATTAGCACTGTCCCGGTGGTAGTTTCCCATGCTAACGCCCGGTCCATCTGCGACCACCCCCGCAATTTAACTGATGAACAGTTGCGGGCTTTAAGAGATATTGACGGTGTAATTGGCATGAGCTGCTGCCCCGATTTTGTCGATTCAGATCATGCTACAAGCGATAAGCTACTTGATCACTTTGTCCACGTGGCCGATGTGGCCGGCGTCGATTACTTAGGTTTTGGGGCTGATTTTGACGGTATCCAGGAAGTAATAACAGGTTTGGAAGATGTAACCGGCCTGCCCCGTTTAGCAAAAGGGCTGTCAAAGCGCGGCTTCAGCCGGGATGAGATCGATAATATTACCCACAAAAATTTTATTAGGGTGCTGCAGAAAGTCTTGCCAGCTTAACTTTAGAAGAAACTCAGTGGCAACGTATAGGGTCAGGTCTTGAAATATAAGATTTGAAATGATAGAATTCCAGCATGGCCAGACCACTACGGATTGAATATCCAGGAGCAGTTTATCATGTTACATCTCGTGGTAACGCAAGGAATAATGTCTATGAAAATGATCAGGACCGTAAGGCATTTCTAAATCTACTGAGTGAAGTTGTTAAAAAGTGCAACTGGCACTGTCACGCCTATTGTTTAATGGACAATCATTATCACCTGCTGATTAAAACCCCGGACGCTAACCTCTCATATGGTATGCGGCAGCTAAATGGTATCTATACTCAACGGTACAATAAAAGGCACCAAACTGTTGGCCATATTTTTCAGGGAAGATTAATGTGCCAAGGGGACGGGGGTTTGACAACTTCAGATGACCTTGGTATTCATTCCACGAGGCGATAAAATGACGAGATAAGCCAGAAAGAAAAGTGGGAGTGGGATAAGCCATGTTTTGCCAAGAGTCATCAACCGCCAATATATTCATAGCCTAACCTGCGTTTTTTAATATATTAATGCGACTTAACCTGCAATATTTGGTATAATAATGTTGTATAGTTTATGGATTAACAAATAGGGCCAACATAAAAGGATGTTGAAAATGATAGAAATCAAAAGAGATCTGGAACCTATAATTGAATCCTGGCTGTTTAAAGGAAAAATTATAACAATATTTGGGCCACGTCAGGTGGGTAAAACCACACTGGCCAAAAGAATATTAAAAACCCACGGTTCAGAAAACAACTACTTTAACTGCGATATTTCTTCCATTGCCCAACGATTTGAAAACCCGGAACCGCTACTTTTAGAAAGAATAATTGATAAAGCTAAACTGATTGTAATTGATGAAGCCCAGCGTATAAGAAATATCGGTTTAACCTTGAAAATAATTCATGATACTATGCCAGATACACAGGTTATTGCCACAGGGTCCAGCAGCTTTAAACTTAGATCTGATATTAACGAACCGCTTACCGGCAGGGGTATTGAATTTTTGCTGCTTCCTTTTTCATTAAATGAACTTGGCCAACTATACAAAACACACGAAATAGATACACTTCTGCCATTCTTTATGCGCTATGGCTTATACCCGGAAATAGTTGATAAGAGTGAAACTGACGCCGAAATGTTAATTACTAACTTATCATCGAAATACCTCTATAAGGATATTATGGAATTTGAGAATCTAAAAAAACCAGGGTTACTGACAAATATTTTACAGCTTATCGCACTCCAGCTTGGAAGTGAAGTATCTCGAAATGAAATTGCCTCAAAATTAAATACCAGCAGGGAAACAATAGAACGGTATATCGACCTGCTGGAAAAAGCATTCGTTATCTTTAGGCTAAAACCCTTATCCCGCAATAGACGTAATGAAATAGCGCGCAAGGAAAAGATCTTTTTTTATGATACAGGGATAAGAAATAGTATTATTTTAGCATTTCAACCGATAGATTTGCGGGAAGACAGGGGAGCACTTTTTGAGAACTTTATGATTGCAGAAAGGTTAAAGCACTTGCAGCTGCAGCCCAAAAAGAGGAATCTCTGGTTCTGGCGCACCCATGATGGCAAAGAAATTGATTATATAGAAGAATACGATGGCAGATTTAGCGCTTATGAGCTCAAATGGGGAAGGGCAAAAATTAAAAAAGCTACTGCTGAAAGCTTCAAAGCCAACTACGAACCGGCTACGATTTCAATAATAACCAGGGATAATTATTATGAATTCCTGCAATAAACATTTCAATAATAAGCAACTTTTTCCATTTGCTTAGAGTAATGCAAAATGTTACGGTCTTAATACAATCTGCCGCTGTATCTTGGCGGTTATTTTTTAGGGGGCAGGTGAACTCAAAATGTTTAGATTGAATTTGCCGGCGAAAAGGTTTTTATTGATTATGGGAGTGCTATTGATGTTTTTAATCATCGGCTGCGCAGCACAGGAGCCCGTTGAAGAAGATCCGCCTGCGGAGGTGCCTGTTGAAGATGAAGAAGAGCCAGACGTTAGCATAGAAGACTTATCAGATCAAGTCTTTATCAGCAAAGAGGGGCCTCGCTATAGTACAGAGCTGCCGCTGGTTTCGCCTGATCAAAACTATCTTCTTGGAACACTTAAAGGGCAATTGGTGCTATATGAATATCCTGAAAAAGCATTGTTTAAGTCCTATGATATTGATCAGGCATACAGCTTAAAATACTCTGCCTGGCATCCCCGGGGAGATGCATTTATTATATTTGTTGAATCAGACCATGATCTCCATATTTACCTGGTTGATTTAGAGGGAGAAAAGAAAAAAATTAAAACACTCGACCAATCCGAATACGATACTAATGTTATCTCACTGGAAGGGCTTGATGCCCGGGTGAGCTTTTTGGATTGGGCTTTCCAGGGCGAAGCCCTGGCTTTAGATATTCACAGGGAAGAATATAGTTCTGTAAAATTAATCGATCTGGATGGGCGAATCCTTCTGGCAGAGGATTGGGATGACCGAAGCTTCTTGAGAAGGCCCCTTGCTGATCCCGAAGGGCGGCAAATAGCTTTTACCCGGTATGAATCAACAGGAGAAGAGAACTTATGGATCTGGGACCTTGATGATCAAGATATCCGCCAGGTGACTGACGGTTCGAAAGGAGATTATCCTTTTTACTGGTTGGATCAGCGAAGCCTGAAAGTTGTCTTAGGCGCTATCAGTACGGGTGGTGGTCATCATTATGGATTGGCTCATATTAACCTGGAAACCGGGGAGCGGGAGTGGGAATACTCTTTATATCAAGAGCGCAAGATATATACGGCATATAGCATTTCTCCCGATCACAACTTTGTTTTAGGGGTAGAAAGGAACGCAGCTGGAACAGATGCGAGGGCTTCAATCCTTGACTTAGAAACGAAAGAGCAGAGCTATTTCTTGGATGATTATTCAATCTACCAGTCTGAGTGGATCTCTGATGACACGGTAATATTTAGTGCCAGCGGTTGGAAACGGGAAGAAGATCGTTACAGTGGTCGCGAAGACCACCATGCTATCAAACTGTACTCCCTCGAAACCGGGTTGATAACCCTGGTAGAAGATGAAGAACGACTTTTATTACTGGGAGCCGCTGACGGTGAAGTTCACTACCTGAAAACGGCTGATGATGCTTCCTTGTGGGTTTGGCAGACGAAAGAACTGTAAGTTAAGTTGCCAGGTGCGATCGTCAAGAAAAATGTGATCCACTAACACCCAGGTATATGCGCCAGGAGGCAGGTGAGGGGGCCAGGCCAGGAACAAAATAGAACAAAATAGGGTCAGAGGCAAAAACAAAATGGGGTCAGGTCTTGAAATATAAGATTTGAAATGATAGAATTCCAGCATGGCCAGACCACTACGGATTGAATATCCAGGAGCAGTTTACCATGTTACCTCTCGTGGTAACGCAAGGAATAATATTCATGTAAACGATCAGGACCGTAAGGCCTTTCTAAATCTACTGAGTGAAGTTGTTAAAAAGTGCAACTGGCACTGTCACGCCTATTGTCTAATGGACAATCATTATCACCTGCTGATTGAAACCCCGGATGCTAACCTCTCA
>JAHYJM010000092.1 GCA_019428945.1 Bacillota bacterium | reverse complement strand
GAACCCAGTTACATCTGGATCAACAATGGTAAAGTTGAAATACGCTCGGCTGAGGGTATCTGGGGGTTGGACACCTTTGCGGCAGTTGATGTGATCAGGGATGAAATTGGCGATGACACTGTAAAAACAGCCATTATCGGTCCCGCCGGTGAAAATAAAGTATCCTTTGCCCTGATCAACTGCGAATATAACCGGCATGCCGGACGTGCAGGCACCGGGGCAGTAATGGGATCAAAAAATTTGAAAGCTCTTGTCCTGCAC
This sequence comes from Bacillota bacterium, assembly GCA_019428945.1. Taxonomy (GTDB): domain Bacteria; phylum Bacillota; class Dethiobacteria; order DTU022; family DTU022; genus JAABTH01. The sequence goes on along the minus strand of JAHYJM010000092.1, from coordinate 7,423 downwards.
GGCAAAAAATCAGTTAAACCGGCCGATGCGCAGGCATTTAGCGCTGCTGTTGACCAGGCCTACAAGGAACTTGCCGAAGATGAAACAATAGCCGGTTTCACCACTGACGGTACCCCCGCTTCGATTGATTTCGCCAATGACGAACAGCTGCTGCCAACCAACAATTACTACAACGGCATTTTTGAGGGAGCAGCCGGTCTTAATACCGAAGCCCAGCGTAAGCATTTCTGGTTCCGTAATGTAGCCTGTGCCGGATGCCCAATTGCCTGTGGTAAAGTTGGGAAAATAGGCACCGGCCGTCACAGGGGCCTAATTTCTGATGTTGTTGAATATGAAACCGCTTCAATGATTGGCAGCAACTTAGGTTTAAGCAATATCCGCGAAGTAGCCTATCTTGTCAAAAAGTGTGATTCCCTCGGTCTTGACGGGATGTCTGCCGGCGGGGTGGCCGGCTTTGCAATTGAAGCCTATCAGAAAGGTTTAATCACCTCTGACGATACTGGCGGTCTTGAACTTAAATTTGGAGATGTTGCATCAGCTGATTTCCTGCTCGATGCCATTGCCTCACGAAAAGGTATCGGCGATATTCTGGCCCGCGGGGTACAGGAAGCAGCAAAAGCACTCGGCGACAATGCAGCCGATTTTGCTGTTCATGTAAAGGGGTTGGAAAGCCCGGCCTGGGGACCGCGCAGCGTGCCGGGAATGGGCCTTGCCCTGGCCACCGCCGATCGCGGCGGATGCCACCAGCGCGCATTTCCCATCCTCTATGAATGCGGAGGCGAATGGAACGGCGAACCGGTTGATCGTCTCGGCCTGAAAGGCAAAGGAGAAATTGTTGCCCACCTGCAGAACTACCTGGCAGCTGTCGATACCTTTGTTAAATGCGATTTCGCCACTTACGGCATTACAAAAGAAACCTATGCCGCAATGCTGGCTGCTGCTGTCGGTGAAGAATACGATGTTGAAAAGCTTATAAAGCTTGGCGAACGGGTCTGGAACCAGATCAGGCTCTTTAACCTGCGTGAAGGGTTCACCCGTGCCGACGATACCCTTCCCAGACGCTTTACAGAGGAGCCCCTGCCTGAAGGACCTTATGCAGGCGCCCGCATCTCGCTTGATGATCTCGACCATCTGCTTGATGAATATTATGGTGTCCGCGGCTGGGATAAAGAGGGCAAACCGACAGAGGCGAAATTGAAAGAACTTAGCCTGGATAACATGCCTACCCTGGTGGAAAGACCTATAGTTTAACAGCCACAACCCCACAGAGACCCTGCCAGCCCTGAGGCAAGCAGGCAGTGAAGGGGTTTGATTTAAAAATTCTTTAGCGTTAACCCTCCGCACAGTTGCGGAGCATATATAACATAAGGAGGAAATCCTCAGTGAAAGACTTAAACAAACTGCACTATTTTGAGGTTCCAACAGTAATGAAGCATGCTCTCGGCGCGGTTAACCACCTGCCCGGTGAGCTTGCCACCCTGGGAGTAAAAAAACCCCTGATTGTCACCGACCAGGGTGTAGTCAAGGCCGGCCTGCTCGATATGGTTTTAAAACCGCTTAAGGATGCTGCTGTTAGCTACGTGCTTTACGACCAGGTTGTTTTTAACCCACCTCTGGCCACGGTAGCTGCCGGAACCGAACTTTACCAGAAAAACGACTGCGACGGACTGGTTGCCCTGGGTGGAGGCTCTTCGATGGACTGCGCCAAGGCAATCGGTGTTGAAATTGCCCACGGCGAACCTGTGCTTGAGTATGAATGCGCTGAAGGCAAAAAGGAGCTTAGCAAGCGTATTCCCCCGCTGACCTGTATCCCAACTACCGCCGGCACGGGCAGTGAAGTAACCCTCTGGGCGGTTATCACCGACCCGGCCCGTCAATACAAATTCAATGTTGGCGGCCCGCTGATCGCTGCACACCTTGCCCTTGTAGACCCACTGCTGCACCTGTCACTTCCCGCAGAAGTAACTGCCGGCACCGGTATGGACGCTCTCTGCCACGCAGTTGAATGCTACACCTGTGCCTATGCGCAACCGGCCACTGATGCAGTAGCGCTAATGGCAATTGAATATGCAGGTAAATACCTGCGCCGCGCCGTTGCCTACGGCCAGGATATCGAAGCTCGTTATTACATGGCGATGAGCGCCATGCTGGCAGGCCTCTCTTACGGGGCTGAAAGTGCAGGCGCAGTTCATGCAATGACCCAGACCATGGGCGGTATCTTCCCCGTGCATCACGGTATTGCAGTAGGTTCTACCCTTGTACCTGTAATGGAATATAACTGGATGGGTGAGCCGGCTAAATATGCCCGCATGGCTCTTGCTTTGGGTGTAGATACCTTCGGTATGACCGAACGCGAAGCCGCATTTGCCGCAGTTGAAGCAACCCGCGAACTTGCTGAAGATATCGGTATTCCCAAGCTGAGCGCACTTGGCATTAAAGAATCGGATATCCCCCGTCTGGCCCAGGAAGCCTTTAATGACCCCCAAACCATCGGCAACCCGCGCGATCTGACTGTAGAAGCATACGAGCAGATCTACCGCCGCGCGCTATAATTAAAAGCATATAAAGCGTTTCAGCTGACATGATGAAACACGTTTAAGGCCGGTTTTATAAAAACCGGCCTCTTTCTATCTTTTACAATAAATAACTCAACTTAGTGTCAGACACAAATTTGAGTTATTTAGTCTGCTGCAGCAGGGCAACTCCGATTGCTTCCTTTATATTGTCTACACCGACCAGCTGCATACTCTTGTATTTTGCCGCCTCTTTCTTAAGTTCGTCGAGGTTGGCCTGGGGCAAAACAAATCTTTTAAACCCGAGTTTCACCGCTTCGTTGATACGCTGGCTAATCCGACTGACCGGGCGAATCTCACCCGTTAAACCGACCTCTCCGACTGCGACCGTATCACTGTTCAGGCATATCCCGCGCAGGCTGGAAGTAAGGCTGAAAGCCAGGGCCAGGTCGGCAGCCGTCTCATAAAGACGGACTCCGCCAACAACATTAACAAATGTATCAAGACCAAAAAAAGAAGTGCCGGCATGCTTTTCAAGCACGGCCATTACCAGGGCAACCCGGTTGGAATCTATCCCCGCGGTGGTACGTCTCGGGGTGGGATAACTTGTCGGGGCAACTAGCGACTGTATCTCCACCAGCAGCGGTCTTGTTCCCTCCATGCTGGCAGTAATTACTGCCCCGGGTGACTGCTCGCGGTGGTGGCTGATAAACAGGTGAGAGGGATTGGCCACCTCAACCATACCTTCAGATTCCATCATAAAGACACCGATTTCATTGGTTGAGCCAAAGCGGTTTTTCACCCCGCGTAAAATACGGAAGCTGTGATAGCGATCACCTTCAAGATAGAGTACCGTATCAACCATATGTTCAAGCAGGCGCGGTCCGGCCATAACTCCTTCCTTGGTTACATGGCCAACCAGGAAAACGGCGATATTATGCTCCTTGGCCATACGCACTAATTCGCCGGTCACCTCGCGCACCTGGCTTACACTACCCGGAACACCATCAAGTTCAGCCCTGTAAATTGACTGAACCGAGTCGACCACCAAAATATCGGGTTTGGTCTGGGCTGTTAATTCAAGCAGGGCTTCCAGTTCAGTAACCGCTGCCGTAATAAAATCTTCTGTAATACCAACTCTTTCTGCGCGCATCTTAAGCTGACGCAGTGATTCCTCTCCGCTGGCATAGAATACCTTCTTTTCTGCCGCCAAACAAGCCGCAGCCTGCAGAAGAAGGGTTGATTTGCCGATACCCGGGTCACCGCCCAGTAAAACCACAGACCCTGAAACCGTTCCCCCGCCCAAGACCCGGTCGAATTCGCCAATACCGCTAATCATGCGCTCTTCGTCAACAGCAGGAACAGTTTTAAGATTTACCGCTTCAGTTTTGGTTTCCAAACCCATCAGCGATTTTCGTTTGCTAACCGGGGCGGGCTTAAATTCAGCCATCGTATTCCATTCGTTACAGCCGGGACAACGCCCCAGCCACTTCTGGGTTTCATAACCGCAACTGCTACAGCAGAAAAGTGTCATCTGTTTCTTTGCCAAAACCCACACCTCCATTGCTCTTCTCTCAAGTTAAAGGGGAAAGCGGTTACCTTTTATAGTCAGTATTATCTATGACTTCTTGTTTAGAGGATGCTAACGGAATGCCCTATTATACAAGTCTGCAATATATTAGAAAATCGACTCTAAACCTTACCTTAACCAGATTAAAGTCTGCTTACTCGTGTTTTCCAGTATTCAGGGTCTTTTCGCAAATGCATCACTGCCACTATTAAAACAAAATCCTTACGAACCTGGTAAACAAGTGCGTAAGGAAACCTTTTTGTGCGGCATCTTCTGGTGCGATTCGACAGTGGAGTCCATGCCTGGGGATATAAAACAATTCGCGAGATAGTATCCTTAACTTCTAGGGCAAACTCAAAGCCTAATCCTTCACTCTGCCTGTTATAGTAATCTATTGTTTCTTGCAGTTCAGATTCTGCAATATTTAAAATCTCAGCTCTCATCGCTGTTTGCTATTCCTGTTTATCCTTTGGAAAACCTCATCAGCAGGCGAAGATGTTAATTCACCTGCATCATATGCATCAATTCTCTCTTCGACCTCTTTAGCCCAAACAGCGTCATTACTATTTCGTCCCGAATAAGAAAAGCTTGCGAGCAACTCTTCTACAAGTTCAGCTCTTTCAATGGGAGTAAGCTCTAAGGCTTCAGCCAGGATTCTTTTACTTTTCTCCATATCATCTCTCCCCCATCTTACTTGCTAATCAAAAGATACCATCAAAATTATCTTCGTGCAAGCAACAAGCGATACTACCTCTTCCCATCAACCAGGCTTTTCAGCTTATCCAAATTGGTTTTATCCCACTCGGTACCGTTTTCCGGGGTTTCCAAAATAAAAGGGAAGTCTTCCGGCCAGCCGTAGTTTAACAGGGCGCTGAAACCTTCCAGGCCAATATTGCCTTCGCCGATGTGGGCGTGACGGTCTACCCTGGCTCCGCACTTTACCTTGGTGTCGTTAACATGGATGACGTGAAGCTGGTCGAGACCGACAAAACTATCCAGTTCGTCTAAAGCTTTCTTCACCCCTTCATTGCTCCCAAAATCGTAACCGCCGGCCCAACTGTGCGCTGTATCAATGCAAACGCCAAGTTTGCCTTTCGGGAATGCTTTAAGAACTTCACCAAGCTCACTGTAATTCGCCCCCAGGGCAGTGCCGCTGCCGGCCGTGTTTTCAAGCAGCAGCTTAACCGATTCGGGCCACACAGCTAAACCCTCTTCTATACTACCTATAATCTGGGCCAGCCCTTTTTCCACTCCTGCACCGCCATGGTTACCGGTATGCAAAATAACAAAAGGCGCTTGATGTAATGCCGCCCGTTCCATCGTTTCATCAAGCAGATTTTTTGATTTTACAAGGAACTCTTCATTATTGGTGGCCAGGTTGATCAGGTAAGCGCTGTGCACCACCAGTGGTTTAACATTCATTTCTTCAAGTAAAACAACCCGTTTTACAATTTCTTTTTGATCCAGTTTGCCCATCCTCCAGCCGGTGGGATTACCGGGGAAGATTTGAATTGTATTACAGCCAATTCCCACAACCCGTTCCAAATTCTTAGCAAAACCCCCGCTCTGGGGCATATGTACGCCAAATCGCAATTTATTACCTCCTGTTAATAAAATTCACATCTTAACCTCAACATAAATTCCTACCCTGCGGTGGTTGGTTAATACCGAGGTATTCCATCAGAGCCGCCTGCAAGAGCTTGGAATAATTAACTCCTCTGGCTTCAGCAAGCTCTTTTAGCCAAGACGGTATAGTCAGGTTTGTTTTCACCGCCCGGTTATCCAGTTCATTACGTATAAGATCAGGAAATATAGTTATAGGAGTTACAATGTAACCTGTGTTAGTTTCAGGATCCAGGGTTGGATTTTGTGATGGTTCGGGAATCAGATCACCATCTTTTTCCATACCATATATATGTAAGCTCAAAGCATCCTTAGCTTCCAGTAGCGCTTCTTGATAATTTTGCCCAAAAGTCGCACATCCCGGTAGATCTGGGAAATATACACTAAACCCCTTATCCGTTGGCTCAAAAACCGCAAAATAGGTTAACTTCCTCATGAGACAAACCTCCTTCTTTAAACCGCTTATACTTATTTTAATCCAGACTGTTTTAGAATACTGTTTAAAGTGCCTGGCGCAATATCACCTTTATGTTTCGGCACTGTTACCTTACCCTTTTTCTTTGGATGTTTAAATTGAACATGTGACCCTTTTGTCCTTGTCTCAATCTCGAACCATCCATCATTCTGCAACATCTTAACAATATCTTTAAACGTCATTGTCTTCCTGCCTTCACTATTAAATTATACGCATAAATCATACGTATGTCAATTGCTTCAAATTAGCTTCATATCTTATAATAAAAAGTGAAGTGATGTTATTCTAAAGGCAAGTGTTGTTAATCGACCCAGATTTTAACCAGCCGGGTGCGGGGACCGTCAAATTCGGCCAGGAAAACACCCTGCCAGGTGCCGAGATCGAGGCTTCCCTCTCTTACAATCAGGTGCAGTGAGCAGCCCAGCAGCGATGCTTTAATGTGGGCATCACTATTTCCCTCGCGGTGGCTGTAACCGCCTTTAAGTGGCACCATCTTCTGTAAAAAGCCAAGCAAATCGCTTGCTACGTCAGGGTCTGCATCTTCGTTAACTGTGATCGCTGCGGTTGTGTGCGAAACGAAGATGGTGCAGCAACCTTCTTTCACCCCGGCCGCGGCCAGTAGGGCGTTAATCTGCTCCGTTATGTTGACGAGCTGCTCCCGGCTGGTTGTTTTTACAGTTAGCTCAATATACATGATAAGCCTCCTCGTATTAGTAGGAAATTATCCCCCTCACCCCACCCCTCTCCCGCCAGGGGAGAGGGGTGTAACCAGTCCAAGTAGAAGTACTTTTTTATCTCAACCGACTCCTGGCTTTCAACCGGTAGCTGTCTGAAACTCGACTTTTGATTAACATCTTGTTACTAATTCTTGATCAACTGATCAGGGCAAACATTAAATCTATTTAATATTTAATAGTGCAGCGAACTTGTTTTATGAACCAGAGCCCGCTAAGCCACAGGGACAGTTCGATCGTATCTTTTTAAAGGTGCGGCGACACACCTCCTGCGGAGGAATGTCCCCTATGGGCTTACGCTGCGCTTCGGGACACTCGAACCGTCCCCATGGCACCACTCATATCTTAATTTTTCGCTGTAGCATTAAGGGTTCCCTAACAACTCATTATTAAAGGGATCCTAAACTGCGGCAGCCTTTTTGCCATGTGCCTATATAAAAACACCCCTTCCGAAGAAGGGGCGGCGCCTGTTCAATTTAGTATTGCTCGCTCTCCCTGTCGGTTAAAA
>JAHYJM010000091.1 GCA_019428945.1 Bacillota bacterium | reverse complement strand
ATGCCGGGCAATATCACGCCCATTTTCAGGCCAAAGGCCATTGGCCCTATGTAGTCTGGTATAATTAACATAATATCTCCTCCATTTTTAACCGGTTTTCAATCTTTTCGCCATAATAGCCAAAGCCTGCTCGTAATCTGTCCAGGTATTGATGTTAAAGAATGAAAGTTCTTCAGGATCGAAACGCGCTATTTCCGCTGAATCAATAAATCGGATTTTCAGGTTTGAATAAAAATCAGTCACTTTAAAATGGTCTTTAGAGATCTGTTTTTCTATTATTTCTATACAACTGCGACTGTAAAAAGCATGCAGTGGTTGAAAATAACTGCCGGCACGGGGCACAACAGCATCATAATCGTGAGCAAACTGCGCCATATATTCGATCAGATCAGGATTCAGAAAGGGCATATCACAGGCTGCCACAAACTGAAATGGCAACTCAGATGAACTTAACCCTGCATGGATACCCCGCAGTGGACTTTTCAATTTTTGTTTAATCAAATCACCGGTAATGATCACAGGAAGCCGTTTGTACGGTTCGGGGCGATCAGTAACTATTGTAATTTGATCAAAAAGTTCCCTGAGCATCTCAACCAGGTGCGCGATAAGACTTTTACCGTTAAAATCGAGCAGCGCTTTGGGTCGTCCGAGTCGCTTGCTGTCTCCTCCGGCCAGTATTATTGCTCCACCAACTGGTTCTTCTATTTTTTCGGGATTATTCAAATCGCACCTCATAATTATTAATATTGCGCCAGCTCTTTCCTTCTCTTTCTCTCACTGATTAAAACCATAATTATGCCAACCTCATAAAGCAAGGCTAGCGGTAGAACCATAACCACCTGTGAAATTATATCCGGTGGAGTGATAACAGCCGACAAAATTAACATAATCAGCAGAGCCACTTTACGATGGCGCCTTAGAAATTCAGTACTGAGGAGACCTATTTTACCCAGAGCCCAGGTGAAAAGGGGCAGCTGAAATGCAACGCCAAAAGCAATGTGAAAAGAGATAAGAAAAGTTATATATTCGCTAATGGTAAACCGCGGTTCCAACTCGGCTGAGGCGAATTGCAGAAAAAACCTCAACGTGAAAGGGAAAACGACTATATATGCAAAAATTACACCACCGGCAAATAAAATTATAATGCCAAAGATAATCAGCACGAAAAAAATCTTTTCACCACGGGTTAAACCCGGAAATATGAATGCAGCTATTTCATAAACTATTACTGGTGAGGATACGACAAAACCGCTGATGATTGCCAGGCGCAGGTTAGCCATAAAAGCTTCGGGGGGGGACAGGAAAATCAACATTAAGCCTTCGAGGGGATAAGTAAGGATACTTCTTATCGCCTCGATATTGGCAAAACTTATAATAGCTGCAACAAGCAAAGCGCCTGCTGATATGAGCAGGCGCAATCGCAACTCTGCAAGATGCTCAAGAACGGGCATTGTGCCGTCTTTATTTTTACTCAAAGTTGCTGAATACCTCCCGGCATTCCAAGCGCTGCCTCGGGGCCCTTTCCGGCTTCATGAGCCAGGTTCAGAATTAACAGCAGCCTTACTTTTTCGAATCAGAATCAGGCGTTGTTGATTCATCAGAATCAGATACTCCTTTTAAACCCTCTTTCAGCTCTACTACACTTTTTCCAATTGCCTTGGCCAACTCGGGCAGTTTTTTGGAGCCGAATATCAGCAGGACTACCGCCAGTATTGCAATTATTTCCCACGGACCTATCTTGCCGAACATAATATGTCCTCCTCAGTAGTGATTACCGGATGTTTTATGTTTACTTCATCTATATTGTAACATAAATCCCAAAGCTAACTCTTTTTATCATTGAGATCTATATCACTGTCGTCAAGACTGACGCTGTCTTTTAATTCCCTTGTTGCTTTTCTGAATTCCTTGAGCCCGTTGCCAATGGAACGGCCCAGTTCAGGCAGTTTAGCCGGGCCAAAGATAATCAGGGCTACTGCAAGAATTAGTATAATTTCCCACAAGCCGATTTTACCGCCAATCAAATCTGTCACCTCCAGGCGCAAATACCCTTTGTACCAATTGTGATTTTTTTAACCGCCTTATATTATAGCCTATCTCGCGGAAAAATACGATCATTTACATAATATTTTTAGCCATATTTTTAGCCATTTACGATTTGCTTTCATCTTTCTCCGCCAGTTTCATTTTCAACTACCTCCTTCGAGATTATCAATAAGGTCACGCGCTTCTTCTTCAAAAGAGTCGGGCACGAGAATCTGCACCTCTACCGCCAGGCCTCCTATAACACGCATTGCACCGGTGTAGGGGCTGCTGTCGGCTTTTCTGGCTGGGATTCCCTTTTCCTGCAAAAAACCAAGAATTATATCCGCCTCGACATCATTGTCAGCTTCAATTAAAACAACCCAAGTATATTCCATAATTGCATTCACTCCTGAAAAGTTTTGTGCTTATTAGTTCACTTAGATTCACCTAATCTTTAATTTCTTGCAACTTAGCCAAACTCCTGCCATCGCTCAAGTACAGACAGTATAAACAAATAATTATCCGCCTGTTTTCAGTATATTAAAAAATATCCTTTACAAAGCAGTTATTAGTTTGTAGTATATAAACAAATTGAATATCTGCCTGAGCATGAGATTGTTGCTCGACAGAACCCTTTTTACGCTGCATTTGATGGTTTGCCTTAATACGGAGGTGATAGGGGAAAAGCAAATGGCAGCTTCAAGTCTTACATCTTCATTAATTTGTAAGGGGGTTCTTAATTTGAAGAAGTTTTCTTTAATTTTGGCAATCCTGCTCTGCGCAATTCTTTTATTAAACGGCTGCGGAACAGAAACCGGCGACAACGGAGATTCTCCCGGTGAAGAACCCGGAGAAGAAAACGGCGAAGAAATGGTTTTGACTTTTAACGTTGGAACCGAACCGGAAACGATGGACCCTCATCTTTCTACCGGCGTTCCTGAAGCAACTATGATGCTGCAAATGTATGAAGGTTTAGCTCGTCTTAATGTTAACAGTGTGCCCGAACTTGCACTGGCCGAATCTGTTGATGTCAGCGAAGACGACCTGGTTTACACATTCCACCTGCGTGATGGACTGGTTTGGTCGAACGGCGAACCTCTGACTGCCGAAGATTTTGAGCTTTCATGGAAGCGCGCGTTGGATCCTGAACTGGCTGCCGATTATGCCTACATGCTCTATTACATCAAGGGTGCTGAAGCCTATAACACGGGAACAGGCAGTGTTGACGATGTTATGGTTGAAGCATTAGATGATAAAACACTTCAGGTAACTCTTGAGGCACCTACACCATTTTTTATGTCACTGGTTGCCTTCAAAACCTACTACCCTTTATACCAACCGGCAATTGAAGAAGACCCCGAGGGATGGCATTTAAGCGCCGATACCATTATCGGAAACGGTCCATTTAATCTTGTAAGCTGGGCCCAGGGTCAGATGGAGTTTATTCCAAATGACAATTATTATGATGCTGATGCGGTTATTCTGGACCGTCTGATCTTTACCATGGTCGAAAATGAGAGTACGGAATTGACCATGTTTGAAACCGGGGAAATAGATATGACCCATACTGTGCCGGGTCCTGAAATTCCCCGCCTGGAACAAACCGGAGAGTTGAACATCTTACCTTACCTGGGAACCTACTACTACATCTTCCAGGTTGAAAAACCTCCCCTGGATGATATCAACGTTCGTAAAGCTTTAACCCTGGCTATTGACCGGGAAGCACTGGTTACCAATGTAACCCAGGGCGGTCAACTACCAGCTTTTGCCTATGTTCCTCCGGGAATTCCCGAAGCTGACGGCAGTGACTTCCGTGAAAACGGTGGAGATTATTATAGCTATGATCCGGAAACAGCTAAGCAGCTTCTTGCTGAAGCAGGCTATCCTGACGGGGCTGGATTCCCTTCAGTAGAAATCCTCTACAACACCTCAGAAATGCATAAGATGATCGCTGAGGCAATCCAGGAAATGTGGAAGCAGAACCTGGGTATTGAAAATGTAACCCTGACCAACCAGGAATGGGGTGTTTACCTTAACACCCGTGACGAGGGTGACTTCATGATCGCCCGCGCAGGCTGGATCGGCGACTATCTTGATCCTTATACCTTCCTCGATATGTGGCTTACCGACGGGGGCAACAACAACTCACGTTTCAGTAACGCTGATTACGACCGTCTCCTCGCAGAAGTCAGGATGCTTGATGACGAGGTTACCCGCATGGAAATGATGCATCAACTCGAGGATATCCTGATGGAAGAAATGCCAATTTGTCCGATTTACTATTATACGCAGCCTATTATGGTTAAGAGTTATGTTAAAGGTTATGCCAGTATAGCTGTTGGTGGTATTGACTTCAAGACAGCCTATGTTGAAGAATAAGCAAAACTGAAATATTTTAAAAGAGGTATACCGGGAAGCTAACAACACCGGTATACCTCTTATTTCCCCCTGGAGGTGCCTTCGCTTATGCTCGGCTACCTTATTAGACGTATTTTTTCTGCACTTTTCGCCATCTTGATTGTGATAACCGTAACCTTTATTTTTATGCATGCCATTCCTGGTGGCCCCTTCCAATCTGAAAAAGCGATTCCCCCGGCCATAAAAGCGAATATCGAAGCCCGCTATAAGCTGGATCAACCACTCCATATTCAATACGTTGATTATCTGAGTCATGTCGTAAGAGGCGACCTGGGTCCTTCTTTTAAATACCGCGGCCAGACTGTTAACGGAATCATTGCCGAAAGATTTCCGGTCTCAATGCAGCTGGGTTTGATGACCTTTGCTATTGCAATAATAGCCGGAGTCGGTGCGGGAATTATTGCCGCGCTATACCAGGGCAGGATTCCCGATTATGTTACCATGTTTTTCTCAACCATTGGAATATCTGTGCCCAGCTTTATTCTGGGTACATTGTTAATGTACTTTTTAGCCTTTAAATGGGGCTTGCTGCCTGCGGCAATGTGGGGGACCCCGCAACATGTGATCATGCCGGCCATGGCTCTTGCCGGGCTGCCAACTGCTTTTATCGCTCGCCTGACCCGCTCGAGTATGCTCGATGTCTTAAACCAGGATTATATGAGAACAGCTTTAGCCAAAGGCTTGCCTCGCTGGCGGATTATCTGGGTCCATGCAGTTAAAAACGCGATTATCCCTGTGATAACTTACTCAGGACCACTATTGGCTGCAATACTGACAGGCAGCTTTATTGTTGAAAATATATTTGCCATCCCCGGACTGGGTAAACACTTTGTAACTAGCATATACAATCGTGATTATACGGTCATTCTCGGTTTAACCATATTTTACAGTATTCTCTTAATTGGCTTAAATATGTTCGTTGACTTTGCTTACACCCTGGTAGATCCCCGAATAAAGCTTACAGGCGGTAAGGAGTAGAAAATCATGCAATATCCGAAAGAACTTTTTATACCACTTGCTGAAAAAGCAGTTCATACCGATATTGTCAGACCAAGCATAACCTACTGGCAGGATGCCTGGAGACGCCTTAAGAAAAATCCTGTAGCAATGGTTAGTATGGTTTTTATCATTTTATTAATCATCTTTGCCTTGTTCGGACCATACTTTTCCTCTTATTCTTATTCCGACCAGGATTTTGACCGCAGAAACCAGGGGCCAAACAGTGAGCATCTTTTCGGCACTGACTCGCTGGGCAGGGATCAGCTGGTCAGGGTAATGCACGGGGCCCGTATCTCTCTTGCAGTCGGTTTTGTGGCGGCGATAACTACTTTTTTCTTTGGTGTGTTTTACGGAGGCATATCGGGTTACCTGGGCGGGCGGGCAGATAACCTTATGATGCGAATTGTCGATATACTTTACAGCATTCCCTTTTTACTATGGGTAATTATGCTGATGGTTTTATTCAGAGAGCTTTTCCCTGCAACAGGTGGTGGCGCAGGCCTGTACAGTATATTTCTTGCCCTGGGTTTGGTTTTTTGGCTGCCCATGGCCAGAATTGTCCGCGGTCAGATTCTGACCCTGAAAGAGCAGGAATTTGCCCTTGCAGCCCAGACAATCGGCGCTCCCCGGTGGAAAATTCTTTTCCGTCATCTGATTCCGAATGCTATGGGGCCAATCATTGTAACTGCAACCCTGTCCATTCCCGAGGCAATTTTCACAGAAGCCTTTTTGAGCTTCATCGGACTTGGTGTTTCTGCCCCCAGGGCAAGCTGGGGGATGCTGTCCTCGGATGCTTTAACATCACTGCGATCTTTTCCTCACCTGTTACTTTTTCCTGCCCTGGCAATTTGCCTTACCCTTCTTGCTTTTAACTTTCTCGGCGACGGTCTGCGGGATGCGCTTGATCCGCGGATGCGCAAATAGGGGGCGTTATAAATGGGTCCGCTGCTTACAGTAAATGACCTGCACGTAGAGTTTAAAACATACGCCGGAATAGTTGAGGCAGTACGGGGGGTAAGTTTTGAACTGCAAACCGGAGAAGTGATGGCTATAGTCGGTGAATCAGGTTGTGGCAAGAGCGTAACCGCCCAGTCAATCCTGCGCATTATTCCTGAACCCCCGGGAAAAATTACGGGTGGATCTATATTATTTGACGATGAAGAAATACTCTCAATTTCTGAAAGAAAAATGCGTTCCATCAGGGGTAAAAAAATCAGCATGATCTTTCAGGATCCAATGACTTCGCTCAACCCTGTACTATCTGTTCAAACCCAGCTGACAGAAACCCTATGTCGCCATACAGGAATGAACAAACACGAAGCAACCCGACGCGCCCTGGAGCTTCTCGATTTAGTCGGTATTCCCGCTCCTGAAACAAGGTTAAGACAGTATCCGCATGAATTAAGCGGCGGACTTCGGCAAAGGGTTATGATCGCCATGGCCCTGTCATGTGACCCCCGCCTGCTTATTGCCGATGAACCGACTACTGCGCTGGATGTTACTATACAAGCGCAGATTCTGGAACTAATCAAAGAGATCAAAGACAGATTACAGATGTCCCTTATTTTAATTACTCACGATCTTGGTGTAGTAGCCGGACTGGCCGACAGGGTAATGGTTATGTATGCCGGCCAGGTTTTTGAAATGGGAACTGTTGACGAGATTTTAAAGAAGCCGCTGCATCCATACACCTGGGGTTTACTCCGATCTCTGCCCCGCCTGGATATGACTAAAGGCCAAAAGTTGATACCAATTTGGGGCCAGCCGCCAGATTTGCTTCAAAGGTTTACAGGCTGCTCATTTCTTCCGCGCTGCGATTATGCTATGAATATCTGTGTCAGGGAAATTCCCGAGGCTTTTGGTCTTCATCGCGTGCGCTGCTGGCTTGAGCATCCACAGGCGCCACAGATTGAACGCAAAACTGGGGGAACACTCAAATGACCATTACTGCAGTTTCACACAAGCCAATCATTGAAGCGATAAACCTGAAAAAATATTTTATAAAAACATCGGGGTTAATTAACCGTACTCTAACCGTTAAAGCTGTGGACGGAGTATCATTTTACCTCAACAAGGGTGAAACACTGGGGTTGGTTGGTGAGAGCGGATGCGGTAAAACCACCGTCGGTCGCACGCTAATAGGGCTCTACAAGGCAACTGCCGGTGAGATTTTATATAAAGGAGAAAACCTCTACAGACAAGATGGAAACCTGCAATCAAGCTGCCGCAGGCAAATGCAGATGATCTTTCAGGACCCTTATTCTTCACTTAACCCGAGAATGACAGTGGGCGATATTGTAGGCGAACCTATTGATATTCATCACCTTGCCGGCAATAAAAGAGAACGGATGGAAAAGATCGGCAATCTGCTAGAGCTGGTTGGCCTCAATCCGGAACATATTAATCGCTATCCTCATGAATTCAGCGGGGGACAGCGGCAAAGGATCGGTATAGCAAGATCTCTCGCCGTTGAACCTGAATTAATTGTCTGTGATGAACCAATATCCGCAGTCGATGTGTCGATTCAGGCCCAAATTATCAACATGCTTGAACGTCTGCAGGATGAGCTAAATTTATCA
>JAHYJM010000090.1 GCA_019428945.1 Bacillota bacterium | reverse complement strand
ACTATACAACAGTGAGTAAGATTTTAAGAGAAAGAGAAAAGTGATAATTCAAGACCTGACCCCTTTATGCTACATAAACTTCTGAGAACACCGGGGGAAGGCTTGATGCAACTCCCAAAGCCACGGGGACGAAAGCCTCGGAGAGGTATTGTTTGACATGTTCTTACATTAATATTTACAATGAGATTCGGTATTTACACGAACATGAAAAACTATCACAAAGAGCAATTGCCAAATGAGAAAAGGGAAGCTCTAAGCCGGTCCGGCATGGGTTTCCCTGTTTGAGGCTTAATAATACATAAAGCTACCTGACGATGAGAACGTTGGTGCAGCCTAAGTGCGCAACCTTGTTGCTGACGCTGCCAAGGAAAAGTTCTTTTACTCCCCGGAGCCCCCTGCTGCCAATTGCAATCAGGTTGTACCCATCCTTTGAGGCAATATCGCAGATTACATCCGCCGGCGAACGTACTCCATCAACAATCTTAGTTTTAACTTTTAGCCCTTTATCCCTAAAGGGGCTGGCCGCTTCATCGACAATTCTGTCGGCTTCAGCTTTCAGCTGTTTGTCAACATCATTCTTTACTTCAACCGTATATGGGGTTCTTGCCATGTAGCTATAGTCATTATGCTCGATTACATTTAAAATTGTTACTTCCGCCTTGACTGCGACGGCAATCGTTAAAACTTCCCCAACAAGCCTCTTCATGCTCTTAGAACCATCGGTTGCCAATAATATGCGATACATGCTCTCCTGCCTTTCCCTATTAGTATTTTAGTTGATTAAATTCATTCAACAAAATTCTTTAAATTCCTGCAGTAACAATGGAGACAGATCTTGAAACATCACTTTTTTACAAGGTGAACACAGGGCAACAATGGGGTCAGGTCTTGAAATATCACTTTTTTGCAGAATATGACCTGACTTAATCGTGTTAATATTTACTTCGGTTTCATGGATCTTAATAACATCAGGCCCTTTGGACGAAGTTAATCGGCTGGTTTGGGTGCAATGCGAACGATCGAGACGCTGCGGCCTTCGACAGCTGCATAAATAGCGCTGTCATGATGCCCGACAGTAACGTCGCGGACGCGCCAGCCTTCTTCTTCAAACAGCGGATCAAGTTCTTTAAGCCCATCACTTGTAATACGGAAGTGGGCCAGATACTGACTGGCCAGTCCGCCGACAAAGAGGTCGCCCTGTCATTCCAGAAATCCATCTGCATCGTAAAAAGTCATCCCGGCGGGAGGGAACCCACCGCTGCCGCACTCCCAGTAGTGCACTGGGCTAATTGTATCTTCACGTTCGTCGGGAAAGACCCCGATACTCTGCCTGGTGGCGTAGGTGCATCCGTACGTAGCTATAGGCCAACCATAGTTATTGCCTCCGTAGATGATATTAATCTCATCACCGTCACGCTCGCCATGTTCGCTTTGCCATATTTCTCCGGTTTCCGGGTGGATAGTCATGCCCTGAGAGTTACGGTGACCATAGGTGTATATTTCATCAAGGATATCAGGGTTGCCGACAAAAGGATTATCTTCAGGTATGGATCCGCCTTGCATCAGCCGGATCGTTGTGCCGAGAACATTGCTTGTATCTTGCGCTACATGGTTGTCGAAATCCTTATCGCCGCGGTCACCGATTGTCATGTATAGATGTTCACCCTTTATTACCACCCGTGACCCATAATGAGCACTGCTCCTAAGAAACGGTTCGGCAACATAGAGAACTTCCAGGCTGTTTAATCTAAGTTCATCTAAATCCAGCACTGCGCGAGCCAGATGGGTTGTAGTTTCTCCGGCTTCATTCGCGGCAGAATAAGTCAGATAGATTAAATTATCTTCGCCAAATGCTGGCGACACTGCCAGATCAAGCAACCCGCCCTGGCCACTGGATGCGACCTCAGGGGCGCCGGTAATCTCAACAACTTCGAGTGTTTCAGTATCAATGAGGAATATAGAACCTGATTTTTCATTGGCTAGTAACTTGGGTGTGCCTGGCAGGAAATCAATTGCCCAGAGCAGACCCAGATCTTCAGCGACTATCTCGAGTACAGGCTCTACATTACTGGCCGCCGGGGCGATTGGCGCATCAACGCGGGCCTTTTCGTCTATAAATATGTTCTGCTGCACCAGGTAAAATGTCAAACCTGACAATATTACAACAGCGATAGCTATATATATGAGTATCCTTCCGCTCATGTTATCACCTTCCAATTAAGTCTATTTCTATTGTATCATTGGATAGATATGGTGTCGATTACGTGTCAAGGGGGTGTGATTGTCAACAATAGGGGTCACAATAGGGGTCAGGTCTTGAAAAATAACTTGTTTTCTATATGTATCAACCTAATTAGAGGAAAATAAATATCGCTTATCTAAATGGATAAATGGGAAGTAAAATATAAGCAATGAAGCAATATCCCTTACTGGTATAAGAACAGTCCGGGAATGTTCTGTGAGCGCAGGGCAAATAAGGAGGAGGTGAAGCAGACATGAAATCATATAGGAAAGAACTGTGGTTTCAGACCAGGGGAAGAAGAGAGTTTATTAACATCACTCCCCATGTCCAGCAGGCTCTTAAAGAGAGCGAAATTCAGGAAGGGTTGCTGTTATGTAACGCCATGCATATTACGGCCAGCGTCTTCATAAACGATGATGAAGCGGGACTGCATCAAGATCTGGAGGTCTGGCTGGAGAAACTGGCGCCGGAGAAGCCCCATGCACAGTATCGACACAACGGGTATGAGGATAATGCCGATGCACATCTTAAACGTTCGGTAATGGGCAGGGAAGTGGTGGTGGCTGTGACCGATGGCAGGTTGGATTTTGGCCCCTGGGAGCAGATCTTTTATGGTGAATTCGATGGCAAGCGAGAAAAAAGGGTTTTAGTGAAGATTATTGGGGAATAAACCGGGTTAACGCTTCCATTATGCGCCACCCTGTAATTGCATTTCTGGCAGGTCTCCTGCCCACTCCCTGGCTAGCCCGCAAACCTATGAGCGGTACTGTAACGCTTATCGCGGCGCTTTTATGGCTTTTTGGCCCACACTGAAAGGTAAGCAGCTGGCCCACAATGGCCAGATCAGGGGCCTTGATAATCTTGTTTTGAGTGGTCAGTGGCTGCAGCCTCCGGGAGGCCTGCCTGTTGCGCTGATTACCGGTAAAGATACAATCATGCGACTATGCAGGAAAGTAAAAAAGGACTTTACCTATTAGACGTACAGGTATGCGGATCATCGGGATCAGGTATTGGAAAAAATAAAAGCAAGTATTCTATTTGATGGCGAGGTGCTTATACTAATGAAAAGTGAAAATAGAGAGCTGTCTCCTAAGGTGCGCGATGAATTGCTGAAGGCATTAGAAGTGCGCTTTGAAATGAACATGAAGCGACATGAAGATTTTGAATGGACAATCATAGAAAAAAGGCTTTTTATAAACGCTAAGAAGCTGTGGCCACTGAATGAAATGGAAAGAACCGGCGGTGAGCCGGATATTATTGGTTATGATGAAAATAGTGGTGAATACCTGTTTTACGACTGTTCCACAGAAAGCCCTAATGGCCGCAGAAGCTTGTGCTACGACCGTGAAGCCCAGGAGTCAAGAAAAAAGAATAAACCGGAGAACAATGCAATTGATATGGCAACTGCCATGGGTATAGACATTCTAACTGAAAAACAATACCGCGAGCTGCAAAAGCATGGGGAATTTGATACAAAAACCTCAAGCTGGATAAAAACGCCGCTGAAGATCAGAGAACTTGGCGGAGCGCTCTTTTGTGATCGCCGTTATGATACTGTCTTCGTTTACCATAGCGGAGCGGAAACTTATTATGGCGCAAGAGGTTTCCGAGGTTTGCTTAGAGTTTAAACTCCTTTGGGATTGCTATGTTGTGCTATTCTGCACTGGGGAGCAAGGGTGACCTTGACGCATCTTTTTCTACGGTTTAATATAATAATATCTATAGAATTACTAATATTAATTTGAGGGATTAAAATGGCAAAAAATGGTAATACTTGTAAGTCTGATAGATCCGGTCTTAACCTGTTAACTGTGGAACAGATGGAGCGCTATTCCAGGCATACCCGCCTCGCGGAAGTAGGGGTAGAGGGGCAGAGGAAGCTGCTTGATGCGAAGGTTTTAATTCTGGGAGCAGGAGGCCTTGGCTCCCCGGCAGCGCTGTACCTGGCGGCGGCTGGGATAGGGACTATAGGCATCGTTGACGGTGATCGTGTGGATCGTTCAAACCTGCAGCGCCAGGTATTGCACGATGAGAGCTGGCTTGGTAAGCTAAAAGTTGATTCGGCCAAAGCAAGGATCGAAAAGCTTAACCCCGATGTGCGGGTGGAAACTTATCCGGTAATGTTAAGATCTGAAAATGCCCTTGATATTGTTGAAAAATACGACCTGGTCGTTAATGGCTGTGATAATTTTCCGACCCGTTACCTGATAAATGATGCCTGTGTGCTGCTGGAAAAACCGCTTGTTGATGCCGCAATAATGCAGTTTGAAGGGCAGGCCATGGTGTATTACCCGGACAAAGGCTGCTACCGCTGCCTTTTCCCGACACCGCCGCCACCCGGCAGTGTGCCCAACTGTGCTGAAGTGGGTGTAATCGGAGCACTGGCTGGTCAGTTCGGCACTCTGCAGGCGATGCAGACAGTTAAAATAATCCTTGGCATAGGTGAAGTTTTAATTAATAAGTTTTATTTCTATAACGCCCTGGATGATGAGCATCAAACCTTTACCTGGGAAAAGCGGGAAGACTGCCCGGTTTGTGGTGATAATCCCACGATAACCGAACTGATTGATTATGAAGAATTTTGCGGGATTCCGGCTGTCAGTGATGAAGAAGATAAGACTGAAAGAACGGCAGAATACGATCTGAATATAGAGCAGGCCCTGGAGCTGTTGAGGCAGGGGGCGAAAATTATTGATGTCCGAGAAACCCGGGAGTATGTAAGAGAGCATATCCAGAATTCGACCCCGATTCCCCTGGGGGAACTCTCTAAAAGAGTTGAAGAAATTGATCCAGCAGAGCCAACCCTTGTTGTCTGCCAGATTGGTGAGCGAAGCGGCAGAGCGGTAAAAACTCTAAGAGAGGCCGGCTTTAAGAAAACATACAACCTGGCCGGTGGAATGATTGCCTGGATTAATCATCGCCAACCGGTTGAGAAAGGAAAAGAGTAGTCTAACCTGTCGAAATAATTACTTTTCCAGTAACTGATTATAAGGAGCCAGGATGCAGACAAATGAAATATTAATCCCCGGAGTCATGAATGATGAAATGATCAGGCACGCCCGGGGTGAGCTGCCGTATGAAGCCTGCGGCATTATTGCCGGCGTGGCCGGTAAAAAGGCTGTGAAATTTTATCCGGCCCGGAATGAACTAAAAAGTGAAACCCGCTATAACATTGCCCCGGAAGATCTCTACAGTATTTTGATGGAACTGGAGAAAAAAGGCCTGGATGTCTGGGGAATTTTTCATTCCCACCCTTCATCCCCGGCTTATCCCTCGGCTACGGATATAAAGCAGAGTTATTATCCGGATTCCTATTACCTCATTGTTTCGTTTCTTAATCCCAATAAACCGGAATTGCGTGTTTTTAAAATCGACGGGGAAGAAGTGGCTGAAATGGTAGTGATTATCTGTCAGCCTTAAGCCGGGGGACACCCCAATAAAGGCCTTAGCTGTTCTTTTAATTGCCGAAGGAAGAGGGATTATCGACCTATAGCTACGCCCGCAGCAAGGAAGATTTATACCAAAAAGCAGTAGCTTACGCCCTGACCAAATGGCAGGCAAATGTCCGGCAAGCCGCGTTACCTGAGCCCCGAATGGAAAGAGCAGGTGGAAGCGCTTTTAAGAAGTGAGCTGACCCCAGAGAAAATGAACCATATTACCTCATCCATGTCTAATATCTATTTAAACTGCCCAGACGGAAAAGAGCGCTTTATGTATTTTGGTTTCGCCGATGGTAATCTGGATCGTTTCCTGGTTGAGGAAGGTGAGGCGCCGCAAGCGGAGTTTAAAATAACCGGAGACTATGAAACCTTTGCCAAGATTTCACGGGCAGAGATGAATGGCGGATTGGAAAACATGACGGCCCCATCCCCTACTGGACCGATCCTTTTCATGAGTACCAGGAAAACGAGATGTTGATCTGCGCCATGCAGTATGCCTGTGCCGAAGATAAGATCGGCTTTCGATATGAGGCGCCTATTGTAATCAAGAAAGATGGTATTGAGCTTTTACCCAAACACCAGCTGGAAATAGTCGAAATAAAGTAGCTGAATAACTAAAGGCGCATGGTAGGCTTAATATATTTTAGCTTGCCGGGCGCCTTCATTTGGTTTAACCCAGTCTTTGCAAAAATGTTTGTTGACGCCGGCTACTAGAATGCCAAAGTGATAGCCGAAGTAAAGGCTGAAGATCTGTATATAGCAATTGGTACAGTAAACAACAAAGGGCAATACTTTAAGGGGAAAATCGGGTTTAGGGATATTAAGAGGCTTGTAAAATCTTCGTCGCATGTGACTTTGTATACTGGATAGTTATATAATACAAAGGAAAGCGAGGTATGATCATGATCTTTTACTTCACCGGTACAGGCAATTCACTTTATGCAGCACAGCGTTTAAGCCATGAACTTGACGAACCATTGGTTTCAATTGCAGATGAATTAAACAGCAGAAGTTCACTACATTACACTCTTTTACAAGATGAAAAAGTGGGCTTTGTTTTCCCTGTCTATGCCTGGCAGCCGCCAAACATGGTTATGGACTGGATCAAAGCAATGAAGGTTAAAAATTACAGCAATAACTATATTTTTTCTGTCTCAACCTGCGGTGATGAAGAGGGTTATACTACCCGGATCCTCAAAAAAAGCCTGCTGCGCAAAGGTCTAAAATTGAACAGCGGCTTTTCTCTCGTTATGCCAAACAACTATATGATTGGCACCTATAATCTTGATTCTGAGTCAGAAGTTGAGAAGAAACTAAAAGCAGCTGAAGACCGACTTTCTGAAATAAGTTCCGCTGTAAAAGAAAAACAAGATAATATCTTTGAAACAGTTATAGGAAGCCGACCTTTTAAAAAATCCTATATTACAAATTTCTTTTTTAAGAAATATGCAATGGATACAAAGAAATTTTATGCAACTGATAACTGCAGCGCCTGTGGGCTCTGTGCAGAAATTTGTAATACGAAAAATATAACTGTCGATAGTAAGCCGGTGTGGGGCAATAACTGTGTCCAGTGCTTTGCCTGTATCAACAGGTGCCCCGAAGAAGCAATTCAGTACGGAAACCATACGCAGTCAAAAGGACGCTATATTAATCCAAACTGCAAGTTTCCCGAATAAAATACAGGCCGGAAACTTGTGGTTATGAGTGGGCGGATGAAGATGCACCAAGACTCCAGCTGGAACCGCAGGGTTTACGGCCTTTAATTGACTCCTTAAGTTTTAACAAGCAGGATTTAATTGCTTTTAATTTTACCGTCATAAGCAGCTTCTAATTCCGCAATGTCGATCTTCTTCATTTCCAGGAAAACCTTCATAACTCTCCCGGCTTTTTCCGAATCTGGATCCCTTAAAAATTTATTCAACATACCGGGTACTATCTGCCAGGAAACACCAAACATATCTTTAAGCCAGCCACACTGTTCCGCCTCCGGAACTGCAGAGAGCTTGTCCCATAAAAAATCGATCTCCTCCTGTGAACTTAAATTAACAAGTAAAGAGATCCCTTCAGTGAAATTGAATTGATGATCTAAAGCACTATCCATGGCAGCAAACTTCTGGCCTGAAAGTGTAAAAGCCGCGTAATTTATATCCTGCGCCTGGTTTGGCTCCACCCCTGCCCCGTATCGGGAGATATCACCTATTTTCGAATCCCCGAAAATCGATGTATAGAAATTGATTGCCTCTTCTGCCCGACCGCTGTTTTCACCGACATACATCAATGAAGGTATAATCTTTTGCTTGCAATCTCTGCAAAGCATTAATGACACAGAGGAATGACACAG
>JAHYJM010000089.1 GCA_019428945.1 Bacillota bacterium | reverse complement strand
ATGAACGCTCAGCAGGATATTCTTCACCGTATCCGTAACCGCCAAAAATCTGAACTCCTTCATCGGCAATGTAATCCATCGCTTCGGAACAGAATACCTTGGAGATTGAACACTCAATAGCATATTCCTGAATGGCCTGGACAATATCGGACAATTCTGCCCCGCCTGCTTTAACTTCTTCAAGCTTTTCTTCAATCATTCCAGCCACACGATAGACCAGACTTTCCATCATATAAGTGAGGATGGTCATATTGGCTATCTTGTTTTTGATGATATTGAACTGGGCAATCGGCTGCTTGAACTGAATCCTCTGCAGGGCATATTCTGATGCAAATTCAATTACTTTTTTGCTGCCACCAACACACCCCGCGCCCAGCTTGAAACGCCCTATATTGAGGATGTTGAACGCAACCTGATGGCCTTTACCTTCCAGCCAGAGCATGTTCTCGACGGGAACCTTGGCATTATCAAATATAACACTGCAGGTAGAAGACCCTTTGATACCCATTTTCTTCTCTTCAGGATCTATTGAAACTCCTTCTGCATCGGCATCAACAATAAATGCTGTAAATCTTTCTCCGTCAATCTTTGCATATGTAACAATTACGTCTGCCCAGGCAGCGTTTGTAATGTATTGTTTTGCACCGTTTAAGATATAATATTTTCCGTCATCGGATAGAACGGCTTTAGTTTTAATGTTTAGCGCGTCTGAGCCTGCTTCCGGTTCTGTGAGTGCGTAAGCAGCAATTTTTTCCGCAGTAGCCAGCCCCGGCAGGTACTTTTCTTTCTGTTCTTTATTGCCGAAGTATACTATCGGCAGGGTGCCGATACCGGTATGAGCGCCAAAAGCTGTTGCATATGATCCACCACAGATTGAAGCGTTTTCGGTAATGATCATCGTCGTAATTTTATCGGCTTCTTCTCCGCCGTACTCTTCGGGAATATCACTGCCGATCAATCCAAGTTCACCTGCTTCACGCATCAGGCCAACTGTAACGCCTTCTGCCTTAACTTCAATTTCATCAATTTTTGGTTCTACCTTGTTTTTCATGAAATCATAACTGGTTTTCTTAATCATCAGGTGAATATCATCAAAATCTTCCGGTGTGAACACTGTGTTTTCGTCTACCGGGCCAAGCAAAAACGCACCGCCTTTAATTAACTCATCGCTCATAAACTTGTCACCCCTTGTTTTAGTAATTTGCAAACAAAAATACTTTTACCAGTTAATAGTTTCGATAGTTAAATTTCTTTTACCTGCTTTGTGAATTTATTAACTTATTCAATAGTCCGGAAATTAATATTTATTAACTGAATAGTCCGTATTTCAGTCAGTTTTTTATTCTCATGAGGCCTGCTTAATGCTTGATTTAGGCCTGGGACTATGCTAAAATTTGGCTACCGGGCCGAAGTGGCGGAATTGGCAGACGCACACGACTCAAAATCGTGCGCCCTCCGGGCATGTGGGTTCAACTCCCACCTTCGGCACCATGGAAGGCATTACGGGAAAAGGGTTTCAGAATTTTATCTGAATCCCTTTTTGCTATGCTATGGCATTTTAATAATCGACCTATGCGCAATTAACGGTTATAGCCATACTACTGTCAGGCACAATAGTAAAATTCTAATCAGTTCATGGTGTACTTTGACTGTAGTGATATGGCAGATGAGCTTTAACTGATTGACATAGTAAAAATAATGTTGCTATACTAAGTTGTTATTAACATTTATTTATCCGGTACAGGAGGTCCGAAAATCGAAGAGAAACTTCTCTACAAACCTGATGAGATTCCGCTGCCTGGGAAAACTGCTGTCTACAGTTTTCAGTGGGTTATATTTTCACTTACTGTCTGTGCAGTTATCCCCGGAGTCGTTGGCACAGGCCTTGGTTTAAACCCTGAAGAAATCAGCAACTTCATCCAGCGAACATTCTTTTTTTGTGGTATTTTTTCTGTTATTCAGCTATATTTCGGCCACCGGCTTCCCATTTTTGAAGGTATCGGCGGGATGTGGTATAACATTTTAATTATTATGGGTGTAATTGCTCCCCAAATTGGCAAACCACTGGCCGAGCTTCGGGGAAACATAGTATTGGGTATGTTTATTGTCGGAGCAATCTACATAATAATAGGCTTCTTCGGCCTCATTGACAAAATAATGATTGTCTTCACACCGGCTGTTAAGGGAACATTTTTTCTGTTGATGGGACTGCAGATAAGCGGTTCAATCATGCGCGGCATGCTCGGCATATGGCCACATGGCGGAATGGTTAACCTACCAGGAGTAATACTTTTTATTGCAGTTGTGGGGATAATTATATGGATTTCGCTCAAACAAAGAGGTTTTCTTCAGAGTATCGGTATATTTATCGGAGCAATGGCCGGTTGGGCGGCCGCCATATTTATCGGTATAACAGAGCCACCATTGTTCACCAGTAAAGGGCTGGCGCTACCGGAACCCCTACCCTGGGGTATGCCTCAGTTTGATCCCGGCATTACGGTTATACTGCTCATAGTTGGTTTCTTTACACTTTCCAATCTTGTAACCAGCATTGCTACATTTTCTGAGTTGGTAGGCAAAGAAGCTGAGAACAATGATTACAACAGAGCGACAATCATAACTGGCCTGGGAAATGTTTTTGCGGGCTTTTTCGCCCTAATTGGTTTTGTTCCGTTCGCTTCATCAATTGGCTTTGCCCGTGTTACAGGCGTTGCATCCAACAGACCTTTTTTGATCGGATCACTTATAATCATGTTTCTCGGTCTATTCCCCATGATCGGATCCCTTTTTGCTGCCATACCAGCACAGGTTGGTTTCGCTGTAATACTGATTATGTTTTGTCAGCTGCTGGGTGTCGCTTTCATGGAATATCGGAAAATTTATTTTGACAACCGGACTGGTTTTATCGTTGGAATTTCAATCCTCCTCGGTGTGGGAACAATGTTTATTCCCCCGGAATCGATGGCGCTGATGCCTCTTTTTGTTAAAAGTTTTGTTGGTAATGGTCTTACTGTCGGCCTGCTTATCTGTGTACTACTGGAACAGGTACTGATACCCCGAAAATAAGAGTTGTTAATATTTCAGGCTTACCTCAGTAAATTTTCATTTTTGTATTATCCTCAAGTTATCACTTCACACTCTATTTTAATTGACCTGAACATGTTTAACTTATTATAATAAAGACCAGGGAGTTGAAAACATGCAAGTTACTTATAGCTTAAAACCCTTTGGCCTTTTGTTGGGCATCACTTTGATGATTATCGGAGTTGTTTTTCTGGCTGTGCCGGAAAGAGTGGCAGAATTTATAGCCATATTTATCGGCGCTATCATATCCGTTATCGGCCTGTTCAGAATAGTTACAGTCTTTGCCGGCCGGCGTTACATGTTCAACCGAGTTTTAATGCTCATATTTGGCGCCCTGATTCTGGCAGCAGGTATTTATATACTCTTTAACCCAAATATTACTATAGTATTTGTCGGTTTCATTATAGGGATATTTGCCATATTGATGGCTCTTGATCGATTTGTAACCGCCAATCGTCTCAGGAATGAAATTAATGTTATACCAACAGTTATATCCGGACTTATACATCTGGCTTTCGGTATTGGCATGATCTACTCTTCAATCCTTATTTTTTCAATCATTATAGTAATCGCCGGGATTTACCTTTTTGTCGCCGGCATCATGTTCACGCTGTCAACATTCTACTTTCGTGATTATTAATATAGATTGATCAATAAGGCTCAGGTGTGATGGGAGCGCTGATTAAATGGATTCATCAAGTTGGTATTCAAAGCTTAAAAAACCAAAGTGGTCGCCACCGGGCTGGTTGTTCGGCCCTGTATGGTCAGTGCTCTATATAATAATTATTGTTTCATTCGGAACAGTATTTTACAATATAACATCAGGAAAACTTCCTGCAATATTAGCGCTGCCCTTTGCTCTTAATCTCATTTTTAACTTCTTATTTACACCCCTGCAATTCGCTCTGAAAAGCAATGTACTTGCTGCAATCGACATAGTTCTTGTTCTCATAACACTCATCTGGGCTTTAGCAGGTATCTGCCCTGTCATGCCCTGGATCGCATACGTTAATATCCCTTATCTTCTCTGGGTTCTCTTTGCAGCTGCTTTACAAATTTCCATTACGTTATTAAATATTAATAAGGAGGTCACCTGATATGGCGATACCATCCGTTCCGACTAAAATATCACTGGTCAAAGCCGAAAACCGGCGGGACGCCCTGCGGCAAAGTATCAAATTGCTTGATATTAACCCGGTTCAAGATAAAAACGTTGTAATTAAACCAAATTTTAATACTGCAGATCCTTACCCCGGTTCAACTCACCCTGATACTTTACGTGAATTAATAATTTTGCTACAGGAAATGGGCGCCAAAAAAATTACGATTGGTGAAAGAAGTGGCCCTGTAAACAGCGCTGAAGTACTGGACATGCTTGGAGTGCCCTACATGGCAAAAGAGCTGGGTGTTGAAGTCATAAACTTTGATGAACTACCCGCTGAAGAACTCCTCAAAATAGACCCTCCTGGCAACCACTGGGAAAATGGCTTCATGGTCCCTAAAATGCTTAGAGAAGCAGAATGCATCGTTGCGACGCCATGCCTGAAAACTCATCAGTACGGCGGAGTCTTTACCATGGCATTAAAACTGGCAGTTGGAATTGTGCCAAAAACGGGCAACAGGTATATGAATGAGCTGCACGGTTCAAAACACATGCGAAAAATGATTGCTGAAATAAGCAGCGCTTATAGCCCTGATTTATATGTTTTAGATGGCATGGAAGCCTTTGTCGCGGGTGGACCGATGACAGGAAAAACAAGAGAACCAGGCCTTTTCATTACCGGTACCGATCCTATCGCTATTGATGCGGTAGGGATTGCTATTCTTAAAGAACTTGGATCAACACCTGATATTATGAATATTGATATCTTCAAGCAGGAACAAATCGCAAGGGCAATTGAATTAAATTTGGGAATAGATTCACCAGGTAAAATAGACATTGTTACAGGAGATCAGGAAAGCGCTGCATTTGCAAAAAATATCCGTAGCCATTTAAAATAGAAATTTAAGACTGATTTCAATATTATTTTTACATTCAACAGTTAGAAAAAGCAGCTTGGCAATTCATTTATACCAGCCATTAAGGAGCATTATAATGTCGGAACAAATTCTAATGCTATTAATAAAATATGAAAATACACTTGCAGATTTATATTCAGTATGTGCTTCAACATTTCCTATTCATGCCCATTTTTGGAACAACTTATCAAAGGAAGAAGAGAAACATGCCCAAATTATTGAACGCCTTTGTCATAGTATAAATGGCAGCACTGTTTATCTGGAAAAAGATCGATTCAAAGTTCGTCCTGTGGAAATTTCCATTGAATATGCTGAAGAACTGATATTGAGGGCTAAGCAAGGAAATTTATCATTGCTCGAAGCCCTATCAATATCAAACTCCATTGAAACCTCGGTTATTGAAACTTACTACTATACTATCTTTGGGGGCAAATCATCCAATCTGAACTCTTATTTTAAGCAACTTAAAGATGAATCCAAGGTTCATCGTGACAAACTACAGGAATTGCTGGAAAAAGAGCGTAAAAATAAATTCTGATCACGGATTGAGCCTGTATGATTATATTTTTATTACAACTATTTTGTAAATCCACAATTATTATTAG
This sequence comes from Bacillota bacterium, assembly GCA_019428945.1. GTDB lineage: Bacteria > Bacillota > Dethiobacteria > DTU022 > DTU022 > JAABTH01. The sequence goes on along the minus strand of JAHYJM010000089.1, from coordinate 2,361 downwards.
CCACCACGTAGATTACGAAACAACATAAAAATACTTTAAATAACAAGGAGGTCATATTTATGAAAACTGTACTTGTTCTGGGCGTTGGAGCTCAGGGCAGCACAATTGCCAAACGCCTGGACACTGAAGAAGTTGTAAAAGAGATTCGCTGTGCTGACTACGATCAGAAAGCCACATCCGAGGTTGTTGAAAAACTACACAAAGCCAGAGGTTATTATGTAGATGCGCACAATCTTGATGAGGTGATAAAAGTTGCCGATGGTGTTGATTTAGTCGTAAACGGCCTGGCACCTGATTTCAATATGACTGTTATGGATGCAGCGCTCGAAGTTGGCTGCAACTACCAGGATATGGCCTCAGGCCCTGTTAGTGATGTCGGTTTTATCGAGGCAGTTGAACGCTGTCTCAACCGTGGCCCTGAATTTGAAAAAAAAGGTCTTACCGCATTAATTAATACCGGCTCAGCGCCAGGCGTTGCCAATATTCTGGTTCGAGATTCAGTAGATCTTCTCGACAGTTGCGAATCAATCGAGATGCTCGTTTATGACGGGGTCTGGTCGAAACAGTTCATACCATTCTGGTGGTCTCCGAAAACTGCATTCGGCGACATGGCAGCAGAGCCAATTCGTTTTGAAAATGGTATTTTTCGCCGCACAAAACCTTTCGATTACCCGACTATGGAAGAGTTCCGCGGCTTGGGCAGGCGACGCATGGTTGACCACGAGCATGAAGAACCGGTTACCATGGGCTTACTGTCCGACAAAGTATTAAAGGGTGTAAAATATGTTAATTTCCGATACGGAGGCCCGGCGCTTGAGCTGGCAGAAAGCCTTTACAAAATGGGACTACTTTCAGAGGAACCGCTTAATATTAAAGGTGTAAATGTAACCCCTATGGAAATCATCTCTGAACTCACTCCCCCTGCGCCAAAATATCCTGATGAGATTCAGGAAGTTCTAAACAACGGTATGATCCAGGAAGAAGCAGCTTTTGTCGTCAGAGTAAAAGGAATAAAAGATGGCAGGCAAGTTTTTATAGAAAACTATGTTAACTCTCCGACTTTAACCGAAGCATTTGCCCTGGCTGGAATTACTCACGAATCGTATTACACAGGACAATCGGCTTTTCTCTTTACCAAGATGCTGGTAAACGACATCATCACCCGCACCGGAGTATTTCCGCCGGAAGTATTTGAACAGGAAGAACGAAACTACTTCCTGCATGAAGCTGAAAAACTTAAAATTACTGTAGACCGAACCTTTTCCACCCGGCTCTTTTAAATAGTTTTAAAGGCTGCCTGCAAACTACAGGCAGCCTTTTTATAGATTGACCGGTAATTTAGCCGATCAAGACCAGGGCGGGTGCAGCAGATCAGCCACCTGTCCCCCTTCCAGATCTATAACTTTTACCTTTTGGCCCTTCTTTAACTCAAAAGCTTTTCCTTCATGGGCTGGTATCTTCATTTCATATTTCACCGGCAAAGCTCACGTCCTCAATTAATTTCACCCTGTGCAACACTGTGGCGTTCGCATGGATTTACTTTTTATCCAGAGTAAGCAGGGTTTGCAATAATACGTTGGCGCCCTTCCAGCAATGTTCAAGTGAAGTATGCTCTTCTTCGCAGTGGCTGAAACCTGAATCACTTGGCACGAAAACCATGGTAGCCGGCACCATATCAGCAATATACTGGGCATCGTGGCCGGCGCCGCTGTACATTTTCTGATAGGGATAACCAAGAATTTTAACACTTTCCTCTACCGCTTCGATCATTTCCCTTTTAAAATCAATTGTATTACGCGCCCACTGTTCGCGGTAACTAACAGAACATCCGCGTATTTTTTCCGGCAAAGACTTGATCACCGCAACTACCTGCTTAATCACTTCCGGATCCCGGTGCCTGGCATCCAGGGTAATCCGCACATTGTCGGGAATGACCGTGTGCACGTTGGGACCACCACTGAATTCACCGGTAGTGTAAACAAGGGCGGAGTCAAGCTTATCGAGTTCATCATGGAGATACTGAATAACGGCAACCATGGCATAAAGAGCATCTTTACGCATGGACATAGGGGTAGTACCGGCGTGGTTAGCCTGACCCCGCGTTTTAATTTCATAATTGACCATACCCAATACACCCTCAACTACTCCGATATCTTTACTTTCAGCCTCTAAAACCGGTCCCTGTTCTACATGCAGTTCCAGAAATGCCTTGTATTTATCAGCGCTGAAGCGGTTCACTGCATCACCCCTGTAACCGCTCGCATCTAGCGCTTCTTCAAAACTTACTCCTTCCTCATCTGCTACATTCATCATGGCAGCCTGGTCAAATTTACCTGCTATAACGCCGGAAGACATCATCGC
>JAHYJM010000088.1 GCA_019428945.1 Bacillota bacterium | reverse complement strand
TAAACCTTACTGTCACCAGTAAGGCTCCAAGGCTGGCTACAGGCTGATGGCTAATCTTTACCTGACGGGATTCTCACCCGCTATATGATGCGACCTTGCTCAGCCGCACGGACGGTTCTTTTGTGTTAATTTAACTAGAGAGAAATTTAATAAATACGATTTTGCCTTCCCTAGTGCTTCATGATACTTAATCATACAAAAGGTTTACAGATATACCAGGCTGCTCTTGTATCAACATTAATTACTTTTACCTCAGAAAAGCAGCTTTTCATCTCCGAGACACAATCTCTCATTTCTGGTTCGGCATTTCTAATAAAGTGGAAGTAGTCACCGCCTTCAAGCCATTCGATAATTGTAATCAATAATGACCGTTTATCATTATAATCATATATTACCACCCACTCTTCTGTAACCCGGCTCATTTCAACATACATGCGCTTTCTTTCCTCAGTTTTTAATCCATGGGCAACATATGATGCAATAGCAATATCAAAACTGTTGTCCTCAAAAGGCAATCCTTCAAGAACATCAGCCTGAATAAAATTGATTTCTTTATTCTTCTGCTTGTTTCTGGCTATTTCCAGCATCTTATTGGCCGGGTCGATACCGGTCACTGACAGACCCTTACCATTTAAAACTGAACATAACGCACCTGTTCCGCATCCGATATCAATTATGGTTTTAAAAGATGACAAATCCAGCTCATTTTCAACTCCCTCTATGACCTCAGTAAACCGCTTTTTCTGCACGTTATAAAACAATCCATATACAGGCGCTATTGAATTGAATAATAAACTACTAGTTTCTTTGGTCAAAGTTAAACATCCTTTCGTTAAAAAAACACAGGGGAATAAACAGTCTGACGTGTCTGTTGTGTCGAAAACACAATGATATCTGTCTTTTATGCTCCCCTGATAACCCCAAAACTTACACCTGTTAATCTTTCAATTTGCCTGATTGACAAACCCTTTTCCTTTAACAATTTGATTAGCGCATTCATTGTTTTCTTTTCATAAGCCTGGATTTCCATAGGATTTTTTACTTTGGCAACACTTTTAATCAGTTCTGTTGCCTCATCATCATTCAATCTTCCAGCATCATGCTCCATGCATTGATCATTGTTCTTTTCATGAATGAACTTAACCCATAACTCTAAAGCTTCCATATGAACTTTAGAAAACATATTTAAAACAAATTTAGTATCACATATCAGCGGTTTTTGACTGTAATCCCGGTAACTGCTCCACGGATAATCCTCTATTTTTTCTATAATTCCGGCTTTAATCGGATTCTGATGTATATATCTCATAACTGTAAGAAAATACTGATCAGTTTCAACCGGTTCACTTCTGTAGCGATCCTGAAATAGATGACCGGTTCTGTTATATTTCCGATTATACCAGTATACATAGCTAGCACCTATTCTACGAAAGACTGTCCCTATGCTTTCTTCTCCTTCTTTTAACAACAGATGGACGTGGTTGCTCATCAGGCAGTAAGCATATAATTCGTACCCGCTTATTTCTTTGTAGGTAATTAGTTTCTCCAGAAAAAAGCGGCTATCTTCATCATCTTCGAAGATCCGCTGCTTGTTAATCCCTTTGAGAATAATGTGGTATATACCGGAACTGCTTTTTTCCCTTACGTTTCTTGGCATGTGATCACCCTGATTAACAATAACAAAAAAGAAGGCAGAAAGCAACACAAAAGAACCGTCCCCCTGTGTTCTTCTTATGTTTTGTGATATACTATATTTATTACAGACATTTGGAAAGGAAGATTAACGATGAGAATGATATTCCTTGTGTTGGCTTTAATTCTTGCTATAGTTATCGCTGTTGTAGCCATCATTAATACTGAAGCCGTCATATTAGACTATCTTATAGACCAAACAAACTTCACCTTGTCTATGGTGATCCTCGGTTCTGCTGGTGCAGGTGCTCTAGTTATGATCTTTTTTGGTATATTTCGCAGTATTCAAAAGTACATGGGCTCACAGGCTGACCGTGGTCTCAAAAAAGAGCTGCACCAACAAGTAAAAACGCTGGAGAATGAGAATAAAAGGCTGGAAAACGAATTAAGTAAACTGCAAAAAGAACGTGAAGACGCTGCCGCAAAAGCACATGCAGAGTTAGAAGCTGAAAAGAAAAAGCTTGAAGACGAACTAAACAGGCAGCAAAAAGAACGTGAAAATGCCACTGCAAAAGAACAAGCTGAACTAGAAACTGAGAAGAAAAAACTTGAAGAAGAGCTAAAAAGGCAGCAGACAGAAAGTGAGAATATCGGCGAATAAAAATCTCAAGAAGCCTTAACTGCTATTTAAATCGAAGAAATATTGTTTAAAGGGATTTTGATCATACGATCATGATCCCTTCTTCATTTTACAGGCGTTCTCTCCCAGCAAGCCAAACTGTCTTTGCCTGTTGTGCTTCACAAACATTATTAGGACTACCTTATGGGCAGTCCTAATAATAGTAAAACTATATAATTCTTACTCCTGGCTTTAGCATCTTTCACCAGCTAATGCACAGCGGTTTGTTACCCTCTCAACATCCCTTTCTTTTAAAGGAAATAGCCCTTCCCATAAAACTAAGATCCCGGCTAGACCAGTGGCTAAGACCAATAATGCTACAATAGCCCAAACATTAACGCCAGAAACCGCAGTATCAACGAAGGGGGGTGTGATAACCCCAGTTCCTTCAGCTGCTACCCTTGCCATTAACATATCCGGAGATTCAACCCTTGTAAAAGAGGATGTTGCAGAACCTTCAGTTGCTGTCCTGGCCAGCACCATATCGGGAGATTCAATTCTACCTAGTATAACGGCGCTTCCTTCGCTCTCAGTACCTGGTAATACTAACCTGGATTCATGTCCTATAGCTTCTACCTGAAGAGGCAGTAGCAACAAAACCAACATTATCAATGCAATTGCAGTTCTTCTCAATGTATTATTCATTATTAAATAGCTGTTCATCGTATAAACCTCCCTTCACAAACATCTGGTAAAACAACTCTTTTAAACCTCGTAGCTTCAATCATTGGAAACATTATATTTACTATAGGAATTATATCATTAACTCAATTATTATACAACATTTTATTTCGCTTTTAAGAAATTAAATTGATGCCACTCAACCTGAAAAACAGAATCTAATCGACTCATCCGCAGGAGATTGGATTGTTTCCAGGAAATATTGATTCGGCTGGGGTAGTAATCTCAAAGCTGGCAGAGGAAGATAATAAATATTATAGTTGCCAGTTAACCATAAATTCATTGCCGGAAACAAATCAAATATGTTTCATTTCAGCACCTAACCTCTTAATCCACCTTCAATTCAGTATATAGCTTTCTTACCTGGCGAAAATGATGTTCATCGTGGTAAATACCTACACGCAGAGCCTGGATTAGGTTAATCCAACCAATTGCCGGATCATATATATTTAAGTTACCAAGTAATTCTTCTTGCTTGTTTTTATAGAATTTTCGAATGACTAAATGTTCATTTATATATAATTCATTGAGGGAGTCAAGTGATACCGGATTTTCTGCATTATACTTTGGTGGCCAGATCCAGCCGACATTTAGAGGAAAACCAGAACGTTCATAAACATCGTCAATATAAACTTCATAGTGTCTGCATCGCTTAAGTCGTGCGTAGGGTACAAAAATAGACCAGAAGATTTTAAGAAGTCGCCGAAAAGACCTCAGCAATACTCGCCCATGATCTAAATTTTCTCCTATTGACCACTCTTTTTCTGCCGGCCTCTGCCACAGGATGCTGGTTTCAACCCCCTTAATTTCACCAAATATCGCTTCTCTTTGAGAATCCAGCAGATCCAGATAATCTGTAATAATTTTCTTTTGCATCTTCACACCCCTTTTCCCTCAAGTTACTTCAATCAGAAGTTGGGTGTAACTTATTCAAGGATTTTACTATAAGCTACACTCTCCTACTTCAGCAGGTGCAATCCGCTCTATCGTCATTACATTAATTTTACAATTAAGGGATTCGAGGTAAAGCTTCTGATATTCCTCCGCCTCCACATCCTCTTTTAGCATAAGTTTATTATTAAAGAGAATTTCTTCAAGCTCAAGGGGATCAATACCGGTAACTTCACGAACACCGGCCATTTTGAACTGCTTAATCATATTTTCATATTCAGGGTATCTATGTGAGTTCTTAACAAAGCTTTTTAATACTTAGGTAAAAGCAACGCAACTGCCTTTTGCTGTCGATGAAATAAAACGAAGTGTTTCGAAGAAAGCTTCATGTGAAATATACTGAGAGACACCTTCAAATATAAACAGAGTCTTTAGGTCAGACGAATATCCGGCCTTCTTCAATTCTTCAGCAAGATCCTGCTTTTCAAAATCTATTGGCACCAAAACCAGGTGATCCGGAACAAATAAGGGCTTTTTATTCAATATCATCTTTTTAGCAGCGATAAGATCTGGATGATCGGTTTCAATTACCCGGGCAAGGTTTAATTCCTCAATTCTCAGCGCCCTGCTGTCATTTCCAGCCCCTAAATTGACAACAGCTTTAAAACCGTCCGCAATTGCATTCCTGATTGTATCATCGAAATATCGCGTGCGACAATATATTCCACCTAAAACACCTGGTGTCGCTTTTTCACGAATCTGGACCATCCAGTTATAAAACCATTTTGCCCTCATCAGATAGATTATGGAGCGAAACATTGGAAGTAAAAAATAAAAAGAATATGGATCTTTAAACAAGCGCTTCTCAGGCTCCGTAAGATACTCTACCGCCCTTAAAAATGCGCACCGGCAGCCATTGTTGTTAATTTCAAAAGAACACTTCCTTCCCCCGGGTTATATATAATAATGCAGATTAAAATGGTATGTTCTGGAACTGCTGTTCATTCTTGCACCTTCTGGTATAGAAACACCCTTCGTTACAATAACAATAAACAAGCTAAAATGCAACACAAAAGAACCGTCCCTCTGTGTTAAAGCTGATTTAAAACTGCTTAAGGCTGGTGCTGATAAAGTTGTATCCCCAAATGAGATTGGTGGCTCCCGTATGGCTTCATTAATTCTAAGACCGGCAGTTGTATCTTTTCTGGATGTGATTACCCGGGCTGGGGAAGTAGTTATCGATCTCGAAGAGGTTATTGTTAAAGCGGGCTCTAAGCTTTCCGGGCAAACTCTGGCAGATGCCCGCATACCTGAACAGACCGGGCTTATTGTTATGGCCGTTAAACGAAAAAAAGGCGAAACCATCATCAATCCGGGACCAGCCACAATGTTATATGATCTTGATGCTTTAATTGTGTTAGGAAAAGCAGAACAGGTAGAAAAGCTTCAGATTTTGGCAGATAAAGATCTTCCCTTAGGCTATGGTTTATAATTTTTTAAGGTGGTTGTTTGTTTAATCAACCCTTTTTTTGTTATTTCATTGCCCGCAGCGAGTTTAACACGGCGAGCAGAGCCACACCCACATCGGCAAAGACCGCAGCCCACATAGAAGCCAGCCCTAAGACACCTAAACTCATTATTACAGCTTTTATACCCAGGGCGAGCACAATATTCTGGATAACGATGCTCCTTGTTTTGCGGGCTACTACGATAGCATCGGCAAGCTTAGAGGGTTGACCGGTCATCAGCACGATATCGGCCGCTTCAATCGCCGCATCTGATGCAATGCCGCCCATGGCAACCCCGATTTCAGCCCGAGCCAGCGACGGGGCATCGTTAATGCCATCTCCGACAAATACATGTTTTTTGCCGGTAATGTTCTCCCTTTCGAGCTTCTCAATCATCTCCAGCTTCTGATGGGGAAGCAGTTCGGCGTAAACTGTATCCAAACCAAGCTGGTTTCCGATCTCGCCGGCCACCTGTTCTTTGTCACCGGTCAACATTACTATTTTACTTACACCCAAAACCCTGAGCCGCCTGATTGCATCAAAAGCATCTTCTTTTAACTGATCTGCCACAGTTATGCTGCCTGCGTAGAGGCCGCCGACCGCCAGGTGAACCTTGGTCAGATTATCATTATCACCGCCAAAAGCAACCCCTTTTTCATCCATTAACCTGCCGCTACCCATTAGCACAGTTTTGCCCCTGTAATTAACCTCCACCCCGCGACCCGGAAACTCTGTGTAATTTTGCAGGTCGCTTCCGGCAACCCCGTTTCCTGACGCCCTCAGGATAGAGACCGAAACAGGGTGGCTTGAATGGAATGCGGCAGCAGCGCCGAAACGCAGCAGCTCTTCCTCACTATAGCCATCTGCCGGCAAAATACTACTTACTTTAAAGGTACCACGGGTGAGCGTACCTGTTTTATCAAAGATAACAGTGTCCACGTTGCTGAGCGCCTCGAGATAATTGCCGCCTTTAACCAGGATTCCCTTTTTAGAGGCCCCGCCGATTCCGCCGAAAAACCCCAGGGGAATTGAAATGACCAACGCACAGGGACAGGAAATTACCAAAAAAACCAGGGCACGGTAGGCCCAGGTTGCCAGAGCCTGCCCGGGTATGACCAGCGGGGGAACAAAAGCCAACAGCAGCGCGGCTCCCACAACGGCCGGTGTATAGTAGGCGGCAAAGCGGGTTATAAACTGCTCGGTGCGAGCTTTACGGGCAGAAGCGTTCTCAACCAGGGATAAAATGCGGTTAACGGTTGAATCACTGTAAACACTGGTAACTTTAACGGTTAACAGACCGGTTTTATTAACCGAACCGGAAAGCACTTCGTCGCCAGGCTCTACGTCAACGGGAAGTGATTCTCCGGTCAGGGCAGATAAATCGAGCGCTGAACCTCCATCTATAACAACCCCGTCCAGAGGTACCCTTTCACCGGGGCGTATAATTATAACGGCGCCCGGAAGAACTTCTTCCGGTGAAACCTTTCTAACCTGGTCGTTCTCTTTTAAATTGGCGTAGTCGGGACGAATATCGACAAGCTTGCTGATTGAGCGGCGCGACCGGTCGACAGCGCTATCCTGGAGCAGTTCACCAACCTGGTAAAAGACCATCACCGCAACACCCTCGGGGTATTCACCTATTGCAAAGGCCCCCAATGTGGCAATAGCCATCAGGAAGTTTTCATCAAATACTTTGCCTACCGCAATATTTCGGGCCGCTTTCAGCAGAACCGAGCCCCCGAAGACTAAGTAAGCCGCGGCAAAAAACAAGAACTTGTAGATGCCCTCAACTGGTAAAAAAATACCTCCCAGAAAGAATAAGACTCCTGCCCCGTATAGAGATACTCTAAATGGCTTAACCAGGCTTTCCACCTTCAGCGGGGCATCGCAGCCGCAGTTGCTACTATTAGCGCAAAGTTCGGATCCGCTTTTACTCATCTATGTTTACTCCTTTGTCAACAAATACTATTCGCTTATATGACTCATACCCTGGTTTAAAATTTCTGCGATATGCTCATCATCTAAAGAGTAAAAAATATTTTTCCCCTCGCGGCGAGGCTTCACCAGACGGGCCTGCTTGAGAACCCTCAGCTGGTGTGATATGGCCGACGGGGTCATATTTAGCAGATAAGCAATGTCACAAACGCACATCTCTTCCTCAAACAGAACCCAAATTATTTTGATCCTGGTCGAATCGCCAAAAACTTTAAAGAGTTCGGCCAGGTCATAGAGCATCTCCTCCTGAGGCATCTTCTCCCTGACCCTGTCGACGATATCAGCGTGGATAATGGTGCAATCACACTGCAGGTTTTCGTCACTTTTCCCCTTCATTAAAACACCGCCTTCGGGAATACAAATGAACACTTGAATAGTTGTTCAGATGTTATTGTAAGGTTCTTTGCCCCGGCTGTCAAGCATATTTAAGCAAATTTTTACGGCAGATAGCATGCGACCAGACCCTCCCCCGCTTGAGACGAACCTGAACAGTGCTTGTATTAGCCCTGCTCAGGGCTAAGGTTCGGGGCTGTAGTAGTCTCGCTCTGTCAGGGTCAATTCAACCAGGCGCAAATCAGTGGCGCCGGCAAGCAGGGCCCGGCTGCGTGCCTCAAGCAGGGCGACATCGCTGGCACTGATGTAAACAGAGGCTTTGTTCAGTGTCACAAACCGGCACTCTTCATCACCGCTGCAGCGCAGGTAGCCCTGGTTACACTTTAAAGCATAGAGTTTAACAGGCATGACTGAAACCGCCCGATTGAGCAAGGT
>JAHYJM010000087.1 GCA_019428945.1 Bacillota bacterium | reverse complement strand
GTGGAGGTAAGATTTTTGGGCAGGGAAGAGATGGCACAAAAATTATTGGAAATGATTGAACCGCTGGTGGAAAGCAACGGTTATGAACTGGTCAAGCTTGATTATGCCGCCCGCAGGTACGGTTTGCTGCACCTGGTAATCGATCATGAAAACGGGGTAACTATAGATGATTGTGAGCTGATCAGCAGGGCAGTTTCTGAATTTCTCGACAAAAAAGACCCTATCTCGCATGCTTACTCACTTGAAGTTTCCTCGCCGGGTCTGGAAAGACCTCTCACCAAGATGAACCATTTTGAACGGTTCAGGGGAGAAAAAGTAAAGATCATTTCCAGGGAAGAGATTGAAGGGTCAAAAAAAATTGCCGGCACTCTGCGGGAAATATCAGGTGAAATAGTATCAGTTGAAAAGGAAGACGGGAAAATGGTTAAGATTCCATATCCAGCGATTAAGAAAGCAAATTTGTGGTATATAAAGCCTGACAAGGGAAAAATGTAAATGCCTGGTGAAGGGAGGTTGAGAAAAAGCCATGAATAAAGAATTGTTTGCAGCGATTGAATCTCTTGAAAAAGAAAAGGGAATCAGCAAAGAAGTATTATTTGAAGCGCTGGAAATTGCGCTTATTTCAGCGTATAAAAGAAACTTTCAATCAGCGCCGGCGGTTAGTGTAAACATTGATCGCGAGACAGGAGAAATAAAAGTATTTTCTCAATTAAAAGTGGTGGAAAATGTTGAATCGGATCAGCAGGAAGTAAATCTATACGAAGCAAGGGTATACGATCCACGCTGTCAAATCGGTGATATTGTTGAAATGGATGTAACCCCGAAAGAATTTGGCAGGATAGCCGCTCAGACAGCCAAGCAGGTTGTAATACAGCGAATTCGCGAAGCTGAACGTGAGCTGATTTTTGAAAGCTTTGTTGACAGAACTGAGGAAATTATAACAGGGTTGGTTCGCCGCTTTGAACAGCGCAATGTGATTATCGATCTTGGCAGGACTGAAGCGATTTTGCCTATTGATGAACAGATTCCTTATGAGCGTTACCGCCAGGGAGAACGGGTCAAGACTTTCATTGTCGATGTTAAAAAGACAACTAAAGGACCCCAGATTATAGTGTCCAGGACCCATACCGGATTCTTAAAAAGACTTTTTGAAATGGAAGTGCCTGAAATATTTGAAGGTATCGTTGAAATTAAAGCAGCAGCACGAGAAGCGGGGCACCGTTCCAAGCTGGCTGTGCATTCAAATAATAATGATATCGATCCCGTTGGCGCCTGTGTCGGCCCGAAAGGCAGCAGGGTCCAGGCTATCAGTAATGAACTTAAGGGTGAAAAAATTGATATAGTCAAGTGGAGTGAAGAATCGGAAGAATATATTGCCAATGCGCTTAGTCCGGCGAAGGTCGCCTCGGTATTTCTTAATTCTGAAAACAAAATGGCAACTGTTGTAGTCCCTGATAGTCAGCTTTCACTGGCAATCGGTAAAGAAGGACAGAATGCAAGGTTGGCTGCAAAAATTACAGGTTGGAAGATAGATATATCAAGTGAAACACAGTTTACTGAAAAAAGTTTATCGGCTATCGGTCTTTCAGACGAATCGGCTGAAGTGCAGGAAGTTATCACTGGGGTTGATTCTGCTGAAAACGAACCTGTGAAAATAAAAGATGAAACAGAAGCAGTCACAGGCGAAGTTAATGAAAAAGTCAGCCCGGATGAAAAAGCTGAAGAAGCAATGGATTCAGCAACCGGGCCTGAGGAGGATCCGGAAAGGGATGATTAAAAAACGTAAGATCCCTTTGCGTATCTGTATCGGATGCCAGGAGAAAAAACCGAAAAAAGAACTTGTGAGGGTAGTCAGAACTCCTGAAGCTGAGGTTGTCCTCGATCTCACCGGTAAGAAAGCCGGAAGGGGAGCATATATCTGCCCCTGTGAAGAGTGCCTTAAGAAAGCTGTAAAAGGAAGACGTCTTGAGAAAAATCTGGAGCAATATATATCAGATGAGTTAGTTGCGGAAATCACCGCTGCTTTACAAAAAGCGCCCGAAGATAATCTGTAATATTCAGAAAAATAACGAGGAGGGCCTACTCGATGGAGGTGTTGTAGATGAGTAAAGTTAGGGTTTATGAGTTGGCCAAAGAGCTGGGAACAACCAGCAAGAAGCTGATCGACGTAATGGAAAGCATGAATATTGAAGTAAATAATCACATGAGCACTTTGACCGATGATGAGGCGAAAAAAGTAATGGCCATTTTAACCGGCCGTTCTGATCAAAAACCACCTAAAGATCCGGCTAAAGAACCTGAGAAGGTGCCTGATCAGGCAAAGGTTGAAGAAGGGTCTGTAAAGGCGGCAAAAAAGAAGGAAAAAGTGAAGGAAAAAGTTGAAGAAGCGCCTGCCCCCAGCCGTAAAGCCCGCAAGGCTATACAGGAGGAAAAGCGCGCAGCCATGCTGAAAGCCAAACGTCCTGTTTTAAGACTGGAAGGTCAGATAACAGTTGCCGAGCTGGCCGGCAGGGTTGACTCTACCCCGGCGCAGCTAATTAGTTACCTGATGGAAATAGGTATTATGGCTAATATTAATCAACCACTTAACCCTGAAACAGTTGAACTGGCAGCTGAAGAGTACGGCTTTGATTTTGAATATATTGAAGATCCTGTTGAAGAAGAACTTCTATGCGTGAGCAGTGATGAAGAAAGCATGGAAGAGATTTTACGCAAGCCTGTTGTTACCGTGCTTGGACATGTCGATCATGGTAAAACATCTTTACTGGATGCGATCAGAAATGCCAATGTGACTGCCGGTGAAGTTGGCGGCATCACCCAGCATATCGGTGCTTACCAGGTCAAAATAAATGATAAGAAAATTGTTTTTTTGGATACCCCGGGGCACGAAGCTTTCACTGCCATGCGGGCCCGCGGCGCCCAGGTAACTGATATTGCTGTCCTGGTTGTCGCAGCAGATGACGGTGTGATGCCGCAGACTGTTGAAGCTATAAACCATGCCAAAGCGGCACAGGTTCCTGTCCTTGTTGCCATAAATAAAATTGATAAGCCTGACGCCAACCCTGAGCGAATTAAGCAGCAGCTGTCAGAACACGGTCTTATTGCTGAAGAATGGGGCGGAGATACGATATTTGTTCCAGTCAGCGCAATTCGTGGAGACGGTTTGGAAGAACTTCTGGAAATGATTCTTTTGTTATCTGAAGTTGCTGAGCTGAAGGCCTGTCCTGACAGAGCGGGACGGGGGACTGTTATTGAGGCCAAGCTTGACCGCGGCCGCGGACCGGTTGCTACTGTTCTGGTTCAGGACGGCACTCTGCGAATTGGCGATCCGATTATCTGCGGTTCGATTGCCGGTAAAGTAAGGGCAATGACAAACGATCGCGGTGAGAGGGTAAAATCAGCCGGTCCATCGACCCCGGTTGAAATTCAGGGTCTCAGCGATGTACCTATGGCTGGCGATATATTCCAGGTTGTCAGTGATGACCGCATTGCCAGGCAGGTGGCTGGAAAGAGGGCCGACAAGATCAAGGAAGCAACGAGGCGCGTTCAGCGGGTTACACTGGATGATCTTTTCAAGCAGATCCAGGAAGGTGAAGTAAAAGATCTCAACCTGATCCTGAAGGGTGACGTGCAGGGTTCAGTTGAAGCGCTGCAGGACGCCCTTTTTAAACTGAGCCTCGAAGAAGTCCAGATTAAAATAATTCATACCGGTGTGGGAGCAATTAACGAATCGGATGTTATGCTTGCTTCAGCATCTAATGCAATTGTGATCGGGTTCAATGTCCGTCCTGACAGTAATGCCCGTAAACTGGCAGAACATGATCAGGTCGATATCAGGCTTTACAGAATTATTTATGAAGCGATCGAGGATATCAAAGCTGCCGTGACAGGTATGCTTAAGCCGATCATGAAAGAGGTAATTTTGGGGCAGGCAGAAGTGCGGCAGCTCTTTAAAGTTTCCCGCCTGGGCAGCATTGCCGGCTCGCATGTTATCGAAGGTAAAATTACCCGCAATGCATTGATTAGGGTAATCAGGGATGGTACCGTTATTCTTGACAACGGTAAAATTGACTCACTGAAACGTTTTAAAGACGATGTTCGTGAAGTTCTGACCGGTTACGAATGTGGGATCTTAATTGAGAATTTCAATGACCTTCATGAAGGCGATATTATTGAAGCTTATGCGATGGAGCAGGTAGCAAGATAAAAGCTGATATGACATTGTAAGCAAGAGAGGTATTTATTATGTCCGAAAACAGGGTAAGACGGGTTGCTGAACAGATCAAAAAAGATATCGGGCAGATTATCAGCGCTGAGATTAAAGACCCACGCGTTGCAGGTCTTACAAGTGTGACAGAGGTTCAACTTTCCAGAGATTTGAGATATGCCTCGGTATATGTAAGTATTTATGGAAGTTCCGAAAAAAAGGAAGAAACACTTCAGACCCTGATACGCGCAGCAGGTTTTATACGCGGTGAAATAGGTAAAAGAATCAGATTGAGATACACACCGGAGATTAATTTTTTCCTTGACAATTCAATTGAATACGGAGCCCATATTGACAGTGTCATAAAGTCTCTAAAAGAGGAAAAGAGTGGTGAAAATGAGTGACAGGTCGTCCATTCTGGATCTTATAAAAAAAGAAGATAACTTTTACCTCATATCGCATATGCTTCCGGATGGAGACAGTATCGGTTCACTGATCGGCATGGGTTTGGGATTAATGCGTGCCGGAAAAAAAATCAGGATGTTTACACCCGGGCATATACCACGCAAGTACAGTTTTTTGAAAGGTTCAGAGCTGGTGATTAATACTGTTCAGATTGACGATCCGGATATTACTGTCATAGTGCTTGACAGCAGTGATCCCGACCGGCTCAGCCTGTTTAAGGATGTTGTAATGAGATGTAAGCAAATAGTTAATATTGACCACCATGTTACAAATCAACGCTATGGTACGCTTAATTATGTAGATTCAAATGCTTCTGCTACAGGCGAAATAGTATATGGTTTGCTCCGTGATCTTGGTGTAGAACTTGATGAAAGTATTGCTGAAGCGCTCTACGTGGCCATATCAACCGATACTGGTTCCTTTAAATATGATAATACAACATCACATACGCATCTGGTAATTGCCGAGCTGCTTGACTACGGGTTAAGCCCTGGCGCTATGTCTCAGAAAATATTTGATGAACGTCCGCTTTCTTTTTACATTTTATTAAAAGGAGCCCTATCAAGCCTTGAGCTCTATGAGAATCGCTCTCTCGCAGTGATGACTATCAGCAAAGATATCAGGGAGAGAAGCGGAGCAACAACAGATGATCTCGACGGGCTTGTGAATTATTCCCGCAATATCGAGGGCGTGGAACTGGGTATTCTCTTCTATGTGGAAAGTTATAATGAAGTTAAAGTAGGTTTCAGATCGAAACAGCTTGATGTCAGTGAACTGGCCGGAAAACTAAACGGCGGAGGTCATCCCCGGGCGGCAGGCTGCCGAATGCAGGGTGATTTTGAAACGGTAAGGACAAAGGTTATGGAAGAAGCAATAAAAATGCTGCAGGAGTTGCCGGCCTGAAGGAGCTGCCTGAGTGGATGGCATAATAGTTATTAACAAGCCTGAAGGAGTCACATCTCACCATGTGGTGAAGGGCATACGCAAGCTATTTCCAGGTGTTAAAGCGGGGCATAGCGGAACTTTAGACCCAATGGCTACAGGGGTACTGCCAGTGTGTACCGGTAAGGCAACCAGGTTGGTTGAGTACATTATAGAATTACCGAAAAGCTACCGGGCAGAAATAACACTTGGTAAGACCACTGACACTGAAGACGCAACAGGAAAAGTGCTGAGCGAAAATGCGGCTCCCCTCCTCGACCGGCCTGAAATTGAAAAAATGCTGAAATCTTTCACAGGTGAAATTGAACAGCTGCCACCGCAATATTCGGCTGTAAAATATAAAGGTAAGCCGCTTTACCACTGGGCCAGAAAAGGTGAAGAAACGCCCAGGCAGTTTAGAAAGGTAAAAATTTACGACATAACTCTGCTTGCCTATTCCCCGGGATCCGAGCCGAAGATCACTATTGATATTAATTGTTCAAAAGGTACTTATATCAGAACTCTTGCTGCCGATATAGGGAAAGAAATAGGCTGCGGCGCATATCTGTCAGCCCTGAGCAGGATGGCTGTTGGCCCATATCTGTTGTCGGAATCAAAGACGCCGGATCAGGCAGCATTTTTAGCTTCATCAGGAAGATATGAAGAGCTGTTTCAACCGATGGATACTGCTGTGATGCATCTGCCGAAAGCAGTGCTTGAGCAGGATGATCTGAAATCCCTGCAGTGCGGCAGAACGATTATTTTTACCGCATCGGGTGAAATCAATACCGCGGAAAATGAAGTATTTCGTATTTACAATAAGAATAATGAATTTAGAGCGCTTGCCCGCTTCATTGCAACTGACGGGGGCGGCGTCCTGAAGACTGTCAAATACCTTGAAGGGTGATTGTATATGGAAATTATTAATGGCAGCGATCGCCTTCCTGTTTTGAAAAAACCGCTTTTTCTTGCTCTTGGCAACTTCGATGGGGTACACCGCGGCCACCAGGCCATTCTAAAAAAAGCAGTTAATAAAGCTGTCGAAGCAGGAGGATTAAGCGCCGCTTATATTTTAAATCCACACCCGGTTATGGCCCTGCGTCCGGAAAATCAAATGTCGCTTTTAACAGATATTGTTGATCGGGCTGAAATAATGGGAGAAATTGGGTTGGATTATCTCATTGTTGAAACCTTTAATGAAGATCTTTCACAATATACGCCCGACAGGTTTATTCAAGAGATTTTAGATGAAAAACTAAGAGTAAGCGGCCTCTTTGTCGGAAGTAATTACCGTTTCGGCCGGCAGGGAGCGGGAAGTGCTGATACACTGCTCTACTGGGGTAAAAAACTCGGCTTCAGCCTTGAAGTAAGCCCGATGGTTTACAACAGGGATAAAAAAGTCAGCAGCTCGCTGATCAGATCACTGATTATAGCAGGAGCAGTCAGGGAAGCGGCCGATTATCTGAATTATTATTTCTACCGTCATGGCCGGGTGATCAAGGGTTGTGGAATCGGAAAAAAAATGGTATACCCCACTGCAAATATTAAGGCATCTCCACAGCTTATATGGCCTGGCAAGGGGGTTTATTTAACTGCTGTCGGCGGAGTTAGCGATCAGTTATTATACGGCCTGACTAATGTCGGCTCGAGACCGACATTCGCCAATTATGATGAAACAGCAGTGGAGACACATATTCTCGATTTTAATGAGATAATTTACGGCAGAGAGATACGTCTCTGTTTTCTGGAGAAAATTCGCGATACTCATTGTTTTCCTTCAGCAACTGATTTAAAGATACAAATTAGCCGGGATATCGAAGAAGGACGAAAATTAATCAATGATTACCGACAGGAAAGAAATGGTAAAGGTTGTCCTTTACAAGCAAGTTGTTCTGTGCTAAGATCGTTTTAAGATGAACCGTTTGCAAGGTTTAACGACTATCCCGACGTTTTACTCTGCTGACGGTGATATAAAAAAGGGAGGATTTAATATATGCTTAATCAGGAACGCAAGCAGCAGATTATAGATCTGCATAAGAGGCACGAGGGTGATACCGGTTCGCCGGAAGTTCAAATTGCACTATTAACGGAAAGAATCAATTATTTAACGGAACATTTAAAAGTGCATAAGAAAGATCATCACTCTCAGCGGGGTTTGTTAAAAATGGTTGGCCAAAGAAGAGGCCTTTTAAACTACCTGCGAGATAAATCTCCTGAACGCTACCAGGCACTATTGGCAAAGCTCGGCTTACGAAAATAAAGAAACCACTGGCACGGGGGTCTGCCCCCGTGCTTTAAGGTTATAATAACCTGTTTAACTGAGAGGAGTCAGCGAAGGATGCAATCATATAATATTGAGATGAAAGGCAGAACGATAACTATGGAAACAGGCCGGCTGGCCAAACAAGCCAGCGGGGCTGTTTTGATGAGTTATGGTGATACGGTGGTTCTGGTTACTGCTACTGTATCTGATGAAGCGCGCGAGGGGATAGATTTTTTCCCGATGACTGTCGATTACGAGGAGCGTCTTTACGCAGTAGGTCGTATTCCCGGAGGCTTTATCAAGAGAGATCGGAAG
>JAHYJM010000086.1 GCA_019428945.1 Bacillota bacterium | reverse complement strand
AAAAACAGTGAACGGCTGACAGTGCCACTTGTTAAATCGAACGGGGTATTTGTTGAGGTCAGCTGGGAAGAAGCTCTTGGTCTGATCGTTGATAATATAGAAGAAGTTCGCAGCAGATACGGTTCTTCAAGCCTGATGGGGCTCTGTTCGCCTAAAGCAACAAATGAAGAAAGTTACCTTTTTCAGAAGCTGATCAGGAGTCTTGGCTCAAACAATGTTGACAGCTATACCCGTCACTGTCATGCTTCATCTGTTAATGCCCTGATGAAGGCTCTGGGCAGCGCGGCCATGACGAACAGCATCGGGGAACTGGCCGGTGCAGATGCAATTTTTGTTGTTGCGGCCGATCCGCTTGACAGTCACCCGATTATCGGATACCGGGTAAGGGAGGCTGTCCGTTCAGGGGCAAAGTTAATAGTGGCAAATGAAAAATCTGTCGGGCTAAGTGAAATAGCCCATCACTATCTGCCGCTTAAACGTGGTGGCGCCATAGCCCTGGTAAATACAATGGCAAATATAATTCTTGAAGAAGGATTACATGATCAGGCTTTTGTCGGGAAACGAACAGAAGGTTTCGAAGCATTCAGCAGGGCAGCTGCCGGCTATACTCCTGAATCTACCGCCCGCTTAACCGGATTGTCAGAAGCCGATATACGGGAAGCTGCCCGCAATTATGCGGCAGCTGAAAAAGCAGCGATTATATCCAGTGCCGTAATCAGTGAAGATGAGGGTGGAGACCAACTGGTTCTCGCCCTGGTTAACCTGGCCCTGCTTACAGGAAACCTGGGAAAAGAATTTTCCGGTCTCTACCTGCCCTATAGCGAGAATAACCTGCAGGGCTGTGCTGATATGGGGGCGCTGCCGGCTGTTTTAACCGGATATCAGTCGCTAAAAGAAAAGTCAGTGCGTGATAAATTCGCCAGGGCATGGAAAATACCTGTCAGCGAAAATGCAGGTCATTCGGCAGCTGATATTTTTAATTCAGACCGGGAATCTTCAATCAGGGCTATGCTCATCCTCGCTGAAAATCCGGCTGCATGCGGTGAAGAACCTGAGAAAGCAGTTACTATATTAAAAAACCTTGATTTTCTTGTAGTCCAGGATATCTTTATGACAGAGACTGCAGAGCTGGCAGATGTGGTTTTGCCGGCGATAGCATTTGCTGAAAAGCTGGGTACATATACGAATACAGAGCGGCGGGTTCAGCTGAACCGTCCTGCTGTAGAGCCTCCCGGAAATGCATTCCCCGATTGGGCAGTTATAGCCGAACTGGCCGGATGGCTCGGATTTGAATGGGAGTACGACAGCCCGGAAGATGTATTTAACGAAATGGCTACATTAACTCCCCAATATGCCGGTATAACTTACGAACGTATTAATGAACAGGGGCTGCAGTGGCCCTGCCCCGGTGAAGAGCACCCTGGAACCAAATATCTCTATGAAGGGCGTTTTGGCCGCGGTCTCGGACTTTTTTCCGTTATCAACTTCGAACCGGTCTCTGAAGTAAGTGCCAGGCGCCTGCCGGCAGATCTGTCTGTCGGTGAACACGGATGCAGCTGTATCAGTGACAGCATGAGAAATCATTCAGTGATCAGGCACATGAAAAAGGTTTCAGGAGGTAACAATCATTGAGCAGGTGATTCTTCCCGGAAGGTTTTAGTGGGGAGCGCTCACTGGTATAAAGAGGTAGCCGGTCGTAATGGAATTGAGTTTTAGTCAGACTGTCATCCCGGGTTTTTCAATCAAATGATGGGGTGTTACCGATGGAATCAAAGCGTTCCACATACAGGAAAATTATCAGGCTTCGTGGTGGCGAAAGAGTAGAAACTGAAGATCAGGTCGTTATTGAGGCTCCGGTAACAATCTACCTCAATGGAAGCGAACTGGTTACCCTGCTCTGCACTCCGGAAAAGATCGATCGGCTCGCTCTCGGTTTTTTGCTTTCTGAAGGGCTGCTTTCTTCTATAGATGACCTGGCTTCCATACGAACCCGTGAGGAAGAGGGTCTGGTGGAAATTGATCTTAAAGATGAAACGGTATCACTGGAAAAGTTTTATGGAAAAAGGACAATCACTTCTGGCTGTGGCAAGGGTACCATATTTTTTAATGTTATTGACTCTCTGCGCAGTAAGCCCCTGACAGGCAGATTGCAGATTGACTCCTTCAGGTTACAGGCTATGATGCATGAACTGCAGCAGCAGGCTGCCCTTTTTAAATCGACAGGGGGCGTTCACAGCGCTGCGCTGACTGACAAAGAAAGAATTATCTTTTTCTGTGAAGATATCGGACGTCACAATGCGGTGGATAAAATAATTGGTGAATCTCTCATCGAAGGGACATCCATGGATGGCAAATTATTTATTTTAAGCGGCCGGATAAGTTCGGAGATATTATTAAAAGCGGCCAAACTGCAGATAGAGCTTATAGCCTCAAGAGCAGCTCCGACTTCACTGAGCATAGAACTGGCTGAAAAACTGAATATTACCCTGGTCGGATTTGTCCGGGGTGAACGAATGAATATATATACTCATCAATGGCGCATTATAACGCCCCTTTGAGTCTTGTTTATTGTTCCGAAATTATTTTACGGAGCGCTTCCTTATCATTGAGGACACTTTCATCAAAGTGAAGCTTTCGGGCATTGACATTGACCTGGTCCAGGTAGAAACCGGTTTGGTGCTCGATCAGTTCTTTTACCGCAGTTTGTACTTCTTTCAACAGGGAATCGATTTTGTTATCCCTGATTTTTAAAATATCCACTGCAAGGTCCAAATGTACGTAAACTTTGCCCTTTCCGTTTTCAACTTCAACGTGCAATACCTTTTGAACGCCGGGAATATTTATCGCTATATATTCAATAAGACCAATAATAACATGTTCTGTGATATAAAAGCTGCCCAGTGTGCTGAAGACAGGCCTTACTACCGAACGCTCTACGGGGAGATCAGGCGAATGGCTTGCAGGAAGGCTGAAAAAGGTGCGCAAAGGGTTTATTAAATATCCGGGAAAATCTTTTTTAATGGCAAATGTGGGCAGCGGTATTACATGCCGGTTAGTTTTTGCCCGGATAGCCAGGGCGGTTTGAATTGATTCAGGGTTTGAAACTTCCTCAATAGTAAAGTAGTATGTGGGGTGATCAAGACCTAAATTTTCAGCAATTACCTCGGTCATGCGGCGAGAAGTGCCGATGATCATAAGCTTGCCCGGTTTAATTTCAGCAAGTTTTTCTTTAACCTGCGCTGCATGTATTTCATCTTTAAAAAGGGCTCTTTTAATTGCGCCATAACGGGTATTTTCACGTTTGGCTGAACGGCCGGCCAGAGACTGGTTGCCTTTAATCAAAAGGCCGTCATCTATGATATATTCAATATTATATTTCCTGGCCATTATCGGGGCCTGGTGACTTTTACCCGTGCCGCTGTGACCAATCAGAGCGTATATTTCCATAGGTTCACTTCCAGTGTTCTAAATTTAAAAAGCTTGCCGCGAAGGGCAAAACTGTTCTATTATTATACCATAGTTTAATAACTGAAAGATCGGGTGTCAAATATGATCATAATAACCAATAAACCGGAAAGACTAAGCGGCGAGCTTATTATGCCGGGTGATAAATCCATTACCCACCGGGCGCTTATCTTTGGTGCGCTGGCTAAAGGTATCACTGAGATAAAAGGTTATCTCGACGCGGAAGATTGCCGCTCCACGATCAAATGCCTCCGCAGGCTGGGAGTAAACATATCTGCCAGGCGCGGCAGACTTTTAGTGGAAGGACGGAACATGCAGATGGCAGAGTCTGCTAAAGTCCTTGATGCCGGTAACTCCGGGACAACAGCAAGGCTATTGCTTGGCCTTCTTGCCGGCCAGCCTTTCAGTGCAGTGGTAACCGGAGACATATCGCTTCAAAAAAGACCTATGAGAAGAGTGGTTGAACCCTTGAGGCAAATGGGCGCGACTTTTAAAGGGGAAGGCGAACAACTGCCTCTTAATATCAGTGGCGGTAAGCTGAAGGGCATTCGTTATAGTTCTTCTAAAGCCAGCGCGCAGGTTAAATCAGCTGTGCTCATCGCGGCACTCTTCGCAGAAGGCCAGACAGTTTATGATGAACCCTATCTCAGCCGCAACCATACCGAACTGATGCTCTCCGACTTTGCGGCAGAGATAAAAAGCAGGGGGAGCCAGGTAACCCTGGAAGGCCCTCAAAACTTAAAGGGCCGGCAGGTTCTTGTTCCGGGAGACATTTCAGCTGCTGCTTTTTTTATGGTTGCGGCAGCGATTAATCCCGGTGCAGAGGTGCTTCTGAAAAATGTGGGCATAAATCCCACCCGCAGCGGCATTATCGATATCCTGAAAAATATGGGGACAGATTTGATCATTCAAAACAAACGAATCTGGGGTAGTGAACCGGTAGCCGATATAATGATCAGAGGCGGAGCTAAACTGCATGGTATAAAGATAGACGGTGAAATCATCCCCCGGTTGATTGATGAGATTCCTGCCATAGCGGTGGCAGCAGCCGCTGCGGAAGGTAAAACCGTGATCGCTGATGCCGGTGAGCTCAGAGTGAAAGAATCGGATCGCATTTCCGCTGTTACATCACAATTTACCCGGATGGGTATGGCCGTTACAGAGACTGAAGATGGCCTGATAATTGAGGGAGGCAGCCGGTTAAAAGGCGCCGAAGTTAATAGTATGGGTGATCATCGTATCGCCATGGCCCTGGCGGTAGCAGGTCTTGCAGCCGAAGGCGAAACTGCTGTGCATGACGCAGAGGTTATAAAAATTTCTTTCCCCGGCTTCATTCCGGCCTTACGTTCATTGGTTAACAAAGGTTAATAAAAAAATAAGGGAAATTGACGCTCTCCTTTAAGCATGTTAAAATATGGTTGTTCTTTCCAACTAACCCGCCTGTAGTATTTATAACGCTTCAGAACAGGAGATGACTGATGTTTTTCCACCTGATGTCCTTCGAACAATACAAAGATAAGCTGAAAACTTCCACCTTCTCAGATTTCAGTGAAGAATTCAGCCGGGTGCGTTTAATCATTGATAATGTCAGGCAGAGAGGCGATCAAGCTCTTTATGAATATGCGCTTAAGTTTGATCAGGCAAAACTTGACTCTCTGGTTGTCAGTAAAGAGGAAATAAAAAATGCAGTTGCTCAAATTGATCCGGAACTTCTTAAAACTTTGGACGGAGCAAAAGAAAATATTGAGCTTTATCACCGTCGTCAGCTTAGAGAAGATTGGTGGGAAAGCGGCCCGGGATGGCTTACCGGACAACGTGTAATACCCCTTCAGGCAGTAGGAGCATATGTTCCAGGTGGCACTGCAGCCTATCCCTCATCTGTACTGATGACAGTATTACCAGCGCGTGTCGCCGGGGTGGAAAAGATCTATATCTGTACCCCGCCGGATAAACATGGTAAAATCAACCCCGTCACCCTTGCAGCAGCCGAAATTGCCGGTGCATCCGCCGTATTTAAAATTGGCGGGGCACAGGCAGTCGCCGCCTTAGCCTACGGCACAGAGACTGTACCCCGGGTGCAGAAAATTGTCGGGCCGGGCAATATTTATGTAACCCTGGCCAAAAAAGAGGTATTTGGCCAGGTAGGTATCGACATGCTGGCAGGTCCCAGTGAAATAGTGATAGTTGCAGATAATGGCGCAAATGCAGATTTTATTGCGGCAGACCTGCTTTCACAGGCTGAACATGATCCCCTGTCCCGTTCAATTCTGGTATCCACTTCGGAAAATCTGGCCAACCGGGTTGCAGAAAGACTTGAAGAACAGATCTTAACTCTTCCCCGGAAAGAGATAGCGGGAAGGTCGCTCCGGGAAAGAGGCGGCGCCATAATTGTTCCCAGTCTAGAGGAAGCCTGGCCGGTAGTTAACGAGATAGCTCCGGAACACCTTGAGCTTCATCTGGAAGAAGCCTGGCGCTATCTGGAAAAGATCACTTCTGCCGGCGCCATTTTTATCGGTTCCTATTCTCCTGAACCTCTGGGCGATTACTGGGCCGGTTCCAACCATGTTTTGCCAACCGGTGCCGCTGCCCGTTATGCTTCACCACTGGGTGTGGATGATTATATGAAAAAGTCGAGTGTCATTTATTACAGTAAAGACGTTATGAAAAGCGCAGCCGGGTCTATAGCCGCTCTGGCCCGGGCTGAAGGTCTGGAGGCTCATGCCAGGGCAGCGCTTATAAGGAGGTATTAGGATGAATCGCCAGGCAAAAATTGAACGCAAAACTGCGGAAACATCTGTTAAATTGGAGCTAAACCTGGACGGGAGCGGTAATTCAGTCTTAAGGACAGGCCTTCCTTTTTTCGAACATATGTTAACTCTCTGGAGCCGACATGGTTTTTTTGATCTTTATATAGATGCTGAGGGCGATATTGAAGTAGATCCTCATCACCTGGTAGAAGATCTGGGAATATGCCTGGGCAGAGCCTGGAAAGAAGCCCTGGGTGGAAAAGAGGGAATCAGGCGTTATGGTTTCAGTGCAGTGCCAATGGATGAAGCGCTGGTAACTGCTGTCGCAGATCTTTCCGGCAGACCGTGGCTTCATTACCAATTTTCTTTGCCCTCCGGCCCTGTAGGCCCAATGGAGAGTGAACTTTTCCGGGAATTCTGGCAGTCCTTTGTTAATGAAGGCGCCTTTAACCTGCATTTGGTGATGAATCACGGCAGTAATAAACACCATATCATTGAAGCTTCTTTTAAGGCAGCAGCCAGGGCTTTGAATGAGGCATCATCAAAAATAGACGGGTTTAATGGTATACTTTCGACAAAGGGTAAATTAGAGTGAGGTGGGCATTTTGCTGGTTATACCTGCAATAGATATGCGTCGCGGACGCTGTGTTCGTCTATACCAGGGGAATCCCGAAAAAGAAACTGTTTATGGAGATAATCCCGTTGAAGTTGCCCGACAGTGGGAGCAATTGGGAGCAAAAATGCTGCACCTTGTTGATCTCGATGGTGCCTTCACCGGCCTTACCCAAAACGCTAAAATAATATCGTCAATAGGCGATGAGGTTCATATCCCTCTCCAGCTTGGGGGTGGAATCCGGTCAAAAGAAGCTGTTGAAAAAGCATTTTCAGCCGGTATCAGCAGGGTAATCCTCGGCACTTTGGCAATTGAGCGCCCTGAACTGGCCCGGGAACTGGTAGAAGAGTTTGGTGACGGGATTATCGTCGGCGTTGACACCCGTGACGGAATGGTTGCTGTTAAGGGTTGGACTGAATCTTCACAGACAAGGGTAACTGAACTTGCTGCCCGGATTGAACAGTGGGGAGTAAAAGAGATTATTTATACCGATATTGAAAGGGATGGCACTCTTAAAGGGCCCGACCTTGAAGGATTGGAAACGCTACTTGACAAAACGGGTCTGCAGGTTATCATGTCCGGGGGAATATCCTCTTTAGATGATCTTGCATCATTAAAACCATACAAGGGCAGAGTCAAAGGAGTAATTATCGGTAAAGCCCTTTACACAAACCAGTTAACCCTTCCCGATGCTATGGCTGTATTTAATTGAGATGTAATTCTATTAACGGAGGTTTCACGGTGACGAAAATTATAAGAGATGATGATTTGGAACCCCTGGAAACAGGAGAACTTAAATATGATCAAAAAGGTCTGATCCCCGCTGTTATACAGGATCATAAAACCGCTGCGGTACTGATGGTCGGTTACATGAATGAGGAGTCTCTCAAGCGGACCCTGGCCGATAAGAAAGTCTGTTTTTGGAGCCGCAGCAGGCAGGAATACTGGGTTAAGGGGGAAACCTCGGGCAACATTTTTGAACTGAAATCAATTCGGGCTGACTGTGATGCCGATGCGCTTCTGCTTAAAGTTATTCCCCGGGGCCCCGGAGTGGCGTGTCATACCGGTCGCTATTCATGTTTTTTTAACAGAATAAATGGCTCGCACTGCCAGGAGTTATGACATGATCGATTATCACCTGCATACCTCCCGCTGCTGTCATGCCATTGGGACTCTGGAAGAATACCTTGCAGAGGCCATGGAAAAGGGTTTGAAAGAGATTGGTTTTGCCGATCATTTTCCCCTTGGACTGCTTGATTATACACCGCGTGCCCCGGTTACCATGAATCCCGGGGAACTGGAGGAATATATCGATGAGGTTGAAGCGCTAAAAAGCAGCACAACCGCTATAAAAATCAAACTTGGTATAGAAGTCGATTATCTGCCCGGTACAGAAGAGAAATTAGAGCAGCTTTTAAAGCAGTACCCCTTTGATTTTGTAATCGGTTCAATTCATTTCATGCACGACTGGGATTTTACCCACCCCGTTTATGCCGACACTTAC
>JAHYJM010000085.1 GCA_019428945.1 Bacillota bacterium | reverse complement strand
GTGCTCTTCCGATCTTCTTGCTTCCATAATGATCGGCATGAACGGCAACGGGTACAATTATGCCCAGTTCGTTGCACATTTGATCTACAATAGAGGCGATGTTCCATAAATTAACAGCACAGTATGCTTCAGCGCCGCCTTCGCTCTTAGCGATTTCAATTATAATCGCAGCGTTTGCCCTCTGGGCGGCAAGCAGGGTGCCGCGGATTACCATAGAGTTGCGGCCGTTAGCAGCAATAGTCATGGCATTTCCCTTGGTTAACATCGCCCTGTCAATATATTTACCACTGACAATCAGTGCTTTGGAATTGGGAAACAGCTTTACAACAGAAGGGGGCCGGCCAACTAAAAGAGCTTTTTCAAAATCGGGGGAGTATTTCAATATTATATGCCTCCTTTAATAAGTTTGGCTTAAAAGGGGTTTCTAAATACTAATTAATTATGCTGTATCATTATCAGAAATAAATATATCCAAAACTTTCTACCTGTTTCATTATGAAGTATATCATGACATCGGGTAAATCGCTATTGCAGAAAGAGTGATTGCCTCCGACTTTTAAGCGAACATGCCTACATCATGTTAGGTGCTCTGTATCCATTAAATGGAGAAGATGTTCTTGAAATTGCAGTATTTATTCAGCGGGATGAGAATTATTTCTATCTGTTCATTTATACGATACCGCTTGAAATAAGCGAAGAATACTCGGACTTGATTTTTGACCAAATTCTTGACTCCTTCCGTTTAGTATCTTTCTAAAAATAAGGTATTCCTGCCTCATAAATAAATAAAATTGAGGCAGGAATACAGGTTCTGGATTTTGCATAGATATTCTACTTGCCAAATCATTGTAAAATAGTTATCATTGGTAACAAAGATATTTATGATATGCGGATGAACCTTGTGGGAGAGTTCCGGTTTTCGGACGCCGAAGGAGAAACCCTGCGCCTGGCGGATGCGGGGGAAACTCTCAGGCTTCAGTACCATCGGGGGACGCGCCTCTGGAGAGCTCCTGTTTTAAAGGGGCACCGACGGGGAAAGTCTCTTAATTTATAAGAGAGCAATCTCTCAGGTATCAGGGACAGAGCACAGGCCAATCGGCTTACTCTGTCCTTTTGTTATATGTAGAGTCAATGGGACGGACTTGCAGAAACATTTTCGAAGTATCAGTGATTAGAGTAAGGTCAGGGGGATTCAGTCAATATCACCCCCCTGGCAACAAATCTGAAGAAAGGAGGATGGTTAATTTATGAGTGAGGCTAAAAAAACACCATTCTACGAAAAACATCTCGCCTTAGATGGAAAAATTGTCGATTACAGCGGATGGCTCCTGCCGGTGCAATACACGAAGGGGTTGGTCGGGGAGGTTTACGACACCCGCAGAACAGCTTCATTGTTTGACGTCTCACACATGGGAGAAGTTTCAGTCGCAGGAAAAGATGCCCTGGATTTCCTGCAAAAATTGGTGGTCAACGATATTTCAAGATTAAAGGATAATGCAATCATGTATAGCCCTGTCTGTTATCCCGACGGTGGCGTGGTTGACGATATCCTTATATACCGCCTCGGCGCTGAAAACTATTTATTGGTTGTTAATGCTGCTAACACCGACAAGGATTTTGCCTGGTTTCAGGATAACCTTTCAGGTGATGTTATCCTGAAGAATCTTTCTCCCGAGTATGCCCAGTTGGCCCTGCAGGGGCCGAACAGCGAGAAAATTTTGCAACAGTTAACTGGCGAACCACTGGCAGAAATGAAAAATTATCACTTCAAAGCAGATCTTGAAGTGGCCGGAGTAAATTGTATAGTATCGCGCACCGGTTACACAGGGGAAGACGGGTTTGAAATTTACTGCCTGAATGAAGGAGCCTCAAAACTGTGGGATGCAGTATGGGAAGCAGGTAAAAAGCAAGGTTTGAGCCCTGCCGGCCTGGGAGCAAGAGACGTTTTGCGGCTCGAAGCATCAATGCCTCTCTATGGCCATGAACTTGGTAAAGAGCTTACTCCTTTGATGGCCGGACTTGATCGTTTTGTCGCTCTTGAAAAAGCAGCGCCTTTCAATGGTCAGGAAGCGCTAAAAAAACAAAAAAAAGAAGGTCTTTCAAAGAAGCTTTATGGTCTTGAGATGCTTGAACGCGGTGTACCGCGTGAAGGTTATCCTGTTAGAGCCGGCGATGAAGAAATTGGCTGGATCAGCAGTGGCTCTTTTTCGCCAACCCTGGATAAATTTATTGCCATGGCTTTTCTCGATCCCGAAGCAGTTGCAAAGTATGGTGAAGTGCAAGTCGCAATTCGTAACCGCACTTACAGGGCGCGGTTTACAAAAATGCCATTTTACAGGAGGAAAAAATAATGGATTACAAAACTATTGATGGATTAAAGTATACCAAAAAGCATGAGTGGGTACGCCTGGAGGGTAATGCTGCCGTGATCGGACTGTGTGATTATGCTCAGGATAAATTAGGTGAGATCGTTTTTGTTGAGCTGCCCGATGTCGGAGCCGAAGTTTTAGCAGGGAAAAGCGCTGCTGTAATTGAGTCGGTTAAGGCAGTGGCCGATCTTTATTCACCTCTTTCCGGAACAGTTACGGAAATTAATGAAGAACTGCTGGATCAACCGGAATTGATTAACTCAGATCCATACGGTGAGGCCTGGGTCTACAAAATGGAAATAAGTGATGAAAGTGAAATGGCTAACCTGATGGACAAGGCGGAATATGAAAAGTTTATCGTTGAGGAGGAGGAGAAATAGAGAATGAGTGGCAAACATTACCTTCCCCTGACCGATGAGGACAGGCATAAAATGCTTGCAACGATCGGCGCCGATACGGTTGAAGATCTTTTTAGCGATATCCCTGATGCTGTGCGCCTGAAAGGTGAACTCAACCTGCCGCCTGCCATGTCGGAACTTGAAATGCTGAGGCATTTAGATGCCCTGGCAGCAAAAAACAAACACTTTCTGAACTGCGTTTCATTTATGGGGGCGGGTATATACGATCATTTTATCCCTTCCGTAATCAAACATGTAACAAGCCGCAGCGAGTTTTATACATCCTATACTCCTTATCAACCCGAAGTAAGCCAGGGAGTTTTACAGTCTATATTTGAGTACCAGACAATGATCTGCCAGTTAACCGGCATGGATGTTTCAAATGCTTCCATGTACGATGGTGGGACTGCAGTAACTGAGGGTGCCGTGATGGGTTGCGGGGCTACCAGGCGTTCCAGGGTTTTGGTTTCGCAGTCTGTCAGCCCTTATTACCGCGCAGTTATAAAAAATTATTTTCACAGCCGCGGTTTGACCTTAGATGAGATCCCGCTGAAAGATGGCTGTACAGATCGCGGAAAACTTGAAGAGATGCTTGACGATGATGTAGCCACCGTTGTAATGCAGCAACCAAACTTTTTCGGTATGGTTGAGAATATGAGCGGTATTGCCGACCTGGTCCACAGCCACAAGGCCTTACTCCTGGTTTCGGCTGACCCGATCTCACTTGCCCTGTTGCAGACGCCTGCAGAATACGGTGCAGATATCGTTGTTGGTGAAGGTCAGTGCCTTGGTGTGCCTGCTTCTTTTGGCGGGCCTGTGCTGGGTATTATGGCAGCCCGCGAGAAGTTTGTTCGACAGATGCCCGGCCGTATTGTCGGAGAGACAGTTGACAGTGAAGGTAACCGTGGATTTGTTTTAACCCTGCAAACAAGGGAGCAGCATATCCGACGTGAAAAGGCGGCTTCAAATATTTGTTCCAACGAAGCCCTTGTTGCTCTGGCAGCCTCAGTATACCTGGCGACCATGGGTCCGCAGGGTATGCGAGAGGTAGCTGAACAGTGCCTGCAGAAAGCTAATTATGCCAAAGAGAAGATAACTTCGCTCAACGGGTATTCACTAGCATTTCCGGGAATTAACTTCAAAGAATTTGCTGTAACCGTTCCCGGTGATCCGGCTGTTTTAAACAGGAAACTGCTTGAAAAGAATATTCTGGGCGGCGTTGAACTTGGTCCGCTCTATCCCGGCTTTAAAAATACTATGCTCTTTGCATTTACGGAAAAGCGGACCCGTGAAGAAATTGATACACTGGTCGGGGAACTGGAGGGATGGAAATGAGAAAAAGTAAAGCCCTTTTATTTGAAATGAGCCGTTCGGGGCGCCAGGGATACTCTCTGCCTTCCTGCGATGTTCCCGTGAAACCGCTTGAACAGATAGTTCCGCATTCACTTCAGCGCAGCAGTGATTTAGACTTGCCCGAACTATCCGAAGTTGAGGTTATTCGGCACTATACCGAGCTTTCCACCCGTAATTTCGGGGTTGATACAGGATTTTACCCCCTTGGTTCATGTACAATGAAATATAATCCAAAGGTAAACGAAGAAGCGGCGATGCTGCCCGGTTTTGCCTACATGCACCCCTGCCAGCCTGAAGAAACAGCCCAGGGAGCGCTGGAACTGCTTTATAATATGGAACAAGATCTAATAGAGCTTACAGGGATGGATCGGTTTACTTTGCAACCAGCAGCTGGTGCCCACGGCGAACTAACCGGTTTGATGCTTATTCAGGCTTATCATCGCAGCCGTGGTGACAACAAGCGCAATAAAGTTTTAATTCCCCTCTCTGCGCACGGTACAAACCCGGCGACAGTCAGCATGGCCGGCTATGAAGTTGTCCAAATTCCCTGTGATGACCGCGGTTTGGTCGATCTTGAGGCTCTTAAGGCAGTCGTTGACGAGACAACCTCAGCTTTGATGCTTACCAACCCGAGCACTCTCGGTCTCTTTGAGGAAGAAATTGTAGCCATAGCCAAAGCGATTCACGAGGCTGGTGGTCTGCTCTACTATGACGGGGCAAACATGAACGCCATTATGGGTTATACTCGTCCGGGCGATATGGGTTTCGATGTTGTTCACCTCAATATTCATAAAACATTTGCCACTCCCCATGGGGGAGGCGGCCCCGGCGGCGGGCCTGTTGGTGTTAAAGAAAGGCTCATTCCTTTTCTGCCCGTTCCTCTGGTAGAAAAAAATGATAACCAGTTTAGCTTTAACTATGATCTGCCGGACAGTATCGGTAAAATACATTCTTTCTATGGCAATTTCGGAGTGGTAATTAAAGCCTACACCTACTTAAAAATGATGGGCGCCCAGGGGTTAAAGCAGGCTTCGGGTGATGCTGTCTTGAACGCTAATTATCTTATGAACTTGCTAAAGAAAACCTACTATCTGCCTTACGACAGGTACTGCAAGCACGAGTTTGTATTATCAGCCCGGCCCGAGAAGAAAAAAGGCGCCGGAGCCGGAGATATTGCCAAAGCCCTGCTCGATCGCGGCTTCCATCCACCGACAGTTTATTTCCCCCTGATCGTGGAAGAAGCTCTGATGATTGAACCGACTGAGACTGAAAGTAAAGAAACACTTGATGCTTTTGCCAAAACTATGGAAGATATCGCAAAAGATATCGACAGGGACGCGGAGAAAGTTGCCCACGGTCCTTACAATACCGTGGTTGGGCGCCTTGACGAAGTCCGCGCCGCACGCAATCCCATCCTGCGTTGGACTAAAAAGTAATGGGACATAGGGGACAGGTCCTTTTGTCCCACAAATGGACGAAATATTATTAATCAGGTGGGACAAAAGGACCTGTCCCCTATGTCCCACCTGAATGTTACCGGGGGTTTGAAATGGATAATAAGAAGATGTCTTTGGAAGACCTGCTTGAACAGGCCTGGAAGGTAAGACAGGCATTCTTTCCTGACCAGATTGAATTTGCAGCGCCCAATCGGACCCTTTCCGTTTCTGTTACCGGTGGCAGTTGTGAACTTAACTGCTCTCACTGCAATGGTGTATACCTGCAGAAAATGATTCCGATTGAACAGGCTTTAAGCTTAAAAGACAGCCGGGAAAAAAGCTACCTGGTTTCCGGTGGCTGCAACGCTGCCGGTAAAGTACCATTGCTCGAAAAGTGGAGCGAGCTGGAAGAGTTGGCTTCTCGTGGGGCTCTAAACCTGCACACAGGCCTTGTTACTGATGAAGAAGCAAGCCGTTTGTCCGAAATTGCCACTGTTGTTTCTTTTGATTTTGTAGGTGATGATGAAACTATTTCTGCAGTGTACGGCATTCCAGTTACTGTGAATGATTATTTGTCCAGTTACCGTTCACTGCAGAAATATACCAGGGTAATTCCTCATATTTGTATTGGATTAAAAGGTGGAGAAATTAAGGGTGAATATGA
The DNA here is from genome assembly GCA_019428945.1 of Bacillota bacterium. GTDB lineage: Bacteria > Bacillota > Dethiobacteria > DTU022 > DTU022 > JAABTH01. The sequence continues at coordinate 2,323 of JAHYJM010000085.1, read as the reverse complement.
AGCACTTAAAATTTTAAGAGATGAAGCTGTGGAAGCGATCAGTATGATTGTCTTCCGGCCAACAGCAGAAACCAGGTTCAGCGAGTGTTCCCCGCCTGCTTTTGAAGATGCAGCCCGATTTATAGCATCAGCACGTTTGATGTTTCCACGCACCCCCCTCTACCTTGGATGCATGCGGCCTGGCGGGCGTTATCGCGCACAGCTTGATGCTCTTGCAATTAAAGCTGGAGTTAACAAAATAGTTTTGCCTGCTCCTGAAGCCAGGCGTCAGGCAGATGAGCTTGGACTGTCTATAACTGTTTCCGGGGAGTGCTGCTCATTATGATTCGCCTGTCTGCTGGTACAGCTGCCTGTCTTGGCCTGACCGGCAGCAGAATGGATGCTTATCCCAAGACTGCTTACCTCTTATCTGGCAAGCGGTGTATGATGAAGTGTTCATTCTGCCCACAGGGTCTTGGTGACAATGAAGCTTTAAACAGGCTCGGCAGAATTTCCTGGCCTGAGTATGACTGGACTGAGGTTGAAAATAGATTGGCTGAGGCAGAGAGCAGGGGTATTCAAAGAATATGTCTGCAATCGGTCAGATATGAAGATGGTATAGAAACTCTTTTAGCGCAGATTAACCGCCTGAAAGCAGCTACCAAAATACCGCTATCTATCTCCGCCTGGATTAGAGATGAAAATGAAGCAGCGGCTCTTTTTGCTGCGGGGGTTGAGAGGATGAGTATTTCAATAGATGCAATCAACCCGGAAGCTTTTAGGGAGATAAAAGGTGGCTCTCAACAGAAAAGGCTTGATCTGCTCTTAAAATGTGCCGAACTTTTCCCAGCCAAAATGAGCACCCATCTTATTGTTGGCCTGGGTGAAACTGAATACGAAGCTCTTTCTTTAATTAATAAATTAAATCAGGCATCTGTTACTATTGCCCTGTTTGCCTTCGTTCCGATTCGCGGAACAAAACTTGAAAATGCCGAGCCTCCTGCACTCGATTCTTATCGGCGTATACAGGCCGGCTATTATTTGATGCGTAATAAGGCAGCTGTTTTCTCAGATTTTAAATTTAAAAATGAGGATCTTATTTCATATGGATTAAAGAAAAGTCAGTTGGCAATAATTTTAAGCAGCGGAGAAGCTTTCACAACAAGCGGTTGTCCCGGATGTAACCGACCTTATTATAATGAACGTCCTGGCAGAACTATTTACAATTATCATCGCAATTTAAGCTTGACTGAAATAGAAGAAGCGATCAGTTTACTCAGCGGTGGGAGCTATTCCCCAATGGAGGATTAACATGATGCGTTACCAGTGGCGCCTGGTGCTTGATCCGCCGCTGCCCGGCAAATTAAATATGGAAAAGGACCTGGAAATAATGGAAGCAGTTGCAGAAGGCTATAGTCCACCTACACTGCGCTTATATCAATGGTCACCCTATGCAGTATCACTCGGCTATTTTCAGGATGAAAAAGAAGTAGTTGATCTTCAAGCATGCCGCGAAGCAGGCCTGGATGTAGTGCGCCGTCCAACCGGTGGGAGAGCTGTGCTGCACGCTGAAGAATTAACTTACAGTATAGTCGTGCCGGAAGCGCATCCCTTTATCGATAACGGTGGCGTTATCGATGCCTACCGGTCAATAAGCCGCGGCCTTCTAACCGCATTTAACCTTCTGGGTATAACTGCTTCGCTAACTCCTGAAGCAGGCGAACGTCCCAATCTTACACCGGGATCATGTTTTGATACGCCATCGGCATATGAAATCCAGGTTAAGGGAAAAAAAGTTGTCGGAAGCGCACAGCTTCGCCGTGATGGTATTGTTCTTCAGCACGGAGCGATTCTCTTCAGACTGCCGGCCGATTTGTACAGCAGGGTGTTAAAGAAAGATTGCCGTAATATTGAATTGAAAAAGCAGGTTGAACTGGGCGAAAAAGCGGCAGGGTTGCTAGATCTTGGTTTCAATATTAGCTACGAACGGATGACACGTGCCCTTGTCAAGGCTTTTTCAATAGTTGTTCCTGCAGTTTTCAGCAGCCATGACAGACAGCTTTAATAATAGGTAAAAGCCCTGTTCCCTTGTTCTCTGATCATATTAGTTAATTAAGGAGTGTGAGCTATGAGTGAAAAATATAATGTTGTCATCATCGGAGGCGGTCCGGGCGGATACCTGGCTGCACTACGTGCCGGTTCACTTGGCCTGAAAACCGCAGTAGTTGAGAAGGATACACTGGGCGGAGTCTGCCTGAACCATGGGTGCATTCCAACCAAAGTGCTTACCCACGGCGCTGCAATGTACCGCCGCCTTCAGACAGCCGGGGATTTTGGTTTCAAT
>JAHYJM010000084.1 GCA_019428945.1 Bacillota bacterium | reverse complement strand
CATCAGCGAAATGCCGGGTCCCGAAGAAGAGGTCATCGCCATACCGCCTGCAGCCGCTGCACCCAGGACCATATTAATAGAAGCCAGTTCACTTTCAGCCTGAACAAAAACTCCACCGGCAGCCGGCAAAGCCGCCGATAGATATTCGGGGATATCGTTTTGCGGGGTGATGGGGTAGCCAAAATAAAAGCGGCACCCGGCGTCAATCGCACCCTGGGCCAGGGCAACATTGCCTTTAAGCAATTTTTTTTCTGTCATCTTGTTTCCCCCTTTTTAGCGGTATACCACCAGGGCGGCATCCGGGCAGACATCGGCACACATGGCACATCCACTACATTCCCGGTCTTCGTCAAAAACAGCCACGTTGTATCCGTTACTGTTGCGTCTGTCGGGATTCAGGTTAAGACTCTCATTTTTGCAAACATCTATACAGTAGCCGCATCCTTTGCACCGTTCTTCTTTTACAATCACTCGTCCCAAGATTAATTCCCCTTTAATTAGGATAAAAAAACCCTTTCATCAAAATGTAAGAGACGAAAGGGTCTGATTCCGCGGTACCACTCTTTTTGGCGGCATATGTAAGCACTTACCGCCCGCTTGTTGCTGTAACGGAGCTACCGGTTCTTCCTAATTGCCTGTAAAAAGCTTTCAGTGAACTGCTCCCGGGGGAGTTCAACCAGCATTAGTACCACCTTTCCAGCTTCCGGCGGCTCTCTGTCAACTGCTGTTCTGGTTTACTGGTTCCGTTCATAGCCAAATATTAAAATTAATAATAAATATAGCGCAAAGTGAACAGTCAGTCAACAAAAATGCTTAAAAGGCCTTCAATTTTATTTCTCGCGGTTATTATGTTACTATAAATGCTATAAGCTTACCGTTATTAAAGTATTGGTCATTGTTGTATTTACGATCATCCTGCAGATATTATTAATTTCTATTAAACAGAACCACGGTAAGATAATAAAGAGCCCCGAATGATTATAAATAAACCAACAGAACGGCTCTCTAACTGAAAGGTCTGTTTATCTTGTATTTAATACCGACAATAATTGCTGCTTTATTGCTATACCTGATCTGGCTGATTTATCGCAAACAATTTCAAAACCTCGTTCGCCCATTAAAATATAAATTCAGCTACAGCGGAGGACCCCCATATATCGCTGGCAGCACCAATGGTTCACCTTTAAGCGATCTGGGCAGCCATTGTGGTTTTAAGGCAGTCCCTGAAAGAAGTGCGGCTTGCAGCAGCGCCTTATTTGCCACGGTAACATCATTTGGTGCAGGCCGTCTTTGCGATTTTGCTGTTTGTCTTCACACAGATCAGGGCAGTAAACTATTTGACAGGCCCAGAACAAGAAAAGTGCATTTTCAGCCGTATTGCATTGAAGAAGAAGCTGCTGATGGTGAGATAACCTTGCGCAGCAAACTCTATTTTTTGCAGAATAACCTGGCCTTGTTGGATATTACATGGGAAACTGAAGAAAATGATGTTAAAGTAAAACCGGAATTAAAGTTTAAGCCGATCAGCGGGCGCGACCTTGAAAATCCGTACCCTCACTTTAACGGATTTACCTTCTACAGGGAAGCTGGCAGCGGCCTGCAGTTATCTAATTATCATCGCTGGCCTGGTCAGAAAGTGCATGCATTCTTTTTAGCCTCAAATGGCGGCAGGACCGGGCATAAAGAAATAGAGGGTGTTTGGTTTGACCTCAGTCCGGCCCACTCTTTAAACTGGTCAGTAGTAATATCTTTCTCGGCAGATGGTGATAATAAAGTCGTTGCAAGGGCTGAACGTGCAATGCGCTGTCTGGAAAAATTAAAATCCGGTTCTATCAGGCGCTGGAATCAATTTGAAAGCAGGCTTCCTGTTCCTGCAGCTGCTGATATGGAGCAGACTAAGGGTGCTTTCAGACTGGCAGCATGGTCTCTGCAGAACAGTCTCTATTATCCCCGGGGCAACATGACCGGTTGGGGATCGGTCCCTGCTAAAGTTTATTTTCCCTTTATCTGGGGTTGGGATACACCGCAGCACGTAATCGGCCTCAGCGAATGGAACCCTAAAAAGGCCGGTGAGATTTTACTAACCCAGTTTTCAGTAAATAGCAAAGCGCCGGAAAAAAGAAATTTTAAACTAAAAGCTGGTGGAATAACGATTATATCAAGGGCAGTAAGAAATCAGATCCCCAGCAAGTTAGATGATTCGCTGCGGGGCGTGCTCGATTTTTATTCGCAACCGCCACTGCAGTCATGGGCTGCGGTTCGTGTCTATGAAAGGTTGAAAAAGCCTGAAGATAAAGTTGAATTTCTTCGAAAAGTGCTCCCACCGCTGCAGGGTAATATTCGCTGGTGGGAGGATAACCGTCGGCTTGGCAGCGGCTTTTTCTCTTACATCAATGGGCTTGAATCGGGTCTTGATGACAGCCCGCGTTTTTATCCACCAAGTTTTTTGCCAAGTTTTATCATAGGGCTAGTGCCCAGATTATTCTGTGCTGTCGATTTAAACTGCTGGCTTTACCAGAGTTATACAAATGCTTCTTACCTCGCCGGCGAAGCAGGGTTGATAAAAGAAGCTTCAACATATAAGACCAGAGCTGCTGAGTTGAGTGAAAAGATTGATAATGAGCTCTGGTCGCCGGAGCATGACGCCTGGCTTGATCGGCAAAATGGTAAATTTATTGAAGTAATAACCCCTGCTATCTGGTGGCCTGCATTTGTCGGGGCCAGTAAAAATCTGTCTAAGATCAGAGCCGTTATAGAACGCTACCTGTTAAAGAAAGATAAATTCTGGGGTGAATACGGCATTCCCAGCGTAGCTTATGATGATCACTCCTATAACAGCCGCAAAGATGGTTATTACTGGCGGGGGCAGATCTGGATGATTAACAATTATGCTGCCCTTGAACTGCTCTACCGGTTTGGCTATGAAAGAGAAGCAGCTGAACTGCATGAGCGCATAATGAAGACCATCTTTACCTCACAGGGTTTATATGAAACTTATAATGCCAACACCGGTGTGATAGGCTGGAGTTCCCGTGGTCCGGGCGACCCTGCGGTCATGCAATTTGGAATGTCATCGGCCTGGGCAACCCAGATCGTCTTTTACAGGTACCAGCATTTTCGTTATATTTTCCCTGATACTAACCGAATTGAGGGGCACATACAGTGGGCAACTACTTTTGACCGGGTTTCGGCGCTGTCACCGCCGTGTGCAGAGGAGAACCCCTGCGAAGCTATAATGCAGGTATCCACAAACGGTTCACATCACTTCAACCTGCCGAAAATCAGGTTGGCCAGCAGTGATAACAGGGCGTTGCTGAAATCTGAACAGCTCAGACTCCGTTTTGAAGATCCAAATGGTTTTACCGGTTCTGAGGGCAAAGTAACTTTTATCTGGAAAGGTGAAGCCTTTGAAGTATCCCTGGCCAGAGATTATTGTTTCAGGCCGGAAGATCAAAATAATAAAATGTCAGAAATCAAAGTTTAATATAAAGTTTGTTTTAGAGATTACGGGAGGTAAAGAATTGATAATAGATATTTTCGTTCGTGGATTGATCTTTATGATATTTATTTCGGGATCAACGGTCATAAGTTATTATGCAACCAGGTTGCTGGCTTTTCTTATTCCCAGTACATTTATCAGTGATATTTTCCTTTGGTCGGGGACTGTGCTTTTTTCTGCCCTGCTGCTGATGGGGGTTACCTATTATTATGTCTACAGAGGTTTTGGCACTCAGGCCGATATTATCAGGCGCGTACCTGAGCCGGGAAACAGGGTGGCAATTACCTTTGATGATGGGCCAAGTGAGAAATATACTCCCCGCATCCTCGATATTCTTAAAGAAAAAAATGCAAAGGCCACTTTTTTTATGGTTGGCATGCAGGTTGAGAAAAATCCTGAATTGGTCAGAAGAATAGTTGAAGAAGGGCATGATGCAGGCAATCATACCTACGGGCATATAACAGTGCCCAATTCACCGCCTCCGCGCCTGGCAGCCCAGATAATGCGGACTAACCTGGCTATACTGCAGCACAGCGGTGTCTACCCGCAGTTTTTAAGACCCCCCCGCGGTCTCTATGATATGAGAATGCGAAGACTGGCCGGGCTTTTCGGCCAGAACCTGATTCTCTGGAGCCTCTCCTCACAGGATTGGCATCCGAGAGCAACACCGGCAGGAATAGCCCGACGTGTTTTGGAGAAGGCTTCTGCCGGTGATATCATTCTTTTTCATGACAGCGGATCGCTTTTGGGAAAAGAAGGTGCTAACCGGCAGCCGACGGTGGACGCTCTCGGTCCGGTAATTGATGGCCTTCGTGCCAAGGGGCTCGAAATAGCGGGGCTCGAAGAAACTATTATACCCAAAGTTGTTTAAAAATATTTTTAGCTATGTTTTTTCCGGATCTCCATACTCTATCCCGTTTTTTTCAATGGATATCGTTTTAATGCGCTGTTCTTCTATAGGCATGTCCCTGGGGTCGGCAGCTGCAGATACTATAAGGTCTGCCACATCCATTCCCTCTGTTACCTGGCCGAAAGCAGCATACTGGCCATCTAAATGAGGAGCGGCTTTAACCATGATAAAAAACTGGCAGCCTGCCGAATCATTATGCTGTGATCTGGCCATCGAAATCACACCACGTTTGTGTTTGAGCTTATTTTCGAAACCGTTAGCCTTAAATTCACCCTTAATTTTATAGCCGGGGTCACCTGTGCCAAAGCCTTCCGGGCATCCGCCCTGGATCATAAAGCCGGGGATGACCCGGTGAAAGATCAACCCGTCATAGAATCCGGAATCGGCAAGAGCGATAAAGTTATTAACTGTATTGGGGGCGTTCTCCGGATCAAGCTCGATTACCATTTCCCCGCCATTTTCCATCTCAATTGTTGCTATCGGTTTTTTACCTGTCATTCCAATACCTCCTTTTTAAAACTGACTATGATATTTTAGCTCATAACCATCACGGTTTCAAGAAAAACCGGCAGGAAAACATAATGAAATAATTGAAATTATTTAAGTCAGACCCGGTGCGGTGACGGGTCACCGGGTTTCAGCATTGGTTGTAAATTATCGCGTATTGGCGCATAATCCGGCCGGGGCTCTCTATACCGGGTACTATCAGAAAATACTCGGAGATTAAACCGATGAAAAGAACTGTTTCGAGGGAGAAACGGGTTTTACTTGTTGTAAACTGCCTTGCTGAACACGGTGACAGCCGGTTTCGCTGGCTATATCATTTTATAGAAACTGCCGGAGCTGAAATAGCAAAACGTTTTCTAACCCGTCATTATCGTTGTATATATTTCTTACGCGATCAGAGAGCCACTCTTGCTGCATTCCTGAATATTGTCAATAAACTATCGCTTGACAGTTCAACTGAAGCGCTGGATTTATTCCTGCAGCTGCATGGCGAACCCGGCCGGTTGCATTTTTACGATCAATGGGTTTCTGCCAGGCGTTTGCGGGCAGAGATAAAAAGGGTTGTTAATCGTGATTGTCTGCGCCTTGTATATAATACGTCCTGTTATGGTGACAGCCATTCTGCAGATCTTCTCAAAGCAGGTTTTAAAGCTTCAGTCGGTTCCCGCAGAGTGAACGCGAATGCTGCTTCTGAATATCCGATCTTCTGCCGTAACTGGCCCTCTGCCAGATTCCTCCGCAAAAGAACCCTTACGGTTCAGGAATTAGTTCGTAAAGCTGATCTGCCTAAACCGCGTCGGATTTCAGATAGGCTCGCCTCCCGTTATTTCAAAGATGTTGACAGCACAAAAGTTCTTCGCGGAAATGGTTCAATTACAATCAACAGCGGCCTATAAAAAATTATATATCACCGCTTTTATACATTAAACCTGAAATTGATGATATCACCGTCAGCAACCTGGTAATCCTTACCCTCAAGGCGAAAATGACCTGCTTCGCGAACCTTCGCTGCGCTGCCTAACTGATGGAGCGGATCATAATGAAAAACCTCAGCCCTTATAAAGCCGCGCTCTATATCTGAATGAATTTTACCGGCTGCTTTACGTGCATTCGTTCCTTTATGAACAGTCCAGGCTCGTACCTCATCATCGCCGACGGTGAAAAATGAAATCAGGTTTAAACTTTCATAAGTCATCCGGGCCAAAAGACCCAGACCTGAATCGTGGAGCCCCAGATCTTCAATGAATTCAAAACGTTCTTCAGGCTGAAGCCGGCTGATTTCCATTTCGACAAGGGCGCAGATTTCTATAACGGGGATTCCTTTTTCTAAAGTATAAGCGGTGATTTTCTCCCGGTCAGGATAATCGCCCCTTCTCAGCTGATCTTCATCAATATTTACAACCAGGAACAGTGGTTTTTCACTTAAAAAACTTTGGCCGGCCAGCAGCTCCTTATCCCTGGACGTTAGTTCTACACCTTTTAAAGATTCTTCGTTCTCCAATGCAGTAAGTAGCCTTTTCAGGAGTTCGGCCTGTTCAACACTTTCTTTTCCTGCCTTTGGCGATTCTTCAAGACGGGCAATTCGTTTTTCCAGGATATCTATATCGGCCAGGATCAATTCAGCGCCATAGTCGGTTAAATCCCTGTAAGGGGTTGGTTCGCCTGCGGTTGCTTCTACTTCAGCAGAGTTAAAGACACGTAAAACCTGGACTAAAGCATCGGCGCTTCTTACTTCATCGAGCAGCCGCGAAGCTCTTGCCCTGCTGTCATCCATTCTTACCCCGGGGATATCCTTAAAATCGATCCGGGCATAAATTGTTTTTTTCGGTTTATAAAGGGAGGAAAGAAAGTCAATCCGGGGGTCGGGAACCACCGCACTTCCGATATGAGTTTCATCTGCCCCGCTGATTCCGGTTGGCTGCATGCTACCGGTTAATAAATTAAATAAAGTTGTTTTACCCGCTGAGGGCATTCCAACGAGACCAATCTGCATTTTCTTTCATCTCCACTGCTTTTATTACTGACCCGGTCATTTTACCACATAGACACAGTGAAGGTAAGTCCCTTTATTCCCATGGTAATTACTGTTATAATGTTGGTTAAGGTTTCCACATGCATTTCTTTAGTGACTAAGGAAAAGTTTAATATACTCCATGATCTGGCAACGCGGCAAACTTTATAGAGATAAAGGAGATCAATTTTATGAGTGAGTTAATACCTGATGAAAACCGAGAAGGTTTAGATAACCAGTCCACTGTGATGCCCGCACCTTCAGCATCCGGCTGTGTGCCCGATCTGAGGTCGGCCCTACGTCTTTTCCTGGTTGTCTTTATCATGCTTTTGTTGTTTGGCTCAATCGCTCAGGCATGGCATTTTGAGTATGGTATGATTATCACCCAGGTAATATTTGTATTGCTTCCGGCAATATGGTACTGGCGGCGTTATAATTTAAACCAGGTTGTATTTTCGCGCCTTAAGCCTCTTCAGCTTCGTTATCTGCCGGTGATTGTAATCCTGGCAGGGGCTTTTTGGCTCCTTAACATGGTTTTTGCCACCGGCCTGGTGCATGCTTTAATGGAATTTGGTTATGAACCGATTGTTGTCATAGAACCTCCCCAGAATCTTCGTGAATACCTTGGTTATGTAGTGGTTCTTTCTATCTTTGCCGGTATCTGCGAGGAAGTTTTATTCCGGGGGACAATAATGCCTTCAATGGAAAACCGGGGCCTGGTACCTGCGATTGTTTTCAGTTCACTGCTTTTTGCCATGCTCCATGGGTCTTTGCTAAACCTGGTCAGCACTTTTACTTTGGGACTTGTTATGGCAGTAATAGTAATTAAAACCGGTTCCCTGTGGGGCGGAATAATCTATCATATGATCAACAACTTTATTGCAGTAACTTATCTTTTTATCGCAGGTCAGTACGAGACGGCGGCTGAGGTTGAACCGCAGGGTTTTATAGCAGCACTTCCAATATTATTATTAGCTTTGGCAGGCGCCTGGTTTGGCCTGCGCCTGCTGCATAAACAAACTGGGGCTGAACCGCTTCTTAAAAACAGGCAGGGATGGTTCCCCCGTGGCTGGCGCTACTGGCCCTTTTTTGCCGGCTTGGTTCTTTTTATCCTGATGGCCACACTCGAACTGGCTATTGGATATAAATGGATTGATCTTGGTGGTATCCAATAAAAGTGAAATGATGAAAGGAAGGTTATCACAATGAAACTTAAAGGTAAAAAAGTCGCTATATTGCTCGAGCAAATTTACGAGGACCCCGAGTTCTGGTATCCCTATTATCGGTTCAAAGAAGAGGGTGCAGAAGTTACAGTCATTGCCCCTGAGGTTAAAGAATATCACAGCAAGTACGGATATCCGGCTAAATCAGATCTTGCCGCCAGGGATGCCCGTGCAGCAGATTTTGATGCGGTGATCATTCCCGGTGGATTTTCACCTGATCACATGCGCCGTTCTCCGGAAATGGTTAGCTTTGTTAGTGAAACTTATAAGAAAGAGAAAATATTAGCAGCTATCTGTCATGGTCCCTGGATGCTGGTCTCTGCTGGGGCGGTTAAAGGACGTGAAGCAACCGCTTTCTTCTCGATTAAAGATGATTTGGTAAACGGTGGGGCTAAATATGTCGACAGTGAAGTAGTTCGGGATGGTAATGTTATTACTTCGCGCACTCCAAAAGATCTGCCGGCTTTTTGCCGGGAGATAAT
>JAHYJM010000083.1 GCA_019428945.1 Bacillota bacterium | reverse complement strand
AATGCACATAGTCCCTTTGCCCAGGAGAGGGTGATCGCCAAGGTCAAGGTTATCAGTTATGGCAGTTATAATCCGGGCAGCATCTTCTACGGCATTGATCCCCTTTTCAGGTGTGGCTCCGTGAGCTGATTTACCCTTTACTTTTACATGGTATACAGCAGTACCCCTGCTGCCTAAGGCAACACAGGGAAATTTTTCGCTACCCGGCGCAAAGGGGCCGGAGGGCTCAGGAATTATACAAAAATCTGATCCATCTGTAATTCCGTCGGTAATGGTAAAATGCGTTCCAAGTCCATAAGGACCTTCTTCATCACTTACAGCAGTAAATAATACTTCACCTTTCAGCTCAACACCGGCTTCGACAAGGGCTTCGAGCAAAAAGACCGAGGCAGCCACACCGGCCTTCATATCAAGTGAGCCAAGACCATATAACCTGCCATCTTTTTCGATTCCGGCATAGGGGTCAACCGTCCAGCCATCGCAAAGCGGCACGGTATCGACATGACCGTTTATAAGCAATTTAGGACCACCGCCTTTACCCGGCAGACGCACGATCAGGTTTTCACCTTTAAATCCGGTTATATCGGGTTCTTCATAGTGATGTATTTTAGTTTCCAGTCGGTTGTAATAGGAAAGCCGCCCGCGCAGGTAATCAATTATCTCGCCCTCTTCAAAAAAAGGGCTTTTTATGTTAACCAACTCTCTGAGGAGTTTGACCATATCTTCACTTTTAATTAAGTCTGAGGCTTTTTCAAACAACTTCATATCTACAGCCATAATCAGGCCTCCTTTAATACTTCAAGGCACTTTTAAAAGTTTACCAACGAGTAATATAAAGCAGGTCGTTTTAATTAAAAGGGGGAGGCGAGCCTCCCCCAGCCTGCCTAATTTCTCAACTTAAAATGCAGATTCTTCGTCTTCTTTATAATGGCTTACACTTGCAATGTCGCCTTCCTTAAACATGGCAAAGCCGACCCACGAATAAATAACAGCAATGATCGGCACCAGGAAAGAAAGGAAGGTGTAAGGAAGGTATTCTAAAGTCGGAACACCAAGACAACCATAGAAAAAGACTCCGCAAAGTCCCCAGGGAACCAGTGGTGAAGTTACTGTGCCGGAGTCCTCAGAAGTTCGTGATAGCACCTGCGGCAGCAGACCTAACTTTTTGTAGGCAGGGCGGAACATCCGACCCGGGATAATGATGGCCATGTACTGGCTGGCTGAGAAGAGGTTTACCAGGATACCGGATACTACGTGAGTGGTAATCAGCCCGCCCACGCTGCCAACCAGCGCCCCCATCTTCTCCAGTAAAACGCTGAGCATCTGTGTTTTTTCAATGATTCCACCAAATGAAAGGGCTATAAAACCAAGTGAAATTGTCCACATCATGCTCTGTAAACCACCACGGCTGAGCAGGCTGTCAAGAGCTTCTACACCTGTATCTGCAACATAACCGTAGTTCATATAGTTAAGCATTTCCGCAAGACCGACACCCTGGAAGATCATCGCAAAAGCGGCTCCGACGAGCGAAGCAATAATCATTACCGCAAGGCCGGGAATACGTTTTACAGCAAGGATAACAACCAAAAGTGGCGGCAGAAAGTGAATCAGGCTGATGTGGAAGTTTGCACTCAGGCCATCTAAAACCAGCGAAATCTGGGCCGCATCAATTGTCCCGCCGGCAAAACGGGCACCCATGATGGCATAGAGAATCAGAGCTATGACCAGGGCGGGAATTGTTGTATACATCATACTCTTGATGTGATCAAAGAGGTCGGCTTCACCGACGGCAGCGCCAAGGTTGGTTGAATCAGAGAGCGGTGACATTTTGTCACCAAAAATCGCTCCGGAAATTACCGCGCCGGCAGTCATTGCAGCCGGAATACCAAGGCCCATTCCAATACCCATGAAAGCAACACCAAAAGTTGCCCCTGTGGTCCAGGAACTACCGGTAGTTACCGAAGCGATCGCGCATACCAGGCATACCGTTGCCAGGAATATTGTTGGAGTAAGAATTAGCATGCCGTAATATATAAGGGAGGGAATAGTACCGGAAGGTATCCATGAGCCGATCAAAACACCAATCATCATCAGGATCATCATCGGCAGCATGGCAAGATTACAGCCGTAGAGAATTGCATCCTGACATTCTTTGTAGGTGTAACCGGATCTGGTTGCAACTATAATTGCAACTACACTGGCCAGAATGAGGGTTATATGGGTAACCCACGCTTCATCAATTACAAAAACCTGAACAAATAAAGCTACACAGAGGAACAGAATAACAAATAAGGCACCAGCAAAACTTGGTCTCTTGTCTTCTAACTGTTTTGCTTCAGCTGACATCATAAAACCTCCTGCAATTTAATGGTGATGCATAAATCAGGAAACTAATTTATTTATGGCATCAATCACCTCCTGAATGCACCAGGGCGGACCTGCCGGCCCGCCCTGTTACTTTTTTATTTTCCGTTCTTTTCCCGCCGTACCAAATCGGCGGCGATGTATGAAGCAACCTGGTTAGGCAACGTTCCCGCTCCGAACCCCGCATCATAACCAAGTTCTATAGCCAGTTCATGCGATATGCGCGGCCCACCGCAGATCATCAGGACCCGGTCACGCAGACCTTCGGCTTCTGCCAGCTCAATCAACTCTGTCAGGTTCTCCAGGTGTATATTTTTCTGGGTTACAACCTGGGAGACAAGAACCGCATCGGCATTGAGCTCAACCGCCCTGGCCAGCAGTTCAGCATTGGGAACCTGACTGCCAAGGTTGTAAGCATCAATTTCCGGGTAACGCTCAAGCCCATATTCGCCCTTATAACCTTTCATATTGATGATTGCATCTATACCAACGGTATGAGCGTCGCTGCCTGTACAGGCAGCTACAACTACCACCTTGCGTTCAAGCCTGTTTTTGATTAAAGCATTTACCTCTTTAAAGCTGAGCACCTTTTGCTGCTGTTTAGGTATTTTAATTGCAGTATAATCAACAGTATGGGTGCATTTGCCGTAAAGGACAAAGAATGTAAAGCCTGCGCCAAGGTCGGCCATTTCAGTAACCGCCGGCGCTTCAAGTCCCATCTTCAGCGCTATCTGCCTGGCGCCTTCTTTGGCTTCGTCGCCGGCCGGAACAGGCAGGGTAAAACTTACCTGCATCGCACCGTCATTAAGGGTATCACCGTAAGTTTTTACTTTGGTTAAGTCGAGTTCCATATCAGGAAAGCCTCCCTTCCACTGGCTTGGAGTGGTTCAGGAAGAGTTCGAAGAAGGGGTTGTAGTAATCTTTATGTCTTTCAATAACCCCGCTGCTTCCCTTACCGCCATCACGCGAACGTTTAATATCGGCAAAAAGACCCTGTTCCATTGCTGTTTCCAGGCTGATTTCTTCAATTGTCTGCAGCATTTCACAGGCTTCATCGAGCAGGTATGCCGCTCTTTTCTGCACACGTCCTCCCGGAGCAAAAACTATTTCTTCTCCGAGGTGGCGGGCATTGTTGAATATATACTGACTGTTGGCAATGCTAAGGTAACGGTCACTGATGAAGGGGGTATGTATTGCTTCGGTTAACATCCCAAGCAGCTGAATCTCCTGGCCGGTCATCACCGATACAAGGTTATACATACCATTAACCAGGTAAGTATTGAAGATATCGCCGGTCACATGTTTTGTAGGCGGCATATACTTAAGGGGCGATTTCGGGAAAAGTTCACGGCAGAGCTGAGCCTGGGCAATTTCCATCAGCAGACCGTCTTCCATCGACGGATCAATTTCAAAAGCATGGCCGAGTCCCATCTGTTCTTCTTTTAAACCTGAACGCAGGGCAAGCTGTTCATTTATAAACTGCGAAGCAAGCACTGTATAGCCTTTATCGTATGCATCAGCAGTGGTAAGATAGTTATCTTCACCTGTATTAATGATAATCCCGGCATAAGCATTAATCATCCGTGAAAAATGCTGATCGATAAATGTGCGGCGCATGTTAATATCGCGGAAGAGCACTCCGTACATGGCATCATTAAGCATCATATCAAGCCGCTCAATGGCACCCATGGCAGATATTTCTGGCATGCACAACCCGGAAGCATAGTTGACCAGGCTGATGTAGCGGCCTGTTTCTTCACCGGCCTGATCAAGGGCTTTACGAACAATTCTAAAGTTTTCCTGGGTGGCATAAGTGCCTCCGAACCCTTCAGTAGTGGGGCCGAAGGGAACATAATCGAGCAGGCTCTGACCGGTATGCCGAATTACTGCGACGATATCAGCCCCCTGTAGAGCGGCTGCCCTGGCCTGAACGGCATCTTCATAAACATTGCCTGTGGCAACGATAACATAAAGCATCGGTTTGCCAGCAGGAGCAGCTTTCTTTTTCATCTCTTCACGTTTACTTCTGACTGACCTGATCTTTGCGGCAGCTTCAACAGCCAGTGCGTCAGCCACTGCACGCCATTTATCTTCCGGGCAGTCAGGGATGGATGACACCTGAAATGTCCCATCAGCTAAACCTTCAGCAATTTTCTGCGGGCATTCATTTCTGGCGACCACCGCCCGCGCCAGCCAGGGCACCAGGCCGCGATCAAGGATACCGGCCTGCTCCAGCTTCTCAACCATCAGATTGGGCAAAGGAACATCAGCTTTATCAACACCGTCAATCCCAAGCAATCTGGCTGCAGCTCTTTCCGTAGTTGTCGTCGTATAATCGCCGATCCATGAATGGAGGCGATCAGCAATTTTACCGGCAGTTTCTCTGGCAATTACTACTTTACTGCGATCTAGATCCAATTTGTTTTCCACCGGATTCACATACCTCTCTTTGCTCGATAATTAAAAACCTTTTTCTTCCTGATAAACAAGATCAAACACAGGACAAGGCCTTATGGCATCGGCCATTTTATCTAAGAACATCTGGGGATCATATCCTCGGCCGCAAGGATCAGTCGGGTTAAGCGTTACTGCCATAAGGTTGAGCTTCTCTAATACAGAAATTTGGCCGCCTTTATTCAAGAAACGATAATATATTTCCGGGGTAATAAAAAGCCTGGTCGGATCATTTACAATCACCACGGGAGGCTTTTCATATAGATCCATTACATCCTGCAGGGTATTATCAACCAGGGCACCGCCAAAAACCAGGGCCGCTGTTTCTTCATTGCACATATCGATCATCTGCGCGCCCGCGAGCAGGGGAATCATACCGGTAACCGGCTCTACCCGGAAAGCGTTTCCTTCACGGTGCAGAAGCACTGCATTGCCTTCTTCGAGCCCCTTCCGGGCTGCTTTCAGCATAACTTCATCCTGTAAAGGGGAAGTTATAAAGAGGGCTCTGCGAAAAACTGTCTTCTTGATCACATCTACCATTGTGGGACCAAGCGAAGCTCCCGAAGCCAGTATTGTGGCATCAGTAACCAATGGCGATGCAGATGCCAGGCGGTTTATGGCTCCATCGACGAGAACATGCTCCGCTCCGAAAGAAAGCATTTTTTCGATCAGGGATTTCAGGCTGCTTACGCTCCCGGGGCCGGCAAGTTCAACCAGGCCGGCTCTTTTGACCCTGGCCAGACATACCTGACCGAGAGGTGTCGAAAAAGGACTGACTTCAATCAGTTCCAGGTCTGCATCGGCAGCGTCAAAACAAGCTCTGGCGGTTGCCACATAAGCTCCGCGGGGCGCATAAATACGAGGTTTTTCTTTTAAGGTTAGACGGTCGAAACGTTCACCGTCATAGCCGGCTGATACAAGGCCTATTGCTATATCCGACTTTTCATAATCTTTTACAAGGCTGTTTAGAGTGACCGTTTTGCCAACATTTTTTGTCATGCCGACAATGGCGGTCGCTTTACCACCCTGACTGTTTACAAGCCGGTATAGCTCTGACATATTAAATTACCCCGTCTGTTTTTTTGTATCTGGATCTAAAAAGATTCTACTGCGGCTGAGTAAATGGTGTGGGCTCTGATTCAGAAAGAACTGGCGCAAGCGCAATTTCTTATATAAAAAGCGTTAAGACCGCAGTTATTCTATCAGCAGTAGAATCTGATTACAGTTTACTAAACTATTCAGAATGTGACATTGGTTTTACAGGCTAAAAAAATTAAGAGTTCTTTATACATGGTGTATAAGATTGCAGGATAATTGCTGATTCAATGGAATATACTAATCTAAACGATGGGGATCAGTAAGGGTGGAGTTGGTAAAATGCCTGTCACTGTTGCAGATGCATTAAAAATGGAAGCTTTCAGTAAGTGCCGCCTGCTTACAGGAAAGGCCGGCATGGATAATGAAATACTCTGGGTCAACATACTGGAGATACTTGACGATTTAAGCCACATAGAGCCGGGAGAACTGCTGATCACAACTGCCCATGATTTTAAAACTCAAAGCCGGAGTTGGCAACAGGGTATGATTGAGCTTTTTGCGGCACGAAAACTGGCTGCAGTGGCTATTCAAACCGGTCATTACGTTGAGGAAATACCCCAGTCATTTATCAGTTTCGCCGAGGGACATCTGATCCCCCTGATTGAAATACCTCCTGATGTGAGTTTTAAGAGTATTACACGGGCGCTGATGAACCGACTGATTCAGGATACACAGTCAGATTCTGCCTATCCGGGGGAACAAACTCTGGAAAACCGCCTTGATTTACAGGCCAGGACTATGAAAAATCTGTGGAATCAGATTATAGAAAGCGAAAACCCGAAAGATCTGCACCTTGAACTGAACCGCTTCAACCTTGAGGCACAGGAACCGGTCATCGCTGCGGTGATCCATTTTTCAGGAGAAGCTGACTATGATCTGGAATTAACCGGTGAAGACGGGAATAGATTGCTCGGCCAGGCCGAACCTGTGGTAGTCCGTATTTTACGTCAATTCCATGTTGCTTTTCTGCTCGGTCCGTCAGACCGTTATCTGACCCTGCTGATGCAGCCGGGTCACTTTCAAAGCGATCCGCAGAAGTTTATCCTGGATCTTACTCAAAAATTGCTGGGTGAACTCAAAATATATTTTCCGGGTACAGCCATGAATGCCGGGCTTAGCTGCCTGCATCATGATTTAGGCGGGCTGAGACCGGCGCTGGGTGAGGCAGAAAAAGCGCTTCAGGCAGCTAATCTACAGTTAGTTGATCAGGGTGAGATTGTTTCATACCGGAACCTGGGGCTGTACCGATTAATTATGGATATAAAGAATATGGAAACGTTGAAATGTTATTACGAAGAAACAATCGCGCCCCTGCTTGAATACGATCGCAGTTGCGAGGGCGCTCTTATAAAAACTCTGCAGCAGTATCTTGAGTCATGCAGTATTAAGAACGCTGCCGAAATTCTATACGTACATCGACACACTATGAAATACCGCCTTGAACAGGTCAGAAAAATTACAGGATTAAACCCGCTGATTCCTGAAGATGCCCTGCAGCTTAACATAGGGCTCAGTATCTACCGTTATCTGCAATCCCTTAATATGCTTGACTGATTTAGTAAACCTGATCAGCCGGGCAGGGTAGATCCACCATGAGGCATAAGAGAGATAGTCATCTGCTCGCCATGTTTTTTCCCGGCCCAGTTGAGAGCTTCTGAGGGAGCGCTTACAGGGATCATCCCCATAACTCTCACAGTATCATCGGGCAAATCAGAAATCAGAAGAATATCGTTTTCTTCAGCAATCACGGCACTGTGATAGGCCATTTGCCCCCCGATTGTGTAGTTTTTCCGTAAATAATTTTCTCTTGCCTTATTATTTTTAAAATCGGTAAACATCCGGAAAAAAGGATCACTGCCGACACCTTCACGGCTTTCGCTGATCAACAGCATCGTACCGCCCGGATGCAGGGCTTTATGAGCGTTATAGATTGTTTTATAGGTTTGATAAAAATTTATATCTTTTGGGTATCCGCCGCAGGAAGCTATAACCATGTCGGATTTTTTATCAATGTTTACCCTGAAATGGCTGTCTACAAAGCCGCAACCTTCTTCATGAGCCCTGATAAAATCACCTGCAAAGACACCTGCTATGCGGCCGCTGGTTTCATCAATTACTGTATTTAAAAGGAAATCAGGCGGCGCCATAAGCGCTCCTTCAACCATATCTTCACTGCAGGGATTTCCCTGCATTCTACCTGAAGATACTGCGGGATTTAAACCTTCGCCTTCACCGGGCAGAAAAGCGAGGCCATGGTTGGCCATAATTGTATCCCTGGCCGACACTCCGGGAATAATCGCTTTTTTACCGCCCCCCCATCCGGCCAGAAAATGATAGACAATACCGCCGGTGACAATAACCCGATCACATTCAACAATACGGCGATTAATTCTTACCGGTGTTCCAAAAGAAGTTACCCCCAGATAAACGAGTTCATCTTCAGCAGTTGAGCTATGATCATGTATTTTAACCCTGCGGCAAACTTCTTTTCCTGCAAGAATAGAGTGCTCTTCGGGAGTTTGTTCGCGGTGATCACCTGTAGCTGAGATAACGGCGATATTCTGATCTGTTACTCCTCCCAGGTTAAGTTCATTTAATAAATATGGCAGGAAACGATCATGTCTGACCCACTGGCGGGTCATATCGCCGATAACGATCACAACTTTTTCTCCCATACTGACCAGATCAGATAACCGCGGAGAGCCGATCGGTTTTGCCAGCGCTTCACGGATAAGCTTCTCTTCGCTTTT
>JAHYJM010000008.1 GCA_019428945.1 Bacillota bacterium | reverse complement strand
TCTTCCCAGCTGACCTCAACAAATACCCCGTTCGATTTAACAAGTGGCACTGTCAGCCGTTCACTGTTTTTTTGGTAATCCCAACCGAACTTGCCTCTGGCACAAAGCTGACCGTGGTTAACCGGGCTGTCATGATCCGGTGTAACTCCTGTAATTTCACTCCCCCTGACATGCAGGTTGATTCCACAGCCGACAGAACAATAGGGACAGATTGCCCTTGTTTTTTCTATTTCCCAGGGGCGGCCTTTACCTATGCCACCTTTCGGAATCAGCGCTCCGACAGGGCAGCTGTCAATGCAGAGGCCACAAAAAACACAGGTTGAATCTTCTATTTTATCTTCGTAGGCCGGTCCTACATTGCTTATAAAACCACGTTTTGTGAAATCTATAGCGCCGGCGCCAACTACATCCTGGCATTTACCGACACAAATTCCGCAGAGTATACATTTGTTCATATCACGGATGAAAAATTGATTGCTGTCATCAAGGGGTAAATTCTTAACCTCCCCCACATACTCACTGTCGGATACCCCATAGCGGTAGCAGTAATCCTGGAGTTTACATTCACCTGTTTTTTCACAGGTAATGCAAACCAGGGGATGGTTCGCCACCAGGAGGCTTAAAACATCTTTCCGGGCTCTGACAACACGATCTGATTCAGTATAAACAACCATGCCCGGCGCAACCGGCGTTACACAAGAAGCAACAAGCGCACGCGCCTTCTCAACTTCAACAACACATATACGACAGGCGCCATTTGGAGGAAGCTCGGGATCATAACAGAAAGTTGGTATATCGGCACCAGCCTGTCCTGCTGCCTCGAGTATAGTTGTTCCGGGCGCTACTTCAACTTCTGTTCCATCAATAGTCAATTTAATTGCTGACATCTGCTTCCCTCCCCACAGGTTTTATGATTATTGCGTCAAAACGGCACTTTTCAATACAACTGCCGCAATTGGTGCAAAGGTCAAGATTAATTTCATGCGGCAATTTCTTTTCACCACTGATTGCATCAACAGGACATGCCCTGGCGCAAACGGTACATCCTGTACATGTTTCCGGATCGATTTTGTAATTAAATAAGGCCTTGCACACACCCGCCCTGCAGAATTTATTATTGATGTGCTCTTCGTATTCATGACGGAAATAGCGAATAGTGCTGAGGACGGGATTCGGGCATGTCTGGCCCAGGCCGCACAAAGAACTGTCTTTGATGCTGTAAGCCATGCTGTCGAGAATATCAAGATCTTCAGGCTTTCCTTCTCCCTCGGTGATCCTGTTCAGTATTTCCAGCATCCTTTTGGTTCCTTCTCTACAGGGGGTACATTTGCCGCATGATTCTTTCTGGGTGAAACTTAAGAAATAGCGGGCAAGATCGACCATGCAGGTGCGTTCATCCATAACGACCAGCCCCCCGGAACCCATAATCGCTCCGGCTTTATTAAGGGAATCATAATCAATAGGCAGATCGAGCTGTTCTGCCGGGATACAGCCACCTGAAGGACCTCCGGCCTGGACAGCTTTAAAATCCCGGCCACCTTTGATCCCGCCGCCCACATCATAAATAATTTCACGGATTGTTATACCCATGGGCACCTCGCAGAGCCCGGTATTGCGAATCTTTCCGGCCAGGGCAAATACCTTGGTTCCCTTGCTTCCTTCAGTACCGACAGAAGCAAATTCAACCGCGCCCCCTTCTTTAACAATAAGTGGAATATTGGCCAGCGTTTCAACGTTATTAATAGTTGTCGGTTTACCAAAAAGGCCTGACTGGGCCGGAAAAGGCGGGCGCGGTCGGGGCATGCCCCGTTTGCCCTCGATTGAGGCAAGAAGGGCAGTTTCCTCACCGCAGACAAAGGCGCCGGCACCCTCTTTAATATTGATTTTGAAATTGTAATTATAGCCAAGTATATTTTCACCGAGAAGACCGTACTCCTCTGCTTTGCTGATCGCGATTTTAAGCCTCTTAATCGCCAGGGGGTATTCTGCCCGGCAATATACATAACCTTCATTTGCTCCGATTGCCCGGCCGCAGATCAACATACCCTCAAGAATTGCATGGGGATCACCTTCAAGAATAGAACGATCCATAAATGCCCCGGGGTCGCCTTCATCGGCATTGCAGACTACATATTTCTTCTGCCCGACAGCATTTAAAGTGAATTCCCATTTAAGGCCTGTTGAAAAGCCAGCCCCGCCGCGTCCGCGCAAACCGGCTGATTTTACCTCTTCGCAGATTGCCGCCGGTTCCATTTCAAGCGAGCGCGTAAAAGCGCGGTACCCACCGCGCATTATGTATTCATCAATACTTTCAGGATCTATGATGCCGCTGTTGCGCAGAACATTAAATTTTTGTTTTGCATAGAAAGGAATCGTGTCGTAAAAACGGGCAGGAACATCTACGTCGGGCCCCTTGTACAACAGTTTTTCTACTATTTCACCGCCGACCAGATGTTTTTCCACCAGTTCGGCCATATGCTTTGGTTTCAGGCGGCAGTATAATACTTCATCGGGATAGATTACTATAATCGGACCCACTTCGCAGAAACCGGGGCAGCCACCCATGACCAGGCGGTAATTATCCCGTATACCGCGCTTCTCCAGTTCCTCAATTAAAGCCTGTTCAACCGATTGTGAGCCTGATGAAAGGCATCCTGTCGCCCCGCAGATCATCAAGTGTTTTTCATACAAATTGTTCGGACCTCCTTCTTCATCCTTTAAAACTATACAGACAGACCAGGCATACCAGATCTGAAAGACCGACCGGGAATGCCGTATTTATAAGTCATAGAGACAGCTTTTCTCAGCAGATCACAAAATGCTCGTTAATTGCTACTTTATCAATAATTGCCCTGCGTTTTGCAGCACAGGCCGGATCTTCGTGGCAGATCGGACCTTCGACACAACAGCGGACAAAATCTTTGCAGGGTGTTTCCCTGGTATGAGTACATTTTTCACAACATTGATCTATAAATTTTTCCATCATTTTCCTCCTGCTTTTACTCGTAGCTGTCGAGTATATCTTTTATTTTATCCGGGGTAAGCCGACCGTGAGGTTCGTCGTTGATCATGATAACCGGAGCCAGCGCACAGGCACCGATACAGGCAACTTCTTCCAGGGTAAAACGCAAATCATCTGTAGTTTCCCCACTCTGTAATCCAAGGGTCTCTTCTATCCGGTCAGCGATTTTAGGACTGCCCTGGATGTGACAGGCCGTTCCTTTGCATACCCTTATAATATAACGGCCGCGCGGTTTCATTTTAAACTGGGCATAAAATGTGGCTACACCGTAAAGACGGCTTAAGGGTATTCGCATCAGGCGGGAGACCTCTTCCATCGCCGGCCGGGGCAGAAAGCCAAAATGTTCCTGAACCTTCTGAAGAACGGGAATAACCATTTCTTTCTTTCCCAGGTAAGGTTCAATTATTTCTTCTATGGCGCTTAAATCAATTTCCGGTGCAATTGCTGCTTCTGTTTCTGTGCTCAAATATATAACCTCCAATGAAAAATAAAAATTCAGAAAAACAAATTAAAACGAGGCCCTGAATTCTGCCTTTACAATCCCAGAGCTGTTGTAATATTTCCCTTTTATTAAGCGTCAATCCTGCTTCAGCAGTAAAAAGTTTAAACCAGCCGGAGCGGGTTAAATCCGATGCCGTCTGCAGCAGCAAAACGGTATCTAACCCCGTTTCTTGCCCCCTGGAATATATAGTCTCTGCCATGATCATGGATGTGGCCGAAGACACAAATTTCAACATTGTACTGCTCAAGCAATTCTGTAAAACCGCTTGGCTGATTCTTTCGGTTAAAAGGCGGAAAGTGCAGAGCAGCAATAATTTTCCCTGCGCCTGAAGAGGCGGCGCTTTCCAGAGAAAGGCCAAGCCTGTGAACCTCTCTTAAATATATTCTTTCATCCCCCTCGTTATCAAACCCTTCTTCACCCGGACAGATCCAGCCCCTGGTTCCACAAATATAATATTCTTCCCAGGTGAAATGATCATTTTGCAGGGCATTCAGGGTAGGCGGAAGGACAGCCCTGAGCTTGCTGATAGATGACCACCAGTAATCATGGTTGCCCCTGATTAATAGTTTGGTACCCTTAAGGTCAGAAAGCCACATTAAATCTGGCAAAGCTTCAGGCAGCTGCATCGCCCAGGATATGTCCCCGACAACTATAACCAGATCATCATCTTTAACAAACTGGTTCCAGTTATTTTTTATTTTTTCGATGTGGTTATCCCAACCTTCACCGAACACATCCATCGGTTTATCCTGCTTATGGGAAAGGTGCAGATCTCCTATCGCATATATACTCATCAAATAACCCCGTTATAACTAATTATATTGCCTTCCCTTATCCTACTAAAATTGCAGGCGGAATGCAAAAGGAGCTTTTTTCAGCTTATTAGAACTTTTTCAACTTAAAATTAAGCTTTGCAAATATTTTAATAAAATGATAAAATGTCATCATATCGCATATATTGAATTTTCTAAAGGAGGATACATACCTGTGGAAAAAAATGCTTCAAGGCGGCCGCGCCGTTACCTGCGCAGCCGGATTACACGAAAATTAATCCTTGATACCGCTCTCGAAGTTTTTCTGGCAGAAGGTTATGCGAAAACAACCATAGCTAAAATCAGCCAGCAGGCTAAAGTAGGCTACGGCACCGTTTACAGCCACTTCAAAGGCAAAGATGATATTCTGAACAAAGTAGTCGACAACGTCCTTGATGAGTTCTACAATCTCCTTGAAGTGCCTTTCTCACCTAAAACAATCGAAGAAGCCCGTTCCGCTTATTTTGAACTTGTTCTAACCTCATTCCGCCTCTCCGAACAGCACCGCCCGATAATGAAAGTTTACCAGGAAGCACTCGGGCAATCATCCTCTATCGCCGCTCACTGGCATAGTATTATCGATCAGTTTATCAAAAGCTCAGCTAAATCGTTTGCCTACTCGCAGGAAAAAAGCCTGGCGGACGAATTTGATATTCAAACCGTTGCCAAGGCTTACATTTTACTTGTAGATCGTTTTATCTGGGAAGTAGTTAATGAGCATGAAAGTGATCTGGAACATATCACAGGTATTATAATTAATATGCTTTTCCAGGGTTACTTTGATTCCGGCGGGGGATCGAAAAAGTAGAAATCTGCAATCACTGTAAACAGATTTTATTTAAAGATTTGCTTTGATAATCCTTTTTTCCGTTATTACTATATCAACGGGTTGATCCCATTCTTCAACAGGAATAACAGGTTGAATCTGGAGATCATATACCAGGGCGACCATTGGTGTACCCGGCTTTAAAAGGGGAAAGAAACGATCATAATAACCTCCGCCGTAACCGAGGCGATTGCCTTTTAGATCAAAAGCAACTCCGGGCACAATCAACAGGTCGATAAGATCAGGTTTGCAGGGTCGCAGCGTATCATCGCGCGGCTCGGGGATATCGTAAGCGCCCGGAGCGAGATCTTCATCCCAGTTAAGGATTCGCGAAGGAATTAATTCCCGTGTTTTTGGTAAGGCTTTCGGGGCAAGCGCCAGCTTGCCCCTTCTGATTGTTTCTTCTACCATAGATCTTGTATCAACTTCACTGCCGAAGGAGATAAAGAACATAACTGCCCCGGCATTCTGATAAGCGGAGAGGCTGTAGAGTTTCTCTGCAATCAGATTACTCTTATCGATAATCTCTTCCGATGTAAGTTTGTCTCTTTGTTCAATAATTGTTTGTCTTAGTTTCTTTTTTTCCATAGCGCGCTCCCGGTACTTTGAGATCAATTAAATCATGTACTATTGCCCGGCAGTGTATTAATACGCCCGGGCAAAATATGCGACAGCCTCTGCCTTTTCTCCACAGGCAAAACAGTGATCATCTTCAGGTTTCATATCGAAAGGCAGGCAGCGGATAGTAGCCTTGGTATCGTTCTTGATTTTCTCTTCACAGGCTGAATTGCCGCACCATGAAGCAACAAAGAAACCGCGTTCCCCATCCATGATTCTTTTAAATTCTTCATAATCCGAACCGCTGCGGGTATTAGCTTCACGAAAATCAACTGCTTTTTTGTACATGTCATTCTGGATCTGTTCAAGCAGCAGCGGCAGTTTATCTGCCAGTTCTTCACGCGGAACAAACTGCTTCTCTCCTGTGTCACGGCGGACCAGCACCACGTGGCCTTTATCGAGATCCTTGGGGCCAATTTCTATGCGGAGTGGAATGCCGCGCATTTCCCAGTCATTAAACTTCCAGCCCGGGGAATATTCTTCACGGTCGTCAAGTTTAACCCTGATCTCTTTTTTAAGTTCCTTTTCAAGTTCGCTGACTGATTCAAGAACACGCTCGCGATCTTTTTTAGTCAGGATGGGAACAATGACAATCTGAATCGGTGCCAGTCGCGGTGGAAGAACAAGGCCGCGATCGTCGCCGTGAACCATGATCAGGGCACCGATCAGGCGGGTGGAGGCGCCCCAGGATGTCTGCCATACATGCTTCAACTGGTCATCCTGATCGAGGAATGTGATGTCAAAAACTTTTGCAAAATGCTGGCCCAGGTTGTGGGAAGTACCGGCCTGCAGGGCGCGACCGTCACTCATCAGAGCTTCCACTGAATAGGTGCGCAGGGCTCCGGCAAACTTCTCTCTTTCTGTTTTTCTGCCGGCAATTACCGGGATGGCCATCTCTTTCTCGATACAATCTTTGTATACGTTAAGCATTTGCAGTGTTTCTGCCTCAGCTTCCTCTTCTGTGCGATGACATGTGTGACCTTCCTGCCACAGAAACTCGGATGTGCGAAGAAAAGGTTTGGTTGATTTTTCCCAGCGGACCACACTGCACCATTGGTTGATTAATATGGGCAGATCACGCCAGGACTGAACCCAGCGAGAGTAAAAATCACATATGATAGATTCGGAAGTGGGACGCACAAGGAGCGGTTCGGCTAGCACTTCATTACCACCCTTAGTGACCCAGGCCACTTCAGGGGCAAATCCTTCAACGTGCTCTGCCTCTTTCTGGAGCAGGCTCTGTGGAATAAGCAGCGGGAAATATGCATTCTGGTGTCCCGTCTCTTTGAAACGGCGATCCATCTTTTCCTGAATTTTTTCCCATATGGCATATCCGGCGGGGCGAATAGCCATAAAGCCCTTTACCGGTGAATAATCCATCATTTTTGTCTTTAAGATTACATCGACATACCACTGCGAATAATCGACCGCTTTCGGGGTTATCTCTTTGACAAATTCTTTATTCTGTCCCCTGTTTTCGCGCCCCTTTTTTTCTTCCACACCGACCACCCTTTCTGAACCTGTTAGTATTAGTGTTGCCACTATAGATCAGCAAACCCGGATCTGCTGTGTCAGGTAAGCACAGATCACCAGGTGCTTTTAACTGCTGATCATTCTAACATAATTTTCAGCGGGCGACCAGTTCCCGGCGGGTTTTTAAAAGCCTCTGCCAGCTTTCTTCACTTAAGGGGCGATTGAAACTGCGGAAGTTGGCCAATTTAAAACCATGCTCTTCAGCCCAGTAGCGTGTCTGTAAGATCGTCTCCAGGTTAACTCCCGATGATCCAAGGCTGTAATGTTTATAATGCTGCTCAAGGGCAAGCAACATTGTCTCGGCCATACAGGCGTATGCCAGGCCTTCCTCGAAACCGAAATCCCAGCCCAGCGAAGGCTGCCCGGGAACCTCGACCACTCCGCCATCTATAACCAGGACGTCGGGACGGGCGGCATCAACCTCTTCACTGACGTTGGCCGGCCGCGAGATGTCACAAACAATGGCGCCGGTTTTCAGGTTGCCGGCATGAATTACTTTATCCGTTGCGCTGGTGGCGCTGATCACAATATCAGCCCTGGCCAGAACTGCGTCTATGTCTGTTGAAAACTCGATTAAACCGAGCTCCCTGCCTTTACTATCGACAAATTCTTCAAATTTATCCATGGGCGCTTCCGGATCCGGCAGTTGAATGCAGCCGGCCAGAAGATGGGCCATGCTGCCTTCTTTCAGGGGGCGGCCCTGTTTGAGCAGCGCCGATTGATAACGGTAGATCTCGGCGGCAACCATATGCAGCCTTTCGCTGGAAGTCTGGTTATTCGGGTTGCCGATCAGGATTAATCGTGGCACGGTTTCTGAGAGCAGCATTGATATACCCCTGCCGATTGAACCGGCAGCGCCGACGATTGCCGCAGTGGTTTCAGCGCGGTCGATCTTCAGCCTGTCGGTAGCGGTATTAACGGCTTCAACAGCAGATACAACCGTATAGCTGTTACCGGTGGTAATGGGCACACCTTCGTTTTTGAGATAAAGCCCCCCCATTGAAGCTACGGCAGTAAATGCGCCTAATCCGACAATTTTAGCACCACGCTCCCTGGCCATGGCAACTGCCGCTTTAAGCTCAGTTAACGCCTGGCTGCGAGGCAGTTCGATAAAATCATCAGTAGTGCGTGACAGAGCAATAAATTCGCCATATGCTTCACGGCCTGATATTGATTTAATTTTAGTCTTACCAGCTACGAATGGTTCAATCATACCGTTAAAGCGACCGGTCAGATCGGCAAGCTCATCATGGCTGAAAGAGAGCAGGCTATTATCAAACTGGGGATAACTTTTAAGATCAAGAGCGTGGACGAGAAAGGCAAAACGGCCTTCTTCCGCAGTACCGTCCGGAATATAATTTGGCGCCGGATAAGGAACAAAAGGAATATATTTTCCATTTTTCACCAAATCATCGGGCCGCACAAGGTAAGCCAAAAAACGGGCAGTGCTGCCTTCTTTTAAAACCTCAAGCATGGCTTCAATTCCTGCCAGAGCCTGGCGGCACTGCTCTTCGCTGATAATGAGCGGTGGCTCAATTCTGATCACAGCATTCCCGTTCAGAGTCGGGGCAACCCGTACTTTTTCAACGTTGAGCAAATAGGATGAAATAGCCGGGGTTAGCAGTTCCTGCTCTGCCATAATACCCAGGAGAGATCCGGGAAAATTATCCCGTTTCATATTGAATTCGATACCGAGCATAAGGCCTCTGCCGCGAATTTTACTGATTAAGCCGGGATACTTTTTCTGCAGTTCTTTTAAACCCTTAGACAATATTTTTCCTTTTTCCCGAACACTTTTTAACATGTTTTTATTATCTTCAGAAAGAAGATCAAGCACCCTTAAACCGACACGGCATGCAAGCGAATTGCCGGCAAATGTAGATGAATGTTTGAGACCAAAATCTTCGTTATAGGCAGTTTCGTTGCTGAGACAGGCTCCAATGGGCATTATGCCCCCACCAAGCGCTTTGGCCAGCACCAATACATCGGGTGCTACATTTTCTTCCTCGCAGGCGAAGAGTGTTCCTGTCCGGCCAAGACCGGTCTGAACTTCATCAAAAACAAGAAGCACACCATAATTGTGGCAGATTTCCCTGGCCCGGGACAGATAACCGGAAGGCGGTTCTATAATGCCACCCTCTCCCTGGATCGGTTCTACCAGAAATGCGGCGTAATGCTTCGGTTTTGCCTTCAGCTCTTTCTCGAGGGCCTCTGCATCACCATATGCTATATGGCTGAAATGTTCTGCCGGAGCATAAAAAGGGCTCTGGTAACCGGCATTGCCGGTTGCTGATAAAGCACCAAAGGTTTTTCCGTGGAAACTGTTATCAGTGGCAAGAATTCCCGGTCGGCCGGTAGAAGAACGGCACAATTTTATAGCTGCCTCCACAGCCTCGGTGCCGCTATTGGCAAATGTTACAAACTCCAGGCCTTCAGGAGATATTTCAACCAGCCGGCGCGCTAATTCGCCGGCAGCATCAAGAGCTGAGGGTTGAATGAAGCTCGGCTCCATGGAGTTTTGAAAATTAATGATCGCTTCCCAGATTTGAGATGGATTATGGCCAAATGGCAGGGCGCCATAGGCAGCGATACAATCGAGGTAGCGGTTGCCCCTGTCATCATAAAGGTAGCAGCCTTCTCCGCGCACATACTTTTGATCAAGCTTGATACTTTCAAGCATCTCGCCCAGATGCGGGTTCACATAACGGGTAAAATTATTCATAATCAGCCTCCCGGAAGATTGTGCACATTAATGTGCACACCAATGAGGCTATTTTATCGCACCCGCTGTAAAAAATCAACCTTGCTGATTTCTGCAAAAATATAGTTTTTCCATCCAAACTCCTACAAATATTTTTGGCTGTAAATACTGTATTCACCTTTTTATTATGGTCCGTATTCTGATCAGAATTAAAAAAATGAGTAAACCGACTGTATCCAAAACCACATCAATGATTGCAGCCTGGCGGCCTGGAACAAAAAGCTGGTGAATTTCATCGCTTAAGGCATAAAGGAAACCGACAAGCAGAGCAGAACCGGCAGCTTTACTATTCCAATCAAAGCTGCCCCTGTTAAAAGCGCGGTAAAGAAAAACAGAGAGCAGAAAATATCCGAACAGGTGGCCCAGAGGAGCTGAAACAGGAAATTCCTCTAAAACAATACTGCCGGCCGGGCGGGAAGAAAAATAAAATATCAGGCTCATTTGTGCTACAACCAGGCCCCAGAGGCTTAAGATCTGCCATAATTTTGTTAACCTGTTTCCGGGTATCATGTAAAACCTCACTCACCATGTTGTTACCGGATTAATTTTCTTTTACAAGTAGATATTATAACAAATTTACCGGGTGGATTACTGAATTCATATAAATCTGATTTTTATTGTAATGTTATAGAATTAATACCCATTATTCTTGACTTTCTTTTCAATATTTGATATTTTCAAACCAGGTGAATCATGCAATGAAAATAGTATTTCGTTGCAGTTATAATTGCAGCTACCAACCCGGCTTTCAGGGTGAAATTAATATCACCCTTATTCAGCGGCTCAATATTGAGTAAAGGAGGTAGATGCATGAAAACGGTCTTTGTGCAACCCGAAAGATGTGTTGGTTGCAAGCAGTGTGAAATAGCCTGTGCTGTTGAACATTCGCAAAGTAAGAACCTCTATCAGGCAGTTTTTGAGAAACCCAAACCCAGACCACGAGTTCATGTCGGCCCCGGTGTTTATCTAAACTCTTCTTTCCCCAACAAATGCAGGCACTGTGATCCGGCGCCTTGCATGGCTGTCTGCCCCACGGCTGCAATAAGCAGAACATCAAACCAGGAAATTGTATTAATTGACGGTAACAAGTGTATCAGCTGTGCCATGTGCGCATTGGTTTGCCCATTCGATGTTATTCGCTATTACGAATCAACAGAAGCGTTACAGGACAAAGTTGTTGCTTTAAAATGTGATCACTGCGTTGAAAGGCAGGAGAAAGGTCTTGAGCCAGCCTGTGTCGAGGTATGTAAAGTCGACGCCCTGCTCTTTGGCGAGATCAACCAGTTAACGAAGATGGCGAGCACCAAGCTGGCCAGGGTTGTATCTGTTGCTGCAGCATCAGCTTCAATAGAAACCGCAGCGATGCCTGAAAATCTGGAAGCCTGGCGCAGCTGGGGCAGGAAAATTTCTGAATTAAACGATCGGTAATCTGGTTTTTCTCCCTGTGTGTATAAATAATTTCATAAGGAGGATCAAGATGTCTGGTCATTATAAAGATTTAAGCATTGCAGGTGATGCGCAAAAAATGCTGCGTATCGCCTATGAAAATAACATTGAAACTGTATGGGATCGCCTGAAAGCCCAGGAACCACAGTGTGGTTACTGCTCTCTGGGTCTGAGCTGCCGTAACTGTGCCATGGGGCCATGCCGGATAGATCCTTTTGGTGATGGTCCACAAAAAGGAGTTTGCGGAGCTGATGCCGATGTAATTGTCGCCAGGAATCTGGCCCGTACTATTGCTGCCGGCGCATCAGCCCACTCAGATCACGGCCGTGATATTCTGGAAGCGCTTTATCATGTCGGCGCGGGAGATACAGATTCATACACGATAACCGATGAGGATAAATTAAAACGCTTAGCCGGAGAATACGGTTTAGAAACCGGAGGCAAAGATACTCAAACCATCGCCAGGGAGCTGGCCTGGGAAATGATGGAAGATTTTGGAACGCGTAAAGAGGAACTTACCTTTCTGAAACGCGTCCCTCCCGCAAGACGAGAATTATGGAAAAAAATCGGTGTCACTCCACGCGGAATTGATCGTGAAAATGTGGAAACGCTTCACCGGACTCACATGGGCGTTGACAACGATTATGTAAATATACTTCTGCATAGCCTGCGCACCAGCCTGTCAGACGGCTGGGGAGGCTCGATGATAGCTACGGAAGTTTCTGATGTGCTCTTCGGCACACCAAAACCGGTTAACTCAAAAGCAAACCTTGGAGTTCTAAAAGCAGATATGGTTAATATTGCCCTTCATGGCCACAACCCGATTCTTTCTGATGTGATTGTCCAGGCTGCAAGGGACACTGAAATGCAAAAGCTTGCAGAAAAAATGGGCGCTAAGGGTATCAACCTGGTTGGTCTCTGCTGTACAGGTAATGAACTACAGATGAGATTAGGCCTGCCTATGGCCGGTAACCATCTTATCCAGGAGCTGGTGATAATGACTGGCGCTCTTGACGCAATGCTGGTGGATTATCAATGTATCATGCCGGCTATAGTCGAGGTGGCAAAATGTTTCCACACCAAAATAATTTCAACTTTTGATAAGGCAAAATTCACCGGTGCGACACATATACCCTTTGATCCAAAACGCGGCCTCGAAATCGGCAAAGAAATTGTGCGACTCAGTATTGAAAATTTCGCCAACCGCATTCCCGAACGCATTTTTATTCCCGACACGCCGACTGAAATGATGGCAGGTTTCTCTGTTGAAGCAATAGTCGGCGCACTCGGTGGAACTCCGGAACCTTTAGTTGATGCCATAAAAGCAGGTAAAATAAGGGGCGCTGCCGCTGTTGTAGGATGCAACAATCCGAAAATTAAGCATGATTACGGCCATGTTACCTTGACACGCCGCCTGATTGAAAATGATATTCTGGTTGTAGTAACCGGCTGCAGCGCAGTTGCAAATGGTAAAGCAGGTCTTATGGTACCGGGTGCTGCCGATCTTGCCGGCAAAGGATTAAAAGAAATTTGCAGAGCTCTTGGCATTCCCCCTGTCCTTCATATGGGCTCATGTGTCGACAATACCCGTATTCTGGTTCTTGCCGCTGCCCTGGCTGACTTTCTCGGAACCGATATTGACAAGCTTCCCCTGGCTGGTGCTGCACCGGAGTGGTACTCGGAAAAAGCAGTTTCGATCGGCGCTTATGTCGTCGCTTCAGGAATCTACACCGTACTTGGCGTGCAGCCGCCTATCTTTGGCAGCCCCAATGTTGTAAAACTGCTCGCCGGAGGACTTGATAACGTTGTAGGCGCAGCTTTCGCCGTTGAACCGGATCCCGAAGCAGCTGCCGTTCTGATCCGCCGTCACATCGAGGTAAAACGTAAAGGACTCGGCTTACCTGCTGCAGAACCTGAAAGCATACCAATGCCCTAACCTCAATGGTCTGTTTAAGTTGAAATATAAGCCGAAGGAGGTAATGAGGCAGTGAAAAGATGTGTGATCATAGGAGCAGGACCGGCAGGAGTTACTGCAGCTGAAACATTAAGAGTTTTTGCAGAAAACCTGGAAATAATTATGCTTACCGGCGAACCTTACCCTCCCTATTCTCCCCCGGCAATGGTAGAATACTTTTTAAGCGGCAGACCTGTTCACTTCTGGAAAGGAGAAAATTTTACTGAAAAGCTGGGAATAGATTATCGCTCCAACAGCAGCGTCAGGAAGATTAATCCTGCCACGAAAGCGGTGGAACTCGCAAATGGTGAAACAATAAATTATGACAAACTTCTGCTGGCCGCCGGGGCAAGGCTCTACTCCCCCCTAAAAGGATCTGATAAAAAAGGTATCCATAATTTCAAATCTCTGCTCGCCGGTGAAAAAATGCTTGATGAGGTGCGTGCGGGCAGGGTGAAAACATCTTTAATTGTCGGAGCTGGTTTTATCGGTGTAGAAATTGCTTTGTTGTTAATTGAACTGGGGTTGCAGGTTAGAATGCTTGTCCGTTCGCGGGTGATGCGTGAAATGCTGGATCCTGAAACTTCAGCCATCGTTAAAGGAACACTTCTGGAGCGAGGCGTTGAAATTATTGAAGGTAACGATGCCGATGCTTTAGAATTCGTTGGATCAAAAAGTGTTGAAGCAGTAAAAATGCGATCAGGGATAGAGTTGAAAGCCGATCTGATCATAGCTGCAACAGGCCTGAAACCAAACCTTGAATTATTAAAAGACTCAGGAGTTAAATATGACTGGGGAATATTGGTTGACAACTACTTGTGCACCAATATTTCCGATATTTATGCCGCCGGTGATATAGCAGAAACAATCGACCGGCTAAGCGGAAGGCGTTACGCCCACGCCAATTACCCCAATGCTGTAGCCCAGGGCCGCATAGCAGCACTTAATATGCTCGGCCATAACGTGGAGTATACAGGCTCAGACAGCATGAACAGTTTGAAACACCTCGGAATACCGGTTATGGCTGCAGGAATTATGGAAGGTGAAGAAATAAGAATCCGCACCAACGACAATTTGCGTAAAATATGGATCAGAGACGGTAAGTTGGTAGGATTCCGCCTGGCGGGTGATATAAACAGCGCAGGGATTTTCTTATCGCTGATGAGAAGATCTGTTGATATTACTTCACTCAAAGAAGAGCTGCTGGATACTCGTTTTGGGATGGGCTTTTTAATCGATTCAGCCCTGGATCCATCACGAAAGGTCATATACTAACATTTAAAAGGCCCGCTATTAATCGCGGGCCTAATTTTCTTTCATCATTACCGGGCAGAAGTGAAAAACTCGCTGCGGTTCTGATCACGAACTTACTTACCCATCTGTCAGGGGTAATATAAGCGACACAGCATGCCTGTCAGGATTTAGATTCTCCCCGATCAGCGCCAGCGCTTCCTCTCTTTTCACTTCATTTAGCACGCCGGGGAGTTCGAAGAGATCGGTATCCCTGAACTTATAAGCTAAAAAGTTATTCGCTATAAATTCGAGCGAATCGAATTTCCTGATGTAGCTGCCTAAAATTTTACGGCGATGCCGTTCAAACTGTTCTTCACTGATACCATTTTTCTGCGCTTTTTTAATTTCCTTTATGATCTGCTCATGGAGCCGTTCGGGGTCTTTGGTTTCCCCTCCGATCATCGTGTAACCATATGTACTCTCAGCGGCATACTCAAAACCGAAACCTTCATCAATTAAATCAGCCTTGTAGAGATCGTTGTAAAGCATTTCACTGGTTCCGAAAAGAGTATCAAGGATCAACTCCATTAATAGTTCCCGGTGCATCAGATCCCGTCCGGTTAGTTTATTAATTACATTATCTTTAAAACCCAGGTAAAAAATTGGCTCTGAAACGACCAGCTCCTGGGATGTTTTTTCTTTCATAATCGCTTCAGGCTCTTCGGGATAATAACGGACAATGGCTCCCATCTGCTTATAGTTTCTGGCAGATAAATTCTCTTCGACCAGGGCTGCAACCCGGTCAGGCTCGAGGTCACCAACGAGAAATACAGCCATGTTACTGGGATGGTAAAATGTATTGTAGCAGCGGTAAAGGAGGTCGGGTGTAATCCCTGATATGCTCTCGACAGTGCCGGCAATATCATTTCGAACCGGGTGCTCACGGTATAAAGATTCAAGGAGATTGAAGAAAACCCTCCAGTGCGGGTGATCCTCATACATTCTGATTTCCTGCCCGATGATTCCCTGCTCTTTACTCACAGTTTCTTCTGTAAAATAAGGATCTTGAACAAAATTAAGCAGCTCAGTAAGGTTTTGTTCAAAATTGGCAGTACAGGAAAACAGATAAGTTGTCTGGGTAAAAGATGTGAAGGCATTAGCTGAAGCACCCAGCGCGGCAAAACGATCAAATACATTTCCCTGTTCGTCTTCAAAAAGCTTGTGTTCCAGAAAGTGAGCTACGCCGTCCGGTAAAGCTGTTATTTCGTTTTCGGGCTCAACCCTGAAACTGTTGTCTATCGAACCAAAGCGAGTTGAAAAAATAGCATATTTTTTCTGATAACCTGCCCTTGGCAGTATATAGAGATCCATTCCCGGGTTGATCCGGTAATGATATACTGACTCCTGCAGGGCTTTGTTTTCAATCAGCCTGTAATTAGTCTTCATAAATAACGTCCTCTCCCTCCCTGGGTTTGAGCAGGTAAGCAGTGTCGAGCTTGATCCGCCCGGCTATCTCCTGTATATCTTCTATGCTCACAGATTCTATCCCGGAAATCAGCTCTTCAAAGGTATAAACTTTATTTCCCACCATGCCATCGAGATGAAATGAAATTAGCTGGCTGGGGCTGTCCTGACGTGACAGCAAACTATTAATCAAACCCCGCCTGGTATTGTCCAGCTCAGTTTTGCTGATTCGACCTTCAACCATGTCATTTAACTGCTCATCGATAATTTTTCTGGCATTATCATGGTCAACAGGATTAATACCGGCTGCAATTACCATCAGACCTTTATGTCTCTCTAGGCGGGTATGGATATAATAGGCCAGGCTTGCTTCTTCACGCACCTTCATAAAGAGCTTTGAGTGCGGAAAGCCACCCAGAACGCCGCTGTAAACAAGAAGCGGGCAGTGCAACGAATCATCAAAATCGGTATAAGTGCGATAACCAAGCACCATCTTGGCCTGGTTTACTGTCATCTCTTCTTCGATGGTGCGAATATCGCTTATAAAACGGTTTGTACTGGCCGGAGCGAGTTCAGCTATATTGCTGCTGCGGGAAATAGTGAATGCCTTTTCAGCGGTCTCAATAACTTCAGCTTCATCAAGATCGCCTATTATATAGAGATCGATCGGGCTTTCAGAGAGCAGCTCTCTGTAATAACTGTAGAGCATCCTGGCATCGATATCTTTATAATCTTCGATTCGGCCCAGTTTATAAACCCCAAACTTTTCATCCGCGCACATCTCTGACAAGCAGCGCTCCATGGCATAAGCCGCCTTATCGTTAAGCAAAGCTTTTATATCTTTAACCAGTTGATTTTTTTCCTGTCTGATATAATCTTCCCTAAAAACCCCATTTTCCAACAGCGGATCGCTCACCACTGATCCAAGAAGAGATAAGGATTCTTTCAATAATCTGCCGTTCTCTCCCAGAAAGCGATCGTGAGCCGATTCCAACCCGAAAGCAATTATCTGTCTTTCACCACTTTTTATAATATCTGTGGAAAGCTCCGAACCGTACAGATTCTCCAAGTGACGCTGAAGGGTGAGATAATCGGGGTAAAGACGACAGCCCTGCTCCAAAACCGAGGGCAGCAGTGCATTTAAAGCGACAGTCTCCGGTTTTAGATCCCGGTGAATAAACAGACCCAGTGAAATAGTTTTAAACTTTTTTGTGGCCAGAAATAATAGTCTTATTCCGTTAGACAAATAGTGAACTGAGTAAGCTTCAGACAAAACCAGACCTCCTTTAACGGGCTAAGGGCAATAACCCAAACCCATATAAAATAAATATCATCTGCATCTAAACATGAGAAATAAATTAAAATTTACAGTAATAATGATTTGATTAAAATCATAATCTTTTTTATCATATCACACCGGTATTTTTTTGAAATAATTTAATTCGGGTTAATATCCGGCCGTCAGGCCGAAATCGATGGAAAGACAGGCTCCGGTAATTGCCTGTACAGATGCAGACGAGAGGAAAACAATTGCTTCGGCTACTTCACGAGGCCGGGTAAAACGGCTTTCATCACCCTGCGGGTAATGACTGAGCAATGAACGATAATATGCTTCTCGATCGCTGCCACCATAATCAAGAAAAGCCTTTTCAAGCATGGGCGTTTCTACATCACCCGGACAAACGGCGTTTACCCGGATTCCTCTTGGGGCGAGTTCAACCGCCATTGCCCTGGTCATAAGTGTAACCGCCCCCTTGGAGGCACAGTATACAGCAGCTTCGTTATTGCCTACCAGGCCAGAATCAGAACTGACGTTAATGATCACGCCTTTACTTATCTCAAGAAGGGGGATTGCGTAACGACACATAAAAAAAGTGCCTTTCGCATTAATATTCATAGTTGTGTCCCAGTCTTCCTCAGTCATGGAATCAGTTTTACCTTCAATCCATATACCTGCCGAATTGACCAGAATATCCAGACCACTACCCCTGATTTCAAACTGCTTTAACATCTCCTCACACTGTTTTACCTCTGAGACATCTCCAGGCAGAGCATGAGCTTTTCCCTTGTAAGCAGACAAACTGTTTAATGCATCTTCAAGCTTTAACTTATTGCGGCCATTTAAGTAAACAACAGCCCCTTTTTCAAGAAATATTTTAGCAGTTTCATATCCGATTCCGCTTGATGCACCTGTAACGAGAACAACTTTATCTGAAAACTCCAATGAAAACGCCTCTTTTCTTGGAAATGCTTAGTGCTGCCTGCTTCTTTGGCTTAAATCTCTTCCTCTTCTTTTAACCTTACCGGTAAATGGCAGAGATACTATATACTTAAAAAGACTATATATCCCCCAGCCCACCAAAAGTCCGGTTAAAGCATATACAAGGCCTTCAAGGGTGGTGGGTACTCCGGGCATAAAATTCTGCCAGGTGCCTGCAGCTATTGACCAGTCAACCTCTCTTAAGAAAACAAACCACCTGGTATAGATATTGGCATCCTGCAGGGCTGTGTAGGCTCTCTCCAGAGCCTCGTATCTTTCAAGCAGGCCTTGTATAACCTCTCCTGAGGTTATAAATACCGAACTTCCCGATTCAAGATGTTCGATAATATATTCTTCAAGGGTCAACTCGAGGGATGCTGCAGCGTCGATATATTGCTGCAGCATGCGGCGGGCCTCATCAAGATGGCCGCCAAGGCGCTGTATATACTGACCATAAAACTGGGGGAACTGTGACAGGGCAACCGCCCCGAATGCGGCAAAAAGCCGATCAGCAATACCATCAATAAACTTAATTGGCCCTCCACTCATTTTTACCACATAAACCACCTCCAAATTCATGTGGGACAGAGGGGACAGGTCCTTTTGTCCCACTTTTTTGCCGCTAAACTCAGTTCCGGGACAAAAGGACCTGTCCCCTCTGTCCCATTTATTTAATCCTGCCGATAGTACTTTTTGATATACCTGTCAGATTGGAAAGCTGTCTGACAGTAACCCCGTCGATTTCTTTTAAGTGTTTGATTATCGCATTTCTTTTTTTAGTATCATAATTTATCATCTCTTCTATTCCTGATACATTCATTCCTTGCAGCTCAGCCATGATAATGTCATCAGATATTCCATCCTGGTTTTCATACTCAAGACAGCAATCATTATTTTTCATATTCATAAATTTAATGTATTGCTCCAAAGCTGAGCTTCTGTTGCTCGAAAACATATTTAAAACAAAATCACAATCCACTATTGCAGGAGCACTGATATACTCGTTATAGCTGCTCCATTTATATTTCGACAGATCCGATACCATGCCGGCTTTAAGTGGATTCTGATGAATATATCTTAAGGCAGTTAAAAAATAAGCCTCATCTTCAACTGGTTCGCTCCTGTATCTCTCCTGGAATAAGTGCCCGCAACGTTCATATTTTTTATTGAAACGAAATACATAACTTCCACTTATTCGCTTAATTGCATTTGAAATTGTTTCGTCTGTTTCTCTAACAAGCAAGTGAATATGATTATCCATAAAACAGTAGCCATATACTCGAATATTGCAGGTTTGTTTGTAACGTAAAAGCAGATCGAGTAGATATTTTCGATCTGCAACATCAAAGAATATTTTTTGCTTATTGATCCCCCGGATTATTGCATGATATATTCCAGACTGACTCTTTTCCCTTGCATATCTTGGCACATCATCACCTCTGTATAATTTTACAATATAATTTTGATCGGAACAATAATTTAAATTTACCATAGTGATAATAAATGCACTTGGCGGTATATATTTGTGGGACAAATGGACCTGTCCCCTTTGTCCCACTCCCGGTCCTGTTGATATGTTTGACTTGCATTGGGGCAGGTGGTATTATGTTTTTGTGCATAATTGTCAGGCGCCCGTGGTGAAAGGGATATCACGCAGGCCTCCGGAGCCTGAAGTCGGGGTTCGAATCCCTGCGGGCGCACCAATTGTCAGGAGCAACCTGCTTAAGGGTTGCTTTTTATTTACCTGGATTAAGATTGCCTGAACAGCTGTATAGTGGTAATTTTGTGGGACAAATGGACCTGTCCCCTTTGTCCCATTATGGAAAGGAAGGTTATATTAATACATGCCAATTGTTAAGTTTGTTCCCCAGAATAAAGAAATTGATGTTGCTGCAGGAACCAATTTGCTGAAAGCTGCGGATGATGCCGGTCTCTACATTGAGGGTGATTGTGCCGGGAAGGGCACCTGCGGAAAGTGCAGGGTTAAGGTTATCGGCGGCGCTGATGAACCTCCAACAACTGCTGAAAGCAAACTTCTTTCAGAAAGCGAGTTAAAAGCGGGCTGGGTTTTAGCCTGTCAGAGAAATATTGAAAAAGATTGCACTGTTGAAGTACCTGTTCAGAAGGATGCGCACACCCGCAAAACAACTCTTGCCGGAGGTGTGGAAAACCTTGATGTCGAGCCGGCAGTGGAAAAAATTGCCGTGAAGCTAAACCGCCCGGCGGTAAAAGATCAGACAGCTGATTTGGAAAGGCTGTTAGCAGAGCTTGAAAAGGGTGAACTACATGTAAAGCCCCGTGAATTGGCCGGTTTTCCTTCAATGCTGAGGAAAAACAGCTATTCTGTCACTGCTGCTATCAGTGGTAAACGCATCCTCTCCATCGAACCGGGTGACACTACTGAACAGCTTTACGGGGTAGCTTTTGACATCGGTACTACTACCATAGTCGGCTCCCTTCTTGATCTAAAAACGGCCTCAGTTATTGCAGTCGCAGCAGTTACCAACCCCCAGAACATTTACGGCGCCGATGTTATTTCAAGAATCACTCATGCGTCCCAGGCTGAAGACGGCTTGAAGCAGCTACAGGATAAAGTAATTGAAGCTGTCAACAAAATAATACACGATCTACTGAGGCAAACAAAAATAGCCCGGGACAGGATTTACGAAATTATTGCTGTAGGCAATACAACGATGAGCCACTTGTTCATGGGGATTGACCCCACTTACCTGGCTCCTGCTCCCTTTATCCCTGCTTACAGCAAAGCGCTTGAAGTTGAAGCTGCTGAGCTGGGGATCAGGATTAATCCGGCAGGCAGGGTAATTTTTCTGCCCAATATTGCCGGCTATGTTGGCTCAGATACTGTGGGAGTGATCCTTGCCGCAGAACTTGATCTGCCCGGCGACAACTGTGCAGCAATAGATATCGGCACCAATGGCGAACTTGTTCTCAGGGCCAATGACAAACTGATGGCATGTTCCACGGCAGCCGGTCCTGCATTCGAAGGAGCCCAGATTAAACAGGGAATGCGTGCAGCAGCTGGTGCAATTGAAACGGTCAGTTACATTAACGACGGGATAGAATTGAAAATGATTGACGACGCTCCAGCCTGCGGAATTTGTGGTTCAGGGCTCATTGATGCCGCCTCCGCCCTCCTTGATGCAGGGCTGGTAGAACCGAGTGGTCGTTTTGTGAACCCCGAGGAAAATCCGGACAAAATACCGGCGCAATTTAAAGACAGACTGCGTAGAGGAAACGGAGGCTATGAATTTGTACTGGTCTCCGGTAAAGAGTCAGATACCGGCGAAGATATCGTAATTTCACAGGGGGATCTGCGTGAGCTGCAGTTGGCCAAAGGGGCGATAAACGCCGGTCTGATGATCCTTTTAAAGGAAGCAGATATAAGCGAAAACGATCTCGACAGGGTTTTACTGGCCGGAGCTTTCGGAAACTATGTCCGCAGGGAAAGCGCTCTCGGTATAGGGCTGTTGCCCCAGATACCGGCAGAAAAAATAATCGCCATAGGGAATGCAGCCGGTGATGGAGCCAGAATGGCTCTTGCATCCCTGACCATGCGCAAGAGAGCGTTTGAGTTATCTAAAACAGTAAAGCACATGGAGCTCTCTACACGTCCCGATTTTCAGGAGTTTTTTGTAGATGCCCTGCCTTTCAGGAAAATGCAATAACTTTTATAATCCTGCCTGTAATTTTAATGCAGGAAACATTGATTCATTGTAGAAATAATAGGTTTATGGAATATAATGATCTTTAACCAGGGAGGTAAAAAATGCAGACTGCGAAAGATATTATGACTTCACCATCGCTAAGTGTTACCGAGAATCAGACTGTTAAAGAAGTCCTTGAACTACTGGCTGAAAAACGATTCAGCGGTTTTCCAGTAGTCGATCAAGAAAACAAAGTTATCGGTATTATTTCCGATACCGATATCATACGCTATTCTCACACTATAAATGTAATTCCTCTTTCCAACCTTTCAGGATGGATTTCTCCCTACGCAGATATATCCGACCTTGCCAGCATGCGCAAAGGCTTTGATATGCTTCATACTACCAGGGTTGGGCAGATTATGACCAAAAAAGTCTACACCATCAATGAAGATGCACAGGCAAAAGAGGTGGCCTTGTTGATGAACCGCCGAAAAATTAACCGGGTTCCTGTAGTTGATAGTGATGGCAAATTGGTTGGGATTATTACCAGGTCTGATATGGTCCAGTGCCTGGCCAACCTGTAACCGGGACGTGAATTCAAACAAGTGAACTATAAAGAGAAACAGTTAAAAGATAAAGGCGGTTTTATTAACCGCCTTTTTAAAGTTAAATCTGCTGCTGCAATCCTGATCGGCAAAACCCTGATTGCTGCAACAAGAGTTCTCGGCAGGGGTGGGACCACTTTACCGGGACGGATTGCGCAAAATATCGAGCCCTCCATAGTATCAGGTTTAGCTGCCCAAACAAGAGATGGCAGCCTGGTAATAACCGGCACCAACGGTAAAACTA
Source organism: Bacillota bacterium (assembly GCA_019428945.1). Taxonomy (GTDB): domain Bacteria; phylum Bacillota; class Dethiobacteria; order DTU022; family DTU022; genus JAABTH01. Next base: position 32,572 of record JAHYJM010000008.1, on the reverse strand, counting down.
CTACAGCTGCCCTGATAACAGGAATATTAAAAGAATCCGGTTTTTCATATATACACAATCAGTCCGGCTCAAACATGTCCTGGGGGGTAACTACAGCTTTAGTGGGAGCAGCCTCCATCACAGGTAAAATCAGGGCGGATTACGCCGTGATGGAAGTTGATGAAGGAGCATTTCCCGGTGTTACATTAAACCTTAAACCCCGGGTGATAGTGGTGACCAACATTTTTCGCGATCAGCTCGATCGATACGGTGAAATTGATCGCATCCAGGATGCCATCAGGCAGGGGCTTAAGGCACAGCCTGCAGAAGGCTATCAGGTGATCAATGCTGATGACCCATCTTTGGTTGCGCTTGCAGGCGGTGATAATTCACGCCGGTTAACCTATGGGCTCGATATAGAGCTGAATACAGATTATGGAAGGGATTCAGTAAAAGATCTCAAGACATGCCGGCATTGCGGTAAAGAACTTGCTTATGAAAGAATCTATTATGCCCATCTCGGCCACTTTTACTGCCCCAATTGCGGTTACAGCAGACCTGAACCAGATATTAAGCTTACCGGTTACAGTAAAAATCGATCGGGAAGCGCCAGGCTGGAGATTCAATATCCCGGCGGCCTCATGAATTTTAATTTCCCCCTGCTTGGCATCTACAACCTTTACAATGTTCTGGCTGCTGCAGCCTGCGCACTTTCTCTTCAACTTGATCCCCTTATCATATCTACTGCCCTTGAAAAATCGACCCCTGCCTTTGGCCGGATGGAGCAGTTCACTTACAGAGATAAGAGAATAGTGATGGCTCTGATCAAGAATCCTGTTGGCGCCAATGAAGTAATGCGAACAGTCCTGAACGAGGAAGGCAAGATTTCTTTAATGGTTGCAATAAATGATAAAATTGCAGACGGGACAGATGTTTCATGGTTATGGGATGTAGATTTCGAACAACTGGCCTCAATCAGCAATCAGTTATCCGTAGTAACTGCATCAGGTCTTCGCGCCTGGGATATGGGAGTACGCTTCAAGTATGCCGGTATAAGTACGGATGAGATCACAGTTACTGAGAATACTGCAGAAGCTCTGCACTCTGCCCTGGCCGCTACTGATAGCGGCAACAGCCTCTTTATTCTTCCCTCTTATACAGCTATGCTTGAACTAAGGCGTCATCTGAACAGGATGGGGCTTGGCAAACCTTACTGGGAGGACAGATAATGGCTGCAATAAATATATACCACCTCTACCCGGGACAGTTAAATTTATACGGTGACAGGGGCAACATGTTGTCACTTTTACGCAGAGCCGAATGGCGCGGCATAAAGCTTAACATTATTCCGGTTGAACCTGGCGGAAATATAAATTTTGCCAATAGTGATCTGCTTTTTATGGGCGGTGGTCAGGACAGTGATCAGAAGCTTGTCGCGAAAGACCTTAAAGGGCACAGTAAAAACCTGCAAAGAGCCGTAGATGAAGGCATGACCATTTTTGCTGTTTGTGGTTCCTACCAGCTGCTTGGCAGTTATTATACAACAGCTGACGGCGAAAAAATTGGCGGTCTTGAAATATTGGATATGCACACAGAAGCGGGTAATAACAGACTGACCGGAAACGCCGTGATCAGCTGCTCTCTCTGGGAGCCTGAGAAAACTCTCGTCGGATTTGAAAACCATGCCGGCAGAACTCACCTTGGCCCATCGTTAAAACCACTGGGAAAAGTATTATCCGGATTCGGAAACAATGGGCTTGATCAAAAGGAAGGAGTCGTTTATAAAAATGTGATCGGTACTTACTTACACGGTTCTCTCCTGCCGAAAAACCCCTGGCTCACCGACTACTTGCTGCAAAAAGCGCTGGCTTACAGAAATCAGGATATCCGATTATCTCCGCTTAACGACTACATGGAAGAGCAGGCGCACAGAGCAGCAATTGAACTGACAAAATCGAAAAAACATAAAAGAAACTCAACCCGGGCGTAGTTAAAATATATTGCCTCAATTTAACGGTTAGCCGTTTCAAATAAAAAGCGCCCTTCTCTCTTAAGAAAAAGGCGCTTGTTTATGAAATTACTTAACCTTAATTTAAAGGAGATATTCAATCTCTGCTTCTTCGTAAAGAACCTGCACCAGTTCGTTTATTACCTGCGGAACGCGCTGTTCGATTAAAGCTTCCATAACATCATCACTTACATCATCATATTTAACTTCAACTTTTTCAGTACGATCTAGTAACTCGATGATGTGAAAACCGAAACTGGTTTGGACGGGTTCACTGATATCACCTATTTCCATGTTAAACGCCGCTTCTTCAAACTCTGGAACCATGTCTCCCCGGCCGAAAAAACCAAGATAGCCGGCATCATCTTTATTGGATTGGTCAAGAGAATACTCAGCTGCCATTTCGGCAAAATCTTCACCCTCACTCAGCAGGGTTAATATTTCTACTGCCTCGTCTTCAGTTTCAACCAGAATGTGCCTGGCTTCTACAGTTTCCTGTTCCTCAAAAAGAAATAAGTTACCTTCAAAAAACCCGATCAAATCTTCTTCTGTCGGTTCAATTTCAGATAGTGCAAGTTTCCTGACCAACAGGTTTAATTTTGCGTCTTCACGGAAAGACTCTTCGCTAATCCCGTAAAACTCAAGAACATTAAGAAAATCATCCCTGGAACCCTCGAAACTTTCTGCAACTATTGAATCAACCTCTTGATCAAGCTCTTCTTCTGTAACTGATATACCGGCTCTCTCTGCTTCCTGGGCAATCAGTTTTCTGGCAATCAACTGTTCAAGTGCCTCAGAACCGCCCTGGGCATACATTATTTCAAAAAGTTCGTCTTTTAAAACAGGCTCGCCATTTACAATTGCGACTGCTTCACCAGTTACTGCTGTCTGACGGCCATCCTGTTGAACTAACATTACAGACAGGACAACCACTGCAACAAGCAGAACCGCTATTATTGCAAGCAGCGGCACAGGTTTTACTGTTTTAATTCGATCCATTACATTTATTGCTTCATCTTTTGTTTCATTACTCATTATTTACACCCTCTTTTTTAGGAATAGGCAGCATTATTAATTATGCCACCAGTCTATGGAATTATTTTGTTCATCGGGAATTCAAGAATACCCTCTGCTCCCGCCTCCTGCAGCTCACAAATTAAAGTACGCACTTTTTGCTCATCAACAACAGTTTCCACTGCTACCCAATTGTCAGCACATAGATTTGATATAGTCGGTTTACGCAGGGCTGGCAATAGATCTACTATTTTGGCCAGATTGTCACTGTGTACATTCATCTTCAACATTACTTTCTGCTCGGCAAGAAGCGCTCCTTTAAGCAGGGTTATCATGTTGTCAACCTTCTTTTTCTTCCACGCATCCCTGAAACTCTGATTGTTCATGATCACCCTGGGAGTAGAGACCAGGATAGTTTCTATCACCTTAAGCTGGTTAGCCTTAAGAGAACGCCCGGTTTCAGTGAGCTCGGCGATTGCATCTGCCAGCAGCGGTGGTTTTACTTCAGTAGCCCCCCATGAAAATGATATGGTGGCTTTAATTCCTTTTTCCTCAAAATATCTTTTTGTAGTTTCAACCAGCTCCGTGGCTATTCTTTTACCTGCTAAGTCTTCAGCTTTTTCAAAGGATGAATCCTGGGGAACGGCCAGAACAAGGCGGACCGGCCTCAGACCACGCTTTGAATAATTCAGATCTGCCATTTCAATTACATCTACCGCAGTTTCAGTAATCCAGTCCTTACCGGTAAGACCAACATCCAAAACATTATCTTCAACATATTTAGGTATTTCCTGGGCCCGCATCAAAACACATTCTATTTCTTCATCATCTATATAAGGATAGTATGAGCGCTCCCCGATATGGATGTTGTAGCCTGCTTTCCTGAACATTTCAAGTGTGGTGTTCTGCAGGCTGCCGGCAGGCAGGCCCAGCTTTAACTTATTCATTTCACTCGCTCCTTAATTTTTTCAAGTAGTATTAAGGTAGCACGTAGAGTGAAGCCTGTCAACGGATGGAAGGCTTATATCATCCTTGCAACTACTAATCAACTATGCAATTTTAGAGCTCCGGCAGGATATAAGGTAAGCTTTCAAGAACTATTGAGAGCATTATCCTTATTCCCAAGGAGGTTGAGGAATGTCCCACAGCGAAATGAGCCGGGCAAAACGCCACCTGGAAACTACCCGCAAGATGAAAGACATGCTGCCGCGTTTTTTTATGCGCATGATGGAAAGGCGTTTCAGCAATGAACCGCTGGCCTGGTGCATGGTCGGGGTTCCGCCCGAGCTGCTGAAAGCTTTCGACCTGCTATTTGAGTGGCCGGAAAACTTTGGAACAATGTGCGCCAGCAGGCTGGTTGCCCCAAGGTTTATAGAAGTCGCAGAAGGTGATGGTTATTCTCCGGAGTTATGCTCTTATGTTACGAATACAATGGGTTACTGCAAACTTTTCAAAGAAACCGGGGAAGCGCCTGAAGAGTCCCCCCTGCCCGGAGGGATGGGAACACCGGCAATGCTGCTTGGCTCAGGCTTTATCTGCGAACCCCGCTGGAAATGGTTTCAATCGGTGGCAACAAGGTTTTTTGACGTTCCCGTTTACAGCAGCGATCCCCTGGCCCCTCCCTGGGACATTGACCCGCATGATCCCCGTATAGAAGAACATTACCTGACCCTGCTGCGCGAAGATCTGGCAGGCCAGATTGAATTTCTTGAAAAAGAGACAGGGAAAAAACTGGATCTGAATCTGCTGAGGGAAATACTGGCCCTTTCACACAAAGCGCTCGGCTACTGGCGCGATACCCTTGCTCTGCGAAAAGCGGTACCGACACCGATGGGATCAACCGATTACTTTCATGCAATAATACCCCAGATGTACCTGGTAGGCGACCAGGAAGCAGTCGATTTTTACCGGGAAATGTATGAAGAGGTTAAAGACAGGGTTGAACGCGGAGTAGGTATTGTTGATGAGGAAAAATACAGGCTGATCTGGTTCGGGCTGCCACCATGGTTTAATATGGGCATATTTAATTATCTTGAATCATTTGGGGCGGTTTTTGCATATGAATCTACTTACAATGTGGGAGATCACTTTGAAGTTGATTTAACAGATCCGCTTGAAGCTATTGTCAGGCGAACCTGGCAGAGAGCCGTTAAAATGCATGATTACGGCGCTGAAGCTATGCCCGAACTCTGCAATCCGGCCGTGTTTGGCGGTTTTGTAGGCAGCAGCCTTCTCGAAGAGCTTGTTGACGATTTCAACCTGAATGGCGCTGTTATGCATTTAACCAGATCATGCCGTGCTGTTTCATTTGGTGAGGTTCATACCAAGAACCGCCTTGCCAAAGCCGGGATCCCTTCACTGATATTTGAAAGCGATATGGCAGATCCAAGGCTATGGTCGGATGCTCAGATAAAAACCAGACTGCATGCATTACTTGAAACTATAGACAGGGCCAAAGAAGGAGGTAAAATCAATGATCTTTAACGATAAGCCTGCCGAGGCCTTAATAAAACCGACTGGAATCAACGAAGAGGAAATACGCCGAATCAAGACTGAATCTGGCAAACCGGTGATCGGTTACCTCTGCTGCTTTGCGCCACCGGAAATAATCAGTGCTGCCGGTGCGATCCCCTACCGCATTACAGGAGAACCCGGCGGCGACACTTCATCTGCCGATGCCTATACAGAACCTTATGGCTGTACTTATGTGCGTAATATCCTGGCAAGGGCTATTGATGGCAAGCTTGATTTTCTTGACGGGCTGATTATTTCACACAGCTGCGATATGGTCCAAAGGCTCTACGGTATCTGGACCTATTACCATCCACTCCCTTACTCATATCTCTTCAATGTTCCTCACCAGGTTACTCCCTGGGCCCAGCGTTTTTACAAACGAGAGCTCGGTTTTTTCAGAGAAAGTCTGGAAAAATTCACCGGGCGAAGCGTATCGGATGAAAAACTCCGGAACGAAATTGTTTTGCAGAATAAAAACCGGGCAATTATAAGAGCTTTATATGATCTGCGTAAAGAAAGCCCACCCCGCCTGGAGGGCAGTGAAATGCTTAAACTGCTGATGGCAGGGGGAACGCAGCCATCCGGCAGTTTCAACCGGTTATTACATGAAAAAGAAGCATTTTACGCTGCCAGAAAACCGGGGAGCGGAAAGAAACCGCGGATTATGATCTGGGGAAGCATCATGGATGATCCCGCGCTTTTTGAGATAATCGAAGAAGCAGGTGGAACAATAGTCGCCGATGATACCTGCATAGGTTTCAGGGTATGGGAAAAAGATGTCCCTGAAACTGCCGATCCCTATGATGGGTTAACTGAGCATTATTTCGTTAATTTCCAGTGCCCCCGCACAGATCGGGGTCCAGGGGTGAAACGTTTCAACTATCTGCTTGAAAGAGCCCGTGAATACAGCGTCGACGGGGTCGTAGGATACTGTATCTCTTTCTGCGATCCTCACAAGTTTGACTATCCGGATCTGCGCGATTACCTGAAGAAGGAAGGGCTGCCCCTGCTGCTGATTGACGATAACTACAGTTTTGAACCGGCAGAGGCAATCAAAACCAGGCTGCAGGCTTTTCTGGAGATGCTTTAGGATCAGGAACCGGATCAACAGTTATCCAGGGAAATTACACGGCTATAGGTCTGCTATTGAGATGGCCGCTGCATCCATATTATAACTGCCATAATATGGATGCGATTAAAGATGAAACTTACCAATAATATAAATTAGCATAAAATTACTTGCCGGGACCTGATTAATATGAGAAAATGATAACATTAATTTTCTACTGGCAGTATTGCGTCACAGCAAAGGTGAGTGATTACATTGGCATTAATTGTTCAGAAGTATGGCGGATCATCGGTTGCATCTCTTGATCACATCAGAAGAGTGGCCATGGGTATTGTCACTACAAAAAGCAAGGGTAATAAAGTAACAGTGGTTGTTTCAGCCATGAGCGGTGAAACAGATAAGCTGCTTGGTCTGGCCGGACAGGTTATGTCAAATCCGCCGGGACGTGAACAGGATGCCCTTGTTTCAACCGGAGAGCAGGCCTGCGCCGCCCTGATGGCTATAACTCTCGAAAGCCTGGGACACAGGGCAAAATCGTACCTCGGGCTGCAGCTGCCTTTAATTACCGACCAGGTTCATACCAAAGCCCGCATAGTCGAACTGCAGTCCGACATTTTGCATGATGATATGAATGATGGCATAATCCCGGTAATTGCCGGATTCCAGGGGGTCTGTGATAACGGAAGTATTACCACCCTGGGACGCGGAGGATCCGATACGACAGCGGTAGCGCTTGCCGCTTCACTGAAAGCTGATTGCTGCGAGATTTATACCGATGTTGACGGTGTTTATACAGCCGATCCCAACATCTGCCCGAAAGCGCGCCATTTAAAAAAAATATCTTACCAGGAAATGCTGGAACTTGCCGGATTGGGTGCTAAAGTACTGCACGCCCGCTCTGTCGAACTTGCCCAGAAATATCAGGTGCCGTTGGTGGTTAAATCATCATTTGGCGGAGAAAAACATACCTGGATAGTTAATGAGGAGGATGTTATGGAAAACTCGGTTATTAAGGGAGTCACCCTGGAAAGAAATGTTTCCAAAATCTCTCTGATACGTGTTCCGGACCGTCCCGGAATAGCTTACAAAATATTATCACCGCTGGCAGAAACATCTATTAATGTTGACATGATCATTCAAAATGCCAGCACTGACGGCTTTGCAGACTTTACCTTCACCATTCCAACTACTGACCTGGAAAAAGCTCAGGAACTGGTATCCAAAATTGCCGAAGAAATCGGCGCTCTGGAAATGCTTGCCGAAAATAATATTGTCAAAGTATCGGCTGTAGGGATTGGCATTAAAACCAATCCAGGTGTTGCTGCCAGAATGTTTAAGTCGCTATCCGAAGAAAATATTAATATTGAGATGATCAGTACATCTGAATACAGGATTTCCTGTATAATTGAAGAAAAATATGGTGAACTTGCTGTGAGGGCTGTACACAAGGTATTTGGCCTGGACGATTTAAATCATACTAAAGACGGAGAACACAAGCATGAGTAACAGTGATGTAAGAAACCTTTGGAACGGTTTCTGGCAGATTGCCGATCCAAAGATATGGATCGCTTCTACTATCCCGATGGCTGTTGGCGGTGCACTGGCTTATGCTCAATCGGGAAGTTTTAACTGGTACTGGTTTATAATTGGTCTATTTGCTGTTTATCTCCTGGAAATCGGTAAAAATGCCATCAATGAATACGTAGATTATTTAAGCGGTGTTGACCGCTTTGTCACACCCGATAAGCGAACTCCTTTCAGTGGTGGCAAAAAAACGATTATTGACGGCAAACTTACCCTTAAAGAAAATCTGGTCATAGGCATTGTTACAATTTCTCTTGGCTGCCTGCTTGGCCTTTACATAGTTGCTGCCCGAGAGTTTTCCGTACTTTGGTTCGGTTTGGCAGGTGTATTCTTCGCCCTCTTCTACAGCCTTCCTCCTTTTCAATTTGCCTATCGTGGCTTTGGAGAACTTGCAGTCGGCTTCACCTTCGGCCCCCTGATTACCATCGGAACATACCTGGTCCAGACAGGAACAATCAGCATGCTGGTTGTTATAGCCTCAATGCCCCTGGGCTTTATTATTGCCAATGTTTTGTGGATCAACCAATTCCCGGATTATGAAGCAGATCTCAAAGGCGGCAAAATGAACGGAGTGGTCCGCCTGGGTAAGAAAAAAGGTGTAAGTGTCTATGCTCTGCTTTTCGGCCTTGCTTATCTTTTCCTGCTCATTTTAGCCGTGTTCAGCAAGAGTATTCTCTGGCTGCTTCCATTCATCAGTCTGCCACCGGCTGTTAAAGCTGTTAAAGTTGCGCGAGAACATTATGATAATATTCCGCTCCTGATAGAAGCTAACGCCAAAACTATTCAGGTCTACCAGTTAACCGGAGTAACGATGATTGCGGCAGCTTTATTAACCCTTCTATTTTAACTTCAAACATAGTTTTTCTAACCCGCTTGTCTATAAAATAAGCACCCGGGACATGTAATGGATTGCACCCGGGCGCTTAATTGCAGCTATAACAATTGTACCGACAACCTTAACGTATAGTCATCTATTAATTAAGCCTAATTTTTCTTTGACCAGAAGAACATCGGTTTTCCTAACATACTCTCACCTTTTGCTGTGAGCATTGGTTTAGGCGGATCAGATTTCTGCGTTCTCAGCGATACCACAATCAGTGTAATGACACAGACAACTACTGCCGGTATGGTGGCGAAGAAAAGGGCATCCCAGATTCCCTCATCTACCCAATACCACTTTTCATAATTTACCATGTACCAGTTAGATTCAATCGTAAAAGGCAAGGCCCACACGAAACCAATTGCCCACGTCACAACCCCGGCAATGAAAGAAGCAACTGCGCCTTTAAGATTCGCCTTACTCCAGAAGAGACCGGCAATGAAAGCCGGCACTACCGTGGGCAAACCGATACAGCCGGCAAATACAATTAGTTTATACAATGAAGGCAAAGCGATAGCTATAATCATACAGATAATCGCTGTTAACGGTATAGCAACGCGCACAGCCTTCAGGGTATCGACAGTTGTTGCCTGTGGCCTGAAGTATCGATAAACGTTATGACCCAGCAGGGTGGAATTGATTAAAACACTGTCGCCTGCGGTTGATATAATCGCCCCGGCAACCATTACAATGAAAAAGACGGCATACCAATCAGGCATAAAATTCTTTGCCGCCCAGATTAAAACCTGTTCATTTTCCACTGGGCTGGCCAGCCTGAAACCATAGGTGAAAACGGCTATTCCAATCATGACCGGAATCATGGCGATTATCAGGTAGAGGATTCCGGCAGTAATAAAGCCACCGGAAGCTGTTTTTGCAGTTCTCGCAGCCAGGGCGCGTTGCATCAGGATTGCACAGCTCAAATCACCAAGCCCCACACCAAGCCAGGCGGCAATATAGGCAATCCATCCAAACAGGCCAACATAGTAGAGGAAACCACGCGCATCTGAAACGGGCCACAATGTAAAGGGCGGCAACTTATCCCAAACCCTGGCATTGCTGACGAAATAGTCCCAACCGCCGACACCCTTGATTACTGCTGGAAACAGTATTAGAAGTGCGACAATGATTAACACTGTATTCATGGTATCAAGCCTGGAGAGGGCTTTCAGGCCACCACTATATGTGATGGCAATAATAACAATTGTGCCGATAATTACAGATATTGAATAACTGAAACCGGTGGTAACCTGAACAAGAACACCTGCTGCCACCATCTGGCCTGCCAGCCAGGACACAGTTCCGATAATCTGAATAATCATAAATAATACACTCATCTGGCGGCCGTAACGATTATCATAAAAATCGACAATTGAAGTATAACCGGCCTGACGTAAGCGGTAAACCAGGAATACTCCGCTTAGTATAAGGGTCAGGGCCGGTGCCCATGGGTCATAAATAATTCCCTGGAAACCAAACATGTAAGCGTAGCCTGCAGCGCCGAGAATTGCCCCGGCACAGAGCCAGGTGGCAGCAGTCGAACCAACGAGGTAAACGAATGAGATGTCCCGGCCACCGACAACATGGTCGTCACACTCCTTGATACCGCGGGAAAAGTAGAGTCCAATCGCAATTACAACTACAAGGTAGACAGCCAAGCCAAGATAAATCCAGGATGAAATATGGCCGAAGATTGCTACTCCATCCACCTTCATGCGCCTCCTTATTTTTTTAATATTAGCCCAATTCTTATCATACTATAATCTTCAGCTCTGCTGTTATCAATATTTCATCACCCCCCCTGCCCGGAATGCCCCCGGAAACCAGCATGTTTAATCAAAACAGTCAGCTTATTAAAACTGGCGCCCGCGTCGTTGCGGGCGCCAGTTTCAGCAATTTAAAGATCCGTTTGTGATCTTTTACTTTTTCGACCAGAAGAACATCGGCTTTCCTAACATGCTCTCACCTTTTGCTGTGAGCATTGGTTTAGGCGGATCAGATTTCTGCGTTCTCAGCGATACCACAATAAGTGTAATAACACAGACAATCGCTGCCGGTATGGTTGCAAAGAAAAGGGCATCCCAGATTCCCTCATCTACCCAGTACCATACTTCAAAATCAACCATGTACCAGTTGGATTCGATCGTAAAGGGCAGAGCCCACACGAAACCGATCACCCAAGTCACAACCCCGGCAAAAAAAGAAGCAACTGCTCCTTTTAGATTCGCCTTGCTCCAGAAAAGGCCGGCAATGAAGGCCGGCACAACCGTTGGCAAACCGATACAGCCGGCAAATACAATTAATTTATAAAGTGATGGGAAAACTATGGCGATAATCATACAGATAATCGCAGTTACCGGTATGGCAATACGCACAGCTTTCAAAGTATCAACTGTAGTCGCCTTTGGCCTGAAATAACGATAGAGGTTATGCCCAAGCAGGGTGGCGTTGATCAGAACACTGTCCCCGGCAGTCGAAATAATCGCTCCGGCAATCATGACGATGAAAAAGACCGCAAACCAGTCGGGCATAAAATTCTGGGCAGCCCAAATCAAGACCTGTTCGTTATCAATGGGACTTGCTAATCTGAAACCATAGGTAAAAACTGCAATGCCTATCATAACCGGAATCATCGCAATGGCAAGATAAAGCAAACCGGCTGTAACAAAGGCTCCGGAAGCCGTTTTAGCCGTTCTGGCAGCCAGGGCGCGCTGCATCAGGATCGCACAGCTTAAGTCTCCCAGGCCGACGCCGAGCCAGGCAGCAAGATAAGATATAAAACCAAATAAACCGACATAATATAGGAAACCACGGGCATCAGGGAGAGGTATCATGGCAAAGGGCGGCAAACCATCCCAAACCCGGGCATTGTTAACGAAAAAGTCCCAACCCCCGATACCCCTGATAACTGCAGGGAAGAGGATTAAGAGCGCAACTATAATCAATACCGTGTTCATGGTATCGAGTCTTGAAAGAGCTTTAAGGCCACCGCTATAAGTAACAAAGATAATAGCTGCCGTACCGATAACAACTGAAATGGCAAAACTGAAACCGGTGGTAACCTGGACAAGAACGCCTGCTGCGACCATCTGACCGGCCAGCCAGGACATGGTCCCGATGATCTGAATAATCATATATAGAATACTCATCTTCTTACCATAACGGTTATCATAAAAATCAACGACCGAAGTATAGCCGGCCTGACGTAAACGGTAAACAAGAAATAATCCGCTTAATAAAAGGGTCAGGGCAGGTGCCCAGGGGTCATAAATTGTTCCCTGGAAACCAAACATGTAAGCGTAGCCTGCAGCGCCGAGAATTGCTCCGGCGCAGAGCCAGGTTGCAGCGGTAGAGCCAACCAGGTAGACAAAAGAGATATCTCGCCCCCCTACAACATGATCATCGCACTCTTTTATGCCTCGGGAGAAATAGAGACCTATTGCGATCACAATCACTATGTATACAGCCAGACCAAGATAAATCCAGTTTGAGATATGGGCAAACATAGCTCCGTCTTGCATAAATGAACCTCCTTTTACAGCTCAGGTGTCTTATGATAAACGGAGGGCATCTATAACCCTCCGTTTATTCAGATAGCTAACCCAAAACTACTCTGACACTTTTTAGTCCATGATTTCCGTGTAATCTTCCAACTGGGGCACAGGGTAGTCGATCCCCAGCAGGAATGAGATCTCGCCATCGCTGTTATAAACAGGAGCAAATGCCGATTTCTGCAGGCCATAGCCATAGTCATCCATCCATGTGGTTTTGGCAACCTGCGGCTCACCTGTGGCGAAAGCATCAACTGTCCAGGGTTCCTTCGGATATTCATAGCCGTACGGATCCATATCTTCAGGCTCTGCTCCATCAACGATGATCAGATTATTGTCGCCTCCATCATCTATAAAGCTGTAAAGATATGTTGCTTCGACCTCGTAGATCCACTCATTAAATAAAGCATATAGTTCAGCATGCTCCGGGCCCTGCCTGTTGCCGTTTGCAACAACCACATCATGCAGATCGCCGTAGTAACCATCTCTTTCATTCAACCGATCACCCAGTTCAGTTACTATAGCCAGTATTTGAGCCATAGCCTCATTGTTTTCAGGAAAATCGTAAATATCTACATCATCTTCTGCTGCGTCATCTGCCGGAGGCGTAGTGTCCTCCACTGCCTGATCCTGACCGCAGCCTGCGGTAAGACCCAGAGTCATTCCTAAAACAAGAAGAAAAACAATAAATAGTAAAGCTTTTTTCATTACATTATCCCCCTTTATTAATATCTCATGATGATCGTTACAACGAATAATACTGACAGATAAATTTGATTTTATTATTTAACCGACATCCCCTCCCCCAGGAAAGAAACTTAGATATCGTTTAATATCATATAATTTAAATAACGCAACTTTTATGCCAACATCTTTGTTTGACTGATTAATTTCAATCCAGAGTTTGGCACAATTATTGCGTGTATAAGTAGATAGTGTATATAAAAAGCCATGGAGACTTATTCGAAAATGATATATGCAAAAAAATATCAATTCACTTAGCGCTCTATCCCAGATTATTACCCGATATTAATCCAATTATTAAGAATCAACGCATCTTATTTCTTAATTTTAAGAAATATCTCCTATTCTGATTTGTCGAAGTACAATTTTATACATAATGGAGTGATACAATGAAACTGGCAATATTAGGCCTCGGTGGCGTTGGAAGAGTAATTGCAAAATCGGCTGCCCGCACCGGAAAATTTGCCGAGGTTATCTGTGCCGACCGAGAGTCTGAAGTGGTAGAAACCGTCATAAGTGATATCGAGAGCAATATTTTTAAAGGGATTATAGTAGATGCATCTGATCTCAGCGAAGTTACCAAGCTGGCTTCAGAGGTGGACATTCTGATTAATGCGACTGTGCCCCGTTTCAACTTGATTGTTATGGAAGCCTGCCTGGCTGGCAAATGCCACTATATGGATCTGGCCTGTGAAACCCTGCTTAAGCTCCCGGGAAAGATCGATATATCAGAACAGCTGGCGCTTGATGAACGTTATAAGAACGCCGATCTGCTGGCTCTCTGCGGTATTGGTATCGACCCCGGCTGCAGCAATATTTTTGCCAGGTACCTTGCCGACCGGATGGATAGCGTTGAAGAAATCCTTGTTCGTGATGCCGATGTGTCGTACGTGGAGGGGTACGAACTTGCCCTATATTTTTCTCCCGACACATTTATAGATGAATGTGTCTCGGAACCACCTCTCTATTTTGAGAAGGGAAGTTTCCTGACGAAAGATCCTCTTCAGGTAATTGAAGAATTTGTATTTCCCGATCCGGTAGGCAGGGTTAAGGTATATGGAGTATCTCATGAAGAGGCCTGGACACTACCCCGCTATATTAACAAAGAAGGTCTGCAAAACTGCAACTTTGGCTATGGCCTTGCCGATGAGCTTGTAACAATGATGGATGTACTGAGAATGATCGGCCTTGACAGTGATAAACCGATTGACGTTAACGATGTTCAGGTAGTTCCGCGCGATGTTGTAACTGCTTTACTGCCCCGTCCGGCAGATCTTGCCGGTAAGATAAAAGGCAATGTATGTGTGGGCACCCTGGTCAGGGGTTACAAAGATGGTAAGAAAGTCGCCAAATTTATGTATAACACTGTTAACCATGAAGAGGCTTACCGGAACCTGCAGGAACAGGGTACTTCGTTCCAGACAGGGATACCGGCCGCTCTGGCAGCAGATCTTCTTGCAGAAGGATTTCTAAAAACCAGGGGAGCAGTACCGCCCGAAGCGCTCGACCCGGAACCTTTTGTAGAAAAGCTGCCTGATTATGGCATGATGGTGGCGATTGAAGATCGTTCCTGATTACTGGTCAGTTTTTAAAACATTAGAGGCTATCGATTAAGATAGCCTCTTTCTTATTAATTCGATATGCTCTCCCGAGCTGAACAATTAACCGCTTCTAAAAATTTACCGGTTTGTCATCCTCGATTATAGTCTGATCATCATGCAGAGCTTTGCGGATATCTTTGGGAATGCAAAACATCCCCTCATGGGTTTCACCATCATAAAACCTGAGCTGATCAGCGATTGGGCTTAAACGCCTGTCAACTTCAGCCCGGCTTATATTTAACAGTTCACTATCTGCGCTGGCAATAATATATCCCCATGAACAATCAAAAGAAGGGATAAAAGTATGATAGGAGCGAACATTATCGAAGTTCATCTCCATTGTATTCCTGATTGCAGAGTGGATACTGAGGTAGTCCAGGCTGAATCCACCGGATTGAACAGCCAGTATACCGCCCGGATTAAGTTTAGTTTTAATCATATTATAAAACTCACGCGTAAAAAGCATTTTTGACGGACCTTCTTCAGCCGGTTCAGTAAGGTCGCTGTAGATAATGTCAAACTTCTTATCTGTCTCCTCCAGGTAGCGCCTGGCATCCATATGCAACAGTTCAACCCTGCTGTCATCAAAACTGCCCTGATGCCATTCAGGCAGATGCTTTATGCACATTTCAACAACTTTGCTGTCGATATCAACCATGACAACTTCTTCTATGTTATCGTAGCGACAAAGTTCACGAAGAACAGCTCCTTCTCCGCCGCCCATAACCATAACCTTTGCCGGACCGGGATGCATAACAGCTGCCGGGTGCACAAGAGCTTCGTGATAGATGTGTTCATCAAATTCGGCTGACTGTGTTTTCCCGTCAAGTATCAATAATCGGCCATATGTAAATGTATCGACTATGTCAACTTTCTGAAAAGGTGTTTCATCACTGAATAAATACTTTCTGATTGCATAAAGATAACCATGATAATCGCTTGAATACTCAATATACCAGTTCCATTCCAACGGGGTCATTGATCATCCTCCTTTAGTCTGCCGGCAAGCCCCAACTCGGATAACTTCCGGTATAGAGTTGCCCTGCTTATTTCAAGTTTATCAGCAATATCGCTTTTACCTTCATATGTATCACCGAAACGATCCAGGTAATCCTGCAGAATCATTCTTTCATAATCCCGAACTTTCTCCTTCAGGGAGGCATCCACTCTGGCGATAGTTTCTTTTTCTATATTTTTTACTCTCGGCGGTAGGCTGCTGTATGTTATTAAATCTCCACCAGCCATGTTAACAGCATATTCAAGAGCATTTTCAAGTTCTCTTACATTGCCCGGCCAGTTATAGCGAAGCAGGCACTCCATCGCCTCAGGCTCTATGTCACTGAAATGCTTATTCAGCATGGGACCGTACTTGGCCAGGCAGCGTTTGACAAGAGCAGGGATATCTTCCCTTCTATCTTTCAACGGGGGAATGTGCAGGGGAATAACACTTAAGCGGAAATAAAGATCTTTTCTGAAGTTACCTTCCTGCATCATCTTTTCCAGATCACGGTTCGAGGCGGCGATAATTCTCACATCGACAGGTATTTTTTTCGACCCGCCAACTCTTTCTACTTCCCTGTTTTGGAGCACGTGAAGCAGTTTTACCTGCAGATGCAGGGGCATTTCACCTATTTCATCAAGAAAGATAGTACCATCACTGGCCAGTTCAAATTTTCCGGCTTTTCCTTCTTTCCTGGCTCCGGTAAATGCGCCTCCCTCATACCCGAAAAGTTCACTTTCTAAAAGAGTTTCAGGTATGGCTCCGCAGTTAACACTGATAAATGGTCCTTCTTCCCTGGGGCTGGCCTTATGTATAGCCCTGGCAAATATCTCTTTGCCGGTTCCGCTTTCACCTGTAATTAATACAGTTGAGTTGCCACCGGCTACCTTTAAGGCCTGTTCTTTTACATTCCCGATCGCCAGGCTTTCGCCAATGATGTCATCAAAAGTATAATCCATTGCGGTTGAACTCAAATCATAAATAAGGCGCCGTGCTTCAGAAATATCCCGGAATGAAACAACAGCTCCTTCAGGTTTTTCTCTGCCTGCAATTGGACGCACTGAAACTATAAAGTGCATGCTGCGTCTGCCCCGGGCCTGGTAAATCTCTTCTTTCTCAATATATTCAGTACCCGTTTCAAGAACTTCCAGCGCAGGAGCTCCGGGAAGGAGATCTTCTAAATTACTGCCAATAATCTCCTCCCTGTTTAACTTCAGCAGTTTTTCTGCCGTAGTGTTGCAATGAGTAACAAAACCCTCCGCATTTATGGCAAGAGCTCCTTCGTGTATAGTTTCAATTATTGCAGTCAGTTCATTTGAAAGAATTGTCAGTCGTTCAACCGCTTCGCTTTCCGATACTTTAGCCGCCAGAAAGCGGCTCAAATGCTGTAAAAATGAGAGGACAGCCTCAGTTTTTGATAAAAGAATTTTTTTCTGTTCAGGGGTGAAAGCCACAAGGCCGATCACACCGATGACATTATTGTCCATGATAATAGGAGAACATATCTCAGCCAACTCAGGGGTGGTGCCTTCAAGTGAAGAAGGATCATATTCGGGATCGCTAACCGGATCAGTAACCACAAATGACTTCCCGCTGCGCAGGGTCCGGGCATAAAGATAATCACTATCAAGTTGGCCCAATTCTTCTTTCTGGCCGATTCTTTTTCTGTATAATCCGCTTCCGGCAACCACTGTCAATTCGTGATCAACAATTTCCACTTCAACCGACAAAGCTGCTGCTATCGCTTCTGCCAAATCCTGAACCATCATCTGTATATGCATTAATCCGGGCATTTCTTCTCCTTCACTCTTTGCGACTTACTTATCCAGTGATTATGAATAGTTCTTCAAAACAGGTTAATAACCTTCTGCTATGCGCCTGTTTTTCTGGAAAAATCTCAATATCGAGAATTAAAGGGACCAGATTATTATTTATATTTGGCTTTTAAACATTCAATGGAAAACAAAGTGCTATTTTATTAGCTTCTAAATGCTTTCAGCCCGGTATATTTATTATAAGCTTATTTGGCATTGTTTTTGCAATATAATCAAGAATATAAGGTTGCAGGTAAAACGTACTGTCATATATCTCATCCAGTTTATTACAGGAGGAAAAACCTGGTGAATTTTAACCCTGAAACGGTCATATCCTATTCAAGTAAAGTTCTTAATTTCATATCGAAAAAGGAGCTTTCCGATCAGGATAAAGACTGGGTAACCAGTGAAACGCTGGAAGGGTTTAAAGAGAATTGCAATCCCGGTTTTCTGGAATACCGCAAAGCGGTATCGAATAACTACGCAGCCGTAGAATGGGAAGATTCCGGAACCGGTTTTACAGATTTGCAGGGGCGCAAATATATTGACTGCCTCGGTGGCTATGGTGTTTATAACCTTGGCCATCGTCATCCCCTGGTTGTCGAAGCAGTTAGAAATCAACTTGAGCGTCAGGCTCTTCACAGCCAGGAACTCTTAGACCCCTTAAGAGCAATGCTATCCAGGCTTGTAGCTATGATTGCTCCAGGCAACCTAAAGTACAGCTTTTTGACCAACAGCGGCACTGAATCTGTGGAAGGCGCAATCAAGCTGGCCCGTTTACATACCGGGCGACCGGGAATAATTGCTGCTGTGGGCGGTTATCATGGCAAATCTCTTGGCTCGCTGAGCGCAACCGGCAAAGAAGCATACCGCCTTCCATTTTTGCCCCTGATGCCTTTCTTTCAGCACGTTCCTTATGGTGATGCCGAAATGCTCAGAAAAACAATTGCAAGTTCCCATGCTGTTGGCCATCAAGTTGCTGCAGTTATACTTGAACCGATCCAGGGAGAAGGCGGTGTAGTCGTGCCGCCTGACGATTACCTCATGCAGGTACGCGATATCTGCGATAGCTTTGGCACACTTCTGATTATTGATGAAGTACAGACCGGAATGGGCCGGACTGGTATGCTCTTTGCTGTAGAACATTTTGGGGTAACGCCTGACATTATGTGCCTGGGGAAAGCTTTTGGTGGTGGCGTAATGCCAATTGGAGCTTTTGTATCAACTGAAGCGATCTGGAAAAAGATGATCCCCAACCCATTCCTGCATTCTACAACTTTTGGCGGCAACCCCCTTGCCTGCGCTGCTGCCATTGCCGGAATTAAAGTTATTTTTGACGAAGGATTAATTGAGCAGGCTGCCGAAAAAGGTAATTATATTCTGCCCAAGTTACAGAGAATTGCCCGTAAGTATCCGGCTCTGAGAGAAGCCAGGGGAAAGGGATTGCTAATCGGCCTGGAATTTGTAGATGATCACACTGGCTACAGGATAGCAAAAGGACTTTTTGAAAACGGAATTCTTGTTGCAGGGGCGCTTAATAATGCTGCTGCAATAAGAATCGAACCGCCCCTGACTATCGCTATCGAAGAAATCGATCATGTTATCGAAGTTCTGGAAAAGGTTATTAAAAGAATTTCAGAGCATTATAATGATTAAAATTTGGAAAGGAGAGGATTGTATTTGAAAGCATTAGTATTTCATGAAAAAAAATGTATCGGCTGTAAGCTATGTCACCTGGCCTGCAGCGCCCAGAATGAAGAAATTTTTAATCCCCGCCTGGCCCGCCTGGTTATAACTTCCTGTTATGATCGCGACGGCCTGATCGTGGAGGGACAGGTGTGTGATCTCTGCATGAGCTGTGTTGAGGCATGCCCGGTTGATGCAATTATTGAGAAAAACGGGCGTTTATCCTTTTTGGAAGACCTCTGCACCGACTGTGGCCTCTGTGTTGATGTATGCCCCAACCAGGTAATAGTTAAAAAAGACAGGGGAATCGGGGTATGTGTTCAGTGCCGCAGCTGTGCAAACTGGTGTCCGACTGAAGCGCTGACCTTCGAGGAGGTGAATAAATGATGGCTTACACCGGAAAAGTACTTAGGATTGACTTAACCACAGGAAAAGCATCAACTGAACCGCTAAATAAAGAATGGGCAAAAGAATATTTAGGTGGAAAAGGTTTAAGCATTAAATATCTATATGAAGAACTAAAACCGGGTGTGGATCCGCTATCAGCCGATAACAAATTAATCCTGATGACCGGCCCCATGACAGGCACAATTGTTCCCAACTCGGGCAAGCTGGCCATAGCAGCAAAATCTCCCGCTACAGGCACCATCCTGGACTGCTCCATCGGTGGCCACTTTGCAAATGAATTAAAATATGCCGGTTACGATGCCGTAATAATCGAAGGAAAAGCAAAAGCTCCCGTTTACCTGTTCATAGATGATGATATTGTTGAAATGCGCAGCGCTGCAGACTTATGGGGCAAAGGCGCTCACGAAACCGAACATCTCATCGCCGATGCCTTAGGTGACGTAATTACCCTGGCTATCGGACAGGCCGGAGAAAACCTGCTGCCAATGGCCTGTATCAGCTCCGAACTGTACCGTCAGGCCGGTCGTGGCGGAATCGGAGCTGTAATGGGCAGTAAAAACCTGAAGGCAGTTGCTGTCTGGGGCAGCGGCGGTATTGAAATTCCAAATATTCGTAAGGTTTCAGCAGCGTTAAATAAAATTAAACGCGAAGATACAATGACCGACGACAACATGTGGGCTTACAGCGATGGAACCCCTATGATCGTAGATTTAAGCCAGTCTACCGGAATCCTTCCTACCCGTAACTTTCAGGAAGGTACATTTGATCAATACAAAAATATAAATTCGGATGCGGTAAAAGGCACTCTGAAGGCAAAAAAAGCCTGTTACGCCTGCCCCCTGGCCTGCAGTAACTATGTTAAGAAAGGTAAAACAGAGGTTGAAGGGCCGGAATACGAAACCCTTGCACTGTGCGGATCTAACTGCGGTATCGGTGATCTCGAAGCAGTAATCGAGTTTAACCGTCTCTGTGATGATTATTGTCTCGACACTATATCAGCCGGAAACGTTGTCGCCTTTGCCATGGAATTGACGGAAAAAGGAATCCACGATTTTGGGATCCGTTTCGGAGATGTTGATAATTTCCTGAAAATGCCCGGCCTGATCTCCACCAGGGAAGGGACAGGGGCCGACCTGGCCGAAGGAGTTAGAGCCATAGCTAAAAAATATGGCGGAAACGATTTCGCAATGCAGGTTAAGGGACTTGAAATTCCCGGTTATGAACCGCGTGGATCATGGTCTATGGGTCTTGCTTATGGCACTGCCGACCGCGGAGCCTGCCACATGAGAGCATGGCCTGCCGCAGTAGAAGCATTTGGTGACATTGATCCCTTTACAAGTGAAGGAAAAGCCGAGCTTGTCATAGGTATGCAGGATGATAATGCTGTAAAGTTTTCAGCAATCTTCTGCGACTTTTGGGCTTTGAGTACCGAACGAATGGCAGAGATTTTAAGTATGCTTCTCGACCGTGAGGTTACAGCCGCTGAGCTAACCAAAATCGGTGAACGTGTATATAACCTTGCCCGTCTCTTCAATGAGAGGGAAGGTTTTGAAAGAAAAGATGATTATCTGCCTGAACGGATATACTCAGACAAACTGACAACCGGAGCTACTGAAGGAAAATTACTGCCAAGAGAAGAATATGACAAGATGCTTGCCGAATATTACCAGCTGCGCGGCTGGGATGAGAACGGCATTATAACCGATATGAAGAAAAAAGAGTTAAATCTTTAAAATCCAGCAATCGGGGAGGTGGGTATAATGCAAATCACACTGCACTTGAAAGGCCCTCTTAAAAAGTATGGAGACAATATCGAACCCTTAACGATTGAACTCGAACATACTCAGGTAAAATTGCGGGAAATAATTGAGCAACTTGAGATACCCGCTTCCTCGATTTCTTTTATCCAGATTAATGGTGAAAAATCAGATCCTGACACAGTGTTAACAGGAGGTGAGGTAGTTGTGGTTAACCCCCGGGTTGCCGGTGGGTAAATCAAACCACAGGCCAGATTAAGCCGGTTGCTTCATCACATTAATACTGGGAGGACTAACCAAATGGAAGACAGTATCTTAGAAGTATTTTCAACAGCACCATGGATTTTGCTCTTCTTGGGTATTTATATGGTTGTCATCATTGGATTGGGTGTTTTCTACAGCCGCAGGGTTCATGAAGCAGATGACCTTTGTGTCGCCGGCCGCCAGATGAGCTTCATATTTATGGTGCCGTCGATCATTGCCACCTGGATCTGCGCCGGAGCAATGATGGGGGCAGCTGGTTATGCTTTGCTCTACGGCATGCAGGGAATTATTTTTGACCCCTGGGCTCCAGCGCTTTGCATGGTCATTATCGGTGTTTTCTTTGCTTATCGCATGCGTAAAGCAAAATATACAACTGTTACCGATTTCTTCAATCACCGTTATGGCTACTTAAGCGGTATGCTCTATACAATTATTCAGATCTTATCAGCCATTGCATGGCTCGGCGGTCAGCTGGTAGCCCTTGGTATCATTGTTTATCTGACTACCGGTTTCAGCATGAGCACAGCAGTTATAATAGCTACCCTGGCAATTATACTTGTAACCGCTTTCGGTGGATTATGGGCACTGTCGCGTATTGATATGATCGGATTCATCCTTATAATTGTGGGCCTTGTTATCCTCTTGCCGGCAGCGATAGGCGAAGTTGGCGGTTTTGCTTCCCTGATCGAAAACGGTGTTAACTGGGCCGAACTTCCCACCTGGTCGATGAAAATCGAGAGTGAAGCTGATGGCGGCTATCTTGGTTATGTCGGCCTGCTGGCTGTTTTACTTTATATCTCAGCCTGGGTTACTCTTTCACTGGGTGATGTTCCAAGTCAGGTGCTAATGCAGCGCGCCCTGGCAGCCAAAGATGAAAAAACAGCAGTAGCCGGCTTTTTAACCAGCGGCGTGCTCTATCTGACCATCGGTATGATGCCTGTATTGATTGGTATTGCAGTTTTCACCTCAGGCTACATGGATGGTGTCGTCGAAATGGAAGCACAGGCTGAAAATGTTTTGCCCTGGGCAGCCTATAACTTCCTGCCACCCTGGGCCAGCATTCTCTTTATTGTTTCCCTGGCAGCTGCAATTGTAAGTACATCCGGTGATAACGTGCTTATTGTATCAACTCTGATCGGTCACAATATCTACAGGAACATCAAACCCGATGCAACCAATGTTGATGTCTTAAGGGTAGTGCGGATATTTATCCCGATTACCGCACTTCTGGCCATGTCAATTGCTCTCTATTTTGAAACGGTATATAAGCTGATTGTGTTATCCGGAGGTATACAGCTTGCTACTATTTCCGGCGCATACATAATCGGTATGTTCTGGAAAAAGGCCAACACCACAGGAGCAGTAACCTCTTTCTTCACCGGCCTTATTTCCTGGGCTCTACTGTTCTGGTTCTGGGCAATGCCTGCAACTGACTTTTTCGAAGAGGACGCTATCTTTATAGCCATGGTTCCCGCTGCAGTGATCAGCTTCCTGACTCTGTATCTAGTTTCTCTGGCCACCCAGAAAAATGACCCGCCGAAACCAATGCGAACCCTCGACGGCGAGGACATGACCAGCATGCCAAAATTCTTCTGGCAGAAATCTTCATAAATATAGACTGAGGATTAATAGCGGCTCCCGGATCATCCGGGAGCCTTTTTAAAGAGAGATTATCATTTAATACAGGAGGGATAAAGTTGAAACTGTTAATTATCGGATCAGGTGGAGTCGGACAGTCTGCAGCGATGATTATCAAGCGCGCCGGAAAAGAAGCTGAGTGGGCTGAAAAGGTTATTTTATCTGATTATAACCTGGACAGGGCAAAAGAGGTTGCGGCACTTTGCAATGATCCCCGCTTTGTACCCGAACATATTGATGCCGGCAAGTCAGAACAGATTAAAGCTTTAATTAAGAAGCATGAGATTGATTTTGTGATGAATGCAGTTGAACCATCATTTAATGAAAATATTTTTGACACTTGTTTTGAAAGCGGAGTTTGTTACCTTGATTGTGCCATGACCCTTTCAAAACGTCACCCTGAAAAACCTTTTGAACTGGCCCATATAAAGCTGGGTGATTACCAGTTCGCCAAAAAAGAAGAATGGGAAAAAGCAGGTTTAACAGCTATTGTAGGCTCAGGTGTTGAACCGGGTATGGCTGATGTTTTCGCACGCTACGCTGCAAAACATTTATTCGACAGCATTGACGAGGTTAATGTTCGTGATGGTGATAATTATGATATACCGGGTCATGAAGGTGTGGCTTTTGGCTTTTCAGTCTGGACCACAATTGAAGAATGCCTGAACCCTCCGGTTATCTGGGAAAAAGATCGTGGTTGGTACTGTACTGAACCTTTTTCCGAACCGGAAATTTTTTCTTTCCCCGGCGGCATTGGTGATGTTGAAGTGATAAATGTTGAACATGAAGAAGTCTTACTCGTACCAAGGGTAATTGATTGCAACAGGGTTACCTTTAAATTTGGCGTGCCGAGAGAAATGAGAGCTTTACTGCTAAATCTTCAGCAGTGCGGTATGGATGATGCAAAAAGAAAGATCAAGGTTGGCGAGAGCGAAATAGCCCCCCGCGATTTTCTGGTTAAAGTGGTTCCCGATCCCCTTGAGCTTGCCCCGAAAATGGTCGGAAAAGGATGTGCAGGCACCTGGGTTACCGGAACCAAGGATGGCTTAAAACGTTCTGTTTACCTATACCAGGTTGCCGACAACCAGGAATGTTATAAGAAATATGGAACCAACTCTGTGGTTGCCCAAACAGCTTTCAGCCCTGTAATTATGCTTGAACTGTTTGCCAAAGGGATTTGGAATCTCAAAGGAGTGCACGGGCCTGAATCTTTTGATCCTGATCCATTCATTGAAAGAATGGCGAAGTATGAGTTTCCCGGAGGCCTGCAGGAGAAAGATTCCGAATATGCCGAAATGCTGAACACCAGGAAACTTCTTGAATCTTAATAAAATAAGCCGGAGTGCCCTAATAATGCATTCCGGCTATAATTTATCATTTAATAATAAATCTTTACTTCTGTCTTCACTTTTTACTCTGCAGTTCCATCGGTTTGTTGCAGCATACCAACGTACCTACGCCTTCTTCTTTAACCTGAACTACGTTGGTGCAAACCTGGCACTTATATTCCTGCTCTTTCCTGGTCGCCATAGAATATCTCCTTTCAACAACCGTGGCCGGTATATCTAATTTAACAGCTGCAATCTCCACAGCTTTTTGATGGGTTAGCATCATTAATGGAAAAACCGCCCCGGGGGCCGTCATGATAATCAATTGACTTTCCATCGAGGAAATAAGCTATATCTTTGTCAAATATGAATTTTATGCCTTCTGCTTCTTCTACAACATCTTTTTCTTCCTGAACCGACTCTTCCAGAGTCAGGCCGTACCTTGGTCCACCTCAGCCAACACCGCTGACATAGATCCTTACATGCGCATTTTCTTTCTTTTCCTCAGCTAAAAATTCGATAAACTTTTCTTTAGCTGTATCGCTTAATTTAAGCACAATTATCCCTCCCACAATTTTCGGAGCAACCAAAATCTCCGTTTTGAGTTTATTTTAGAAGAGAACCCTTATTATCTTGGCAGCCTCATCACTGGATACCCTGTAATGAACCTCAGTTCCCTTTCGCTCACCACTGATAATACCCATATCTCTCAAACGCCCGAGGTGTTGTGACACTGTTGATTGTGACAGCTGAAGGCAATTTTGCATGGACGAAACATTACAGCATTCTCTTTGCAGCAGCTCTCTTACAATGCATAACCTTACAGGATTTGACAAAGCTTTAAGCAGCGATGCTTTATCTTTGATCAGGTTCATTTCACTGGCTACATCCATAACGGGCTCCCCTCCTCGTATATTATTATATCATAATATTATAATCTTGCAAGCATCATATCGTAAATTCCCAGGCGCAATAATAATTTTCAGGATGTTCATCAGGAGGGCAGCAAAGACATTTTGTTTTTATCCGTGAATCAATCGTGCCGGCAAAACCGCTGTATTCCACCTGGCCTACCGGCTTGCAGGGAAATTCCGGCATTTCTTTTCGCCTTCGCGCTGATTGCACCCGACAGTCTTTCATCCGAAATATTAATCTATTTTGATCCGGCTGAATAATTTCCTGTTTGTTGATGAAAGCATAAAGGCGATATTCAAGCGCTTTTTTCAGGGCAGGAAGTCCTCCTCCAGGTTCAAGGTTTAAAATTTTCATGATCCGTTGAGCTTCAATAACCGTAAAGTGCTCCCAGGCCCCGGCGTCAAGCCTGATCGCTTCATCCATACCATATGCTTTTTCAACCTCTTGAAACCAGAGGCCATCATGCGCCAGCCAGCGTTTGGCAAAATCGTTAAGCAGGTCCAATAGTTGTTCACGACTGAGCTGATCCACTTCCATCACCACACCTTCCTCGAATATTAACCCACATTTTCAGTTGTGGGCAGAGGTTCAAGGCTGCTCCAGTCTTTACGGCGATAGCGGATATAAAGCAGTAAAGCGCTCACCGCATACTGAATTGCCGTAACCCACCAGATGTAATAAACTTCAAGATGTAATACATAGATCACCAGGTAAATTAAAGGCAGACGCACAAAAAGATTGCTGTATAGACCAATTCTAAAAGGCCCCTTTGTATCTCCGGTACCTTTGAGGGCGCCTGAAAATATCATTGTCAGGGCGATAAAAGGCTGTTCAACTGCAGCTATTTGCAGGCATAAAATACCCAACCTCAGAACCTCAGGATCAGGCGGATCAAATAAACTCATTACCAGGTATGGGAAAAAGAAGAAAACCAGGCCAAATGCGCTCATCAGCGCTGTGCCGATAGCAACAGCCCAATAACCGGTATCCCGGGCCTGCCTAATGTAACCTGCACCCAGCCGCTGTCCGACCAGTGTGGTAGCTGCTATCGCAAAAGCCTGGCCGGGCATGAAAGAAAATGCTTCTGCCGCTATGGCTGCAGCATTGGCTGCAAAGGCCACCGGACCCAATACAGTTATCCAGCTTGCTGTAATCATACGGCTGCCGCTATGTGTAAGCTCTTCCGCACCGGCAGGGATACTCAATTTTAAAACCTGCCTGATAACTTCCTTATCGAATGGAAATAGAGATTTAAGGCTGAAAGGAAGTATTCCCTTATGCCATAAAAGATAACCGATCGAAAGCACAAGTGCTATTAACTGGGCCGAACCGGTAGCAAGTGCAGCGCCCTTGACACCAAGCGCAGGAAAACCGAAGTTACCGAAAATGAGCAGATAATCACCAATAACATTATAAGTGTTGGCAATCAAAGCTATGATCATTGGCACCCTGGTATTACCTATACCACGGATAACACCACTGGCAACGACCAGGGGCAGCAGGGCAAAACCACCGCTTACCAGGGCATAATAGAAATAATCCTCTGTCAGGGCAACGGTAATTGTATCCTTAATAATCCAGTTAAAAAATGATTGGTAAGCGAGCAAGCTAAGCCCTGTAAAAAGAGCAGTAATTAAAAAACTGATTGAGATAGCCTGCCCACCGGTTAATGCAGCCCGCTGCATATCTTTAGCTCCGGTGTAACGGGCAACCAGTGAATTGGCGCCGATACCGAGAGCGCCAAGAATCATCAGTGAGTTGAACAGCACAATTGCACCATATTCAACGGCTGTTGCCTCATGGGCGCCAAGCCTCATTACCATGGCGGTGTCGAAAATCCACACAAATGTATGCAAACCCATTTCTATGACAATCGGCCAGGCCAAAACCAGAATACTGAGCACCGGTCTGTATTTGCCATCGCCCCCGACCAGGGCAGGTTCGCTTATAGTCTGCTGTTTACTTTCCGTCATGCTGTTCACATCCGTAATATAATGACTAACCTGTTCTTTAACACACAAATCGAGAAGGAAATATAAATGCTCTACTTCCTTCTCGCCGTTTAAAACATTTATTGATATAAATGCAACCTAGTATAGCTTACAAGATCTGATCCCTTTTTGTCAAAACTTTTTATACTTATTAACTAAAAGTAACTACCGTTAGAATATCTTAAATCAATACTTTTGCCTGGCCGTCACAGCTTGCCATCAAAATATTTCAGAAAATGATATATCCCCTGTCAGTTTCTTTAACGAGACCTTTAGCCATTAAACGTTTCAAATGCTTGGAAATCATTGTTTTCTCCAGAAAGGTATACATTGCCCTGGGCTCGGGAATTACTCCGTAT
Organism: Bacillota bacterium; assembly: GCA_019428945.1. Taxonomy (GTDB): domain Bacteria; phylum Bacillota; class Dethiobacteria; order DTU022; family DTU022; genus JAABTH01. The sequence continues at coordinate 4,468 of JAHYJM010000008.1, read as the reverse complement.
ACAATTGCCTCATCAGCAATTTCATCAAGGGTTCGTTCTCTTTGAAGAAATCGAAACAGCGCTTCATCTCTCTGAAATATTTTCTCCCGGAATAACTCTAAATTTATTAAGACCTTATTTCGATCAGAAAATATTCCCTTGTGACTTGATATAGCAACTTCAAAATCTGTAGTTTTTAGCAATTCAATGGAGCTGATAAACTGCTCAAGATTTGAATCAACCTTGTTGTAAAGCGGCCCAAAGGAAGATAGACTTATGTCAGCAAGAAATAAAAGCCTGGCAGATGGAATCAAAAAACAGCAATGACCGGCACAATGCCCAGGAGTATGGATAACATTCATTTCATAAGCTCCAAATGAAAAACAATCTCCATGATCGAATTCAAAATCTACTCTGGAATCCTTAAGCTGAAACATGTCTCTAAGGACCCAATTTGTAACCTCTTCCAAATCAGTTCCAGTAACTCCAAAAAGTTTAAGCTGGTGGCTGACCTCTTTTACAGCCATTACATCATTTACGTGGACTCCAATACTTGTCGCCGGGAAAGATGGGTTACCAGCTATATGATCTTCATGCCCATGCGATAAGAAAATAAGATCTATGTCAAAATCTTCACTCACCCGTTTAATCCTATCAGGTCCGATACCGGTATCGATTAATACTTTTACCTGATCATCAATTAACAGAGAATTTGAATAGGGATCCCGCCCCCTGTTCTCACCTTCAATGAAGTAGATATTATCGGCAACTTTTTCGTACATAAGCCTACCTCTATATCATTAGAAGTATTACCCTCTCTCTTGTAAAAGATACAAGAGTTTGGATGCGATCCTCTGCTGCATCATTTGGAGGTATAATTAGGAGAAATTCATGGGGTTCAAAAAGATTCGGGATTGGAGAAACTGGTTCAGCATCTATTGCGTGTTTACGCAATCATAACAATTTCCTAATATAATTGTCAATTTATTCATCCGCAGAAAGAAAGAAGGCTATGGCATCACTGGGTATTTCATGATCATCCAGCCAGTGCCCTTAGCCTTCATAGGCATCACTTTCCGATCCTGATTTTGTAACCTTCCTCGTCAGGATTAATTTCTAATACCGACCAACCCTTCGACTTTGCAGCACGGCTTACATTCTCTTTTGCCGTATCTGTATCAACCAGGACAGTAATTTCGCCCTGTTCCATTTTTTTGATTTCATCCACAGTCATAATAACCGGTTGGGGGCAGGATAGCCCTCTGGCATCAACAACATTAGACATACTATATATTCCTCCTTGAGAAGCTTTATGCTGCTTTATCTTTCATAGTTAAACCGATCGTAATACAAACTATCACCCCTACAATTAAAGCGCCAATACCGGCGGTCGTAACGCCTGCCGGAGAACTGGCCAAACCAAAATTATGGGCAATAGCGGCCCCGACAATCATCCCTATCACAAATACTGAGGCATCACCGTCACCTTCACCAGAGAGGAATAGCTGTCTTCCGGGGCACCCACCGGCGAGAGCAAAAGCAAGCCCGGCCAGCCCCATCCCGGCAAAGTTCCAGAAATGCATGTTGTGGGCCACTGGTTGGCCAACAAAACCTGCATTAAACTGGCCAAGCACCAGGTTTGCAAGAAATGCTGTAATTACAAGAGCAACCAGTCCACCGAAAAGGTGAGTTTGCTTAAACAAAATTAGGTCGCGGATAGCGCCCATGGTGCAAAACCGACTTTTTTGAGCCAGAAATCCAACTAAAAGGCCGGCAACCAGTGAAACAATCAATGGCGCATGCATAGAGCCCGGCCCTTCAACGCTATAAAATAGTAGGCCACTCTGATTCTCGCCGCTGATCTGGGGATTAAAAAGCATAATCACCAGAAAACCAAGCATAATTAATGGCATAATCCAACCGGCTGATGTATGGGTTTTATGAGTGCGCCCTAAATTATAGCCATTTCTTAAGAATAAGGTACCTATCCAAATTCCCACAGCTAAACCGGCTAAACCCAAAATTGCATTCAAGTCACCACCGGCCAAACGCAATAGCGCTCGCCATGGACAACCAAGAAAAATCAGGGCGCCGATCATGGCAAAAACACCTAGTACAAACCTGACTATGGGAGCAGAACCAAGCCTTGATCTGAATTCTTTAAATAAATAGGCTGCCGCAAAAGAACCGAGGACAAAACCGATAATTTCGGGACGCATGTACTGGACAACCGCTGCCCGGTGCAATCCGAGGGCTCCAGCAATATCTCGCTCCATGCAGGCAACACAAATACCCATGTTGGCCGGGTTGCCCCAATACTGTAGTAAAGAAGCTAAAATACCAATAAAACCACCGACTGCAATAATACCCCACCGCGTTGCTAGAAAATTTTTCACAGATTAACCACCACCTGATCAATATTTTTGGTAATAGATATATATTATGGATAATTATCTATACAGGCAAATAGATATAGCTAATGCTTCAACTTGCATCTATAGTTTATTTATATAAATAAAATCTGCTGAATATTTAACGCAAAAAAACCCCTTACCAAAAGGGTAAGAGGCTCCACACAGGAAATAAGCAGATGCAGTTGTCATAACCCAAGCTTAATCTGCTTAAATACCGATAAACTTCTTATTTTGCATGCTTTGAGGTGTTAAAATAAAGGCAACAGGGAAACCTAAAGCCAGAAGTATCTTTTTAACCGGGGGCATTATTTCCCAGAAACTGTGCTTAAATGTGTCAACAAAACGGCTCAGGCTGGTTCGAGGAAAACTGAAGCTGGCTCGCCCTGTTTCATCGAAAGTCACAAACGATTCACCTTCATTTTCAATTCTATTATCGATTTTACCTTCGTAGCTGACCCAAATATGACTTAAGGATAGATTTTTTTGATAGGGGATCTCAAGTTCTTCAAGAAGCGAAGCAAAAAGTAAGTACCGGGCCTTACAATCGCCTCTGCCGGTTTCAAGCGCCTCTTCCAAAGTTGGAAAGTACCAGGGCATATTATAAGTCTGCCAGTCGTAGCTATAAGGCAACCAAATATAGACTGTTTCTTGAATTTCATCTGGAGCAGCACCCCATAGTTCAGAAGCTAGATCTGATACAAGTGCTGGTTCCAGAGGTGGCTTATGCAGACGGTACAGAGAAACAGCAAAAAGTCCTGGCTGCGGATACAAAACCAAAATAATCCAACATAACAGCAGAAGACTAAATATCTTTAAATTAAATTTTTGGCTTTTCAGATCTGTCCCTTTCTTTCAACCGGATAGCATATATCTGTGAGCTTGAGCATAGCAGTTTAAATTGAATAATGCAATGCTACAATCTTATGGTATTATAGAAAGCCTATTGGCGGTATGAGCACCTTACCTGCAAGCAGGTTACTTTAGAGCCATCATGCTGTTTCTCTCGTCTGCTCTGGATAAAACCATTTTTAATTGCTGAAAGTATAGATTATCAAGAAAGTTACGTAAAGGTTTATAAAACCTTGATAGAGAAATATAAACAAAGTCTGTCAACTAAATTTATTCAACACAGGGAGGCTTAAGGATATGAGAATCAAAGTGGAGGATTCAGCCAAGCTTTTTTCCTTAAAGGATCAACACGGTAAAGAAATTGATTTAAAAGACTTCTCGGGGAAGAAAGTCCTGCTCTCTTTTCACCCTTTGGCTTGGACAAATGTCTGTGCAAAACAGATGGAGTCGCTAGAAGCAAAAAGAGTGGAATTTCTTAAACTAAACACAATCGCCTTCGGTCTCAGTGTCGATTCAGTTCCCTGTAAAAAAGCCTGGGCAAAGAGTTTAAATATTGTGCATACCCAGTTGCTTTGTGATTTTTGGGAGCATGGAAAGGTTGCAAAGTTATACGGCATTTTTATTGAAGAGAAAGGCACCTCCGAAAGAGCTAATATCATTATCGATGAAAATCAGAAAGTGGCCTTTGTAAAAGTTTATCCCATCTCGGAATTACCGGATATTGAAGAGATCATAGAAGAACTTAGCAAGTGAGCCTTCCAACCTGACGTTTTTAAGGGAACATTACTTTTAAGAAGTTATTAATGTGGGTTATTTAACAGATCCTTATTTTTAGGGATATATTGGCGGGAGCAGATGGGAATCGAACCCACCGCAGAGGGTTGCCCTGCCACTGGTTTTGAAGACCAGGAGCGCCACCAGGCCGCTAACTACTCCCATGTATCTCTGAAGCCCACCACTTAAGGCTCCACGGCTTATTGTATCAATAGACCTGGTAAAAAACAAGACTGAAACATTCATCAATATACCAAGGGGACAGCTTCAAAATCTTCCCTTCAGCCTTTGCTACGCTACTTGAAGTTCGAACCATCCCCTAGGCGCCGCTTAGTGCAGTTTACTGCTTATCAGTATTGTGAGAGTCCAAGTGATCGCGTATCAATAAGCTACACTTCAAAATGAATCAGCCTGCCCTCTCTTTTTAATCCTGAGAACTTAAAGTGTTTTTT